>NZ_JBHTZD010000001.1:0-63767 GCF_042790455.1 Streptomyces sp. NPDC056734
CGACGCCGTCGCCGTTGCTGTCCTGGAAGGAGCGGACGAGGACCTCGTAGAAGACGGCGCGTTTGAACCATTCCGGGTCGCGGTCCTGCGCGGGGGTGTCCTCGAAGGTGTCCGGGACGGGCTCATTGACTGTCATCGGGCGGGTCACCCTCCGTTTCGCGATGCTGCGGACGCCGGGCCGGCCTGCGGTGCGTGCAGTGTGTGGGGTGTGTGGGGTGCTCGTCGTAGTACGTGGAGCACATGGGCCGGGGTCCGGCCGGGGTCCAGGCGCACATAGTTGGCGCTGCCCCAGGTGTAGGTCTCGTCCGAGAGTTCGTCGTGGACGGTCAGGGCCGCGCTCTCGTCCAGGCCGAGCCGGGGCAGGTCCAGGAAGACCGTGGCCTCCTGGACCTGGTGGGGGTCGAGACTGACGACGGTCAGGATCCGGTCATCGCCCGCGCACTTGCTGTACGCGATGACGGACTCGCTGTCCGTGCGGTGGAAGTGGAGATCGCGTAGCTGTCTGAGGGCGGGGTGGCTTCGCCGGATCTCGTTGAGCCGGGTGATGAGGGGGGCGAGTGAGCGGCCCTCGCGTTCGGCGGTGTCCCAGTCGCGGGGGGTGAGCTGGTACTTCTCGGAGTCGAGGTACTCCTCGCTGCCCTCGCGGAGGGGGGTGTTCTCGCAGAGTTCGTAGCCGGAGTAGATGCCCCAGGTGGGGGAGAGGGTGGCGGCGAGGACGGCGCGGGTCTCGAAGGCGGGGCGGCCGCCGTGCTGGAGGTAGGCGTGCAGGATGTCCGGGGTGTTGGTGAAGAAGTTGGGCCGCATGTAGGAGGCCGTCTCGCCGGACAGTTCGGTGAGGTACTCGGTCAGCTCCTGTTTGGTGTTGCGCCAGGTGAAGTAGGTGTAGGACTGCTGGAAGCCGATCTGGGCGAGGGTGTGCATCATCGCGGGGCGGGTGAACGCCTCGGCGAGGAAGATGATGTCGGGGTCGGCGGTGTTGATCTCGTCGATGACCCGTTCCCAGAACATGACGGGTTTGGTGTGGGGGTTGTCGACCCGGAAGATCCGTACCCCGGCCGTCATCCAGTGCCGTAGCACCCGCACGGTCTCGGTGATGAGGCCGTCGAGGTCGGTGTCGAAGGCGATGGGGTAGATGTCCTGGTACTTCTTCGGCGGGTTCTCCGCGTGGGCGATGGTCCCGTCCGGGCGGTGGTGGAACCACTCGGGGTGTTTGTCCACCCAGGGGTGGTCCGGGGAGCACTGCAAGGCGAAGTCCAGGGCGACCTCCAGGCCCAGTCCCCTGGCCGTGTCCACGAACCGGGTGAAGTCCTCCAGCGTGCCCAGCCCCGGATGCACGGCGTCGTGCCCGCCCTCCGGCGACCCGATCGCCCACGGCACCCCCACGTCCCGAGGGCTCGACGAGAGGGTGTTGTTGGGGCCCTTGCGGTACGTCGTGCCGATGGGATGGATCGGGGGCAGATACACCACGTCGAAGCCCATCGCCGCGATGGCGGGCAGCCTGCGCGAGGCCGAACGGAACGTGCCGTGCGGCTCGGCCGCTGTCCCCTCCGAGCGCGGGAAGAACTCGTACCACGACCCGAAGAGCGCCCGCTCCCGCTCGACCAGCAGCGGCAACGGCACCGACGCGGTCACCAACTCCCGCAGGGGATACCGGGCGAGCACCGCCTCCACCTCCGGCGTCAGCGCCCCCGCCAGCCGCTCCAGGACCGGACGGTCGTCGTCGCGCAGGGAGTGGGCCGCGCGCAGCACCGTGGCCCGGCGCGCCCGGCCCGGGACGCCCGCCGCCGCGCGCTCGTGGAGTTCGGCGCCCTCCTCCAGGACGAGTCCGGCGTCAATACCGGCCGGGACCTTTACGCGGGCGGCCTTCCGCCAGGTCGTCAGGGGGTCGCTCCAGGCCTCGACGGCATAGGTCCAGCGGCCCGTGGCGTCCGGGGTGACGTCGGCGCCCCAGCGGTCGGTGCCCGGGGCCAGTTCACGCATCGGCGTCCACGGTCCGGGGCGGCCCTCGGGGTCGACGAGGACCACATTGGCGGCGACGGCGTCATGGCCCTCGCGGAACACGGTGGCGGTGACCTGGAAGGTCTCGGCCACCACCGCCTTCGCCGGGCGGCTGCCGCCCGCGACCGCCGGGCGGACGTCCCGTACGGGGATGCGTCCGATGGTCGGACTCGCGCTCATGGTCCTCACCTCCGTCGTGCTCGAAGCCGGGCCCATCGGCGGCCCGGCTGGGGAACTGCGTGAGGGGAGATGACTACCTCCCCGCGGAGATGACTACCTCCCCGCGGAGGCGACTACCTCCCTACGGGAGGTGACTACCTCCCCGCGCTGGTGGGCAGGGCCGTGGGGGGACCCCGCCGGGCGGCCCGGCCGAGATGCCGACGCCCGTTCTGCTCCTGCAAGTACGTGGTCAGGGTGGTGCGCAGATAGCGCTCGGCGGCGTCCGCGGCCTCCCGCGCACACCGCTTGCCCATGAGCACGCACAACGTATAGCCGGAGTCCTCGAAGACGGCCCGCACCGCGCGATCGGCGGGTGAGGCGAGCATCATCCGTTCCCAGGCCCGGTACCGCCCCAACTGCCGGGTGACCTCGGCCTTGGCGGGTAGCAGCATGGCGCGGTTCACCTTCCGGGCGACGAAGGCACGCTCCCGACCCTCGGGCGCCGCTCGAAGCCTTCACTCATGGTGCACGCGCGGCGACGCAGCGTCTTGTTGGAGCTTCAACAATCTCAGATGTGTATGCATTTATCTCAAATGTGCGCTCAGATGCGACGGAGGCGCGCTCGTGTTGCACGAATGGCCTAGCGCAAGCACTGTGGAGTTACTCAGAAGCGATCGGCGCTCACGTTTCGTGTTCGGGGCCGGGTCCGCCAGGGCCGGGAGACACGGGAGCGCCGCGGGTGAGGAGCCGACCACGATGAAGAGTGCAGTGCCCTGCTACTACCACGTCGATGTGGAGGTCAGCCCGGAGCGCGTCGGACAGGTCCAGCGCATCCTGGCGGCCCATTTGCGTCACTGGGATCTCGACCCGCTCGTCGACCCGGTCTGCGGCAACACCGGACTGCTGCTGGAGGCCATCGACGCCCACGCCACCGACAAGACGACGTCGATCGAGCTGTGGTGGAACGGCCAGCATCTGATCACCGCCATCGGCGAGAACGGCGGAGAGCTGCGCCCGGACCAGGAACTGCGCGGCTGCCTGGAGTGGATCGCCGCGATGAGCGACGGCTGGGGGTGTTGTGCCACGGGCAGCGGCGGCAGAGTCATCTGGTTCTCGCAGCGGGCCCGCGACGGGGAGCGGGTCCCGCTGGTGCCGACCGGGCCCGGGCCACGGCTGCGCGCGGTCCTCCCGGTGCCCCGCGCGACCCCGGTCGCCGCCCTCGCCGGACCCGGGCCCCGGCAGGGCGGCATCCTGGAGGGCGCGCGGTGACACGGTCCCCGTACCGAGCGAAGTCCCCGTACCGAAAGAAGCCCCCGCACCGAGGGAAGAAGGAAGGGATGCCCGTGTGGAGCGGTCACCCCTATCCGCTGGGCGCCTCCTACGACGGCGAGGGCACCAATTTCGCCCTCTTCAGCGAGGTCGCCGAACGGGTCGACCTGGTGCTGTTCGACGACGACGGCGACGGTGAGTATGAGGGTGAGGGGTCCGAAGGCACCCGCACCCGGACCGTGCGCCTCACCGAGGCCGACGGTTTCGTCTGGCACGGCTATCTGCCGGGCATCGGCCCCGGTCAGCGCTACGGCTACCGGGTGCACGGCCCCTGGGACCCCGCGGCCGGTCACCGCTGCAACCCGGCCAAGCTGCTGCTCGACCCGTACGCCACCGCCGTGGCCGGGCAGATCGACAATCACCCCTCGCTGTACGAGCGCGCGGCACGCGGGCCCGACCCCGGCGACAGCGCGGGGCACACCCCGCTCGGCGTGGTCACCGACCCGTACTTCGACTGGGGCGACGACCGCCCACCGCGCCGGCCGTACGCGGACAGCGTGATCTACGAGGCCCATGTCAAGGGCCTCACCATGCGCCACCCCGAGGTGCCCGCCGCACTGCGCGGCACCTACGCCGGGCTCGCGCACCCGGCGGTGACCGGGCATCTGACCTCGCTCGGGGTGACCGCCGTCGAGCTGATGCCGGTCCACCAGTTCGTGCAGGACGGTGTCCTGACCGACCGGGGGCTGTCCAACTACTGGGGCTACAACACCATCGGCTACTTCGCGCCGCACAACGCCTACGCGGCGGGCGGCGGCCGAGGCGAGCAGGTCACCGAGTTCAAGACCATGGTCAAGGCGCTGCACGCGGCCGGTCTCGAAGTGATCCTCGACGTCGTCTACAACCACACCGCCGAGGGCAGCGAACACGGCCCCACGCTCTCCTTCCGGGGCCTGGACAACGCCTCGTACTACCGGCTGGTGGACGGCGACTGGGGCCACTACTACGACACCACGGGCACCGGCAACAGCCTGCTCATGCGCCACCCCCACGTCCTCCAGCTGATCATGGACTCGCTGCGCTACTGGGTGACCGAGATGCATGTCGACGGCTTCCGCTTCGACCTCGCGGCCACCCTGGCCCGGCAGTTCCACGAGGTGGACCGGCTCTCCGCGTTCTTCGACCTGATCCAGCAGGACCCGGTGATCAGCCGGGTCAAACTGATCGCGGAGCCGTGGGACCTGGGAGAGGGCGGCTATCAGGTGGGTAACTTCCCGCCGCTGTGGTCGGAGTGGAACGGCCGGTACCGCGACGCCGTACGGGACTTCTGGCGGGCGGAGGAACACACCCTGGGTGAGTTCGCCTCCCGTCTCACCGGCTCCTCCGACCTCTACCAGCACAGCCGCCGACGGCCGCGCGCCAGCGTCAATTTCGTCACCGCGCACGACGGTTTCACGCTGCGTGACCTGGTGTCGTACAACGACAAGCACAATGACGCCAACGGCGAGGACGGCCGCGACGGCGAGAGCGCCAACCGCTCCTGGAACTGCGGGGCGGAGGGCGAGAGCGACGACCCGGCCGTCCGGGAACTGCGCGCCCGCCAGCAGCGGAACTTCCTCGCCACCCTGCTGCTGTCCCAGGGCATCCCCATGCTCGGTCACGGCGACGAACTCGGGCGCACCCAGGGCGGCAACAACAACGCGTACTGCCAGGACAACCCGGTCTCCTGGGTCGACTGGCGGCTCACCGGCGAGCGGCGGGCGCTGCTCGGCTTCACCCGCCGGCTCATCGCCCTGCGCGCCGCCCACCCCGTGCTGCGCCGCCGCCGGTTCTTCCGCGGCGAGACCGTCACCCACGCCGGTCAGCCGCTGCCCGACCTGGTGTGGCTCGCCCCGGACGCCCGCGAGATGACGGAAGGGGACTGGCGGCGCCCCGACGCCCACACCGTCGGTGTCTTCCTCAACGGCGACGCCATCGCCGAACCCGACGGGCGCGGACACCGGGTGGTGGACGACTCGTTCCTGCTGCT
Source organism: Streptomyces sp. NPDC056734 (assembly GCF_042790455.1). Taxonomy (NCBI): domain Bacteria; kingdom Bacillati; phylum Actinomycetota; class Actinomycetes; order Kitasatosporales; family Streptomycetaceae; genus Streptomyces; species Streptomyces sp. NPDC056734. The sequence goes on from NZ_JBHTZD010000001.1 coordinate 5,456, forward strand.
GTTCAATGCCCACTGGGAGCCCGTCCGCTTCCGGCTCCCCGACGCCTCCTTCGGCGCCCACTGGACGACCCTGATCGACACCTTCGACGCCGAGAACACCCCGGACGAGACCGAGCACAAGGCGGGCACGGTGGTGGGCGTGGGGGAGCGCAGCCTGATGCTGCTCTGCCGGGTCCGCTCCTGACGGAGTCCCGCTACGGGCCGCGCTGGGACGTCACCGTGAACTGGGCGCCGTCCGGGTCGCGCAGGATCGCGCTCTCGCGGTCCGTGGACAGGACGCTGCCGCCGTGCAGTTCGGCCGCCCGGACGCAGGCCGGGATGTCGGTGACGGCGAAGTGGACCTGCCAGTGCGGGCGGATGGTGGGATCGGGGGCGGCGCCGAGCGCGCCCGACTTGATCCGGGCCACCACATCGCCGCCCCGGCGCAGCACCACCTCGTCGCCCTCGTAGTGGACCTCGCAGGAGCCGGGCCGGTCCGAGGCCCACTCCAGGACCTCGCCGTAGAAGATCGCCGCGTCGAACGCGTCCCGCGTGTGCAACCGTATGAACGCCGGTGCCGAGCGGTGCCACACCTCCCAGTGGCCCACCAGCTCGCCCTCCCACACCCCGAACGTGGCCCCGTCCCGGTCGGCCAGCAGCGCCGCGCGTCCCGGCGGCAGCGAGATCGGGCCGACAGCCGCCGTGCCGCCCCGTTCCTTGGCGCGGGCGACGGCCTTGTCCGCGCTGATCACGGCGAAGTACGGCGTCCACGCGACCGCCATCTGCCACATCGCGGCCACCGCGGCGACCCCGGCCACCGGCACCCCGTCCACCAGGGCGATCCGGAAGTGGTCGCCGAGGGTGGCCGGCCGCCAGCGCCAGCCCAGCACCGCGCTGTAGAACGCGGCGGTGGTGTCGAGATCGCGGCTGGTCAGACTGACCCAGCAGGGCGTACCGAACACGGCCCGCGTGGTGACGACGTCCGCCACGGGCCTCGCGCGGGTAGGGGGGTGCTGATTCATGGCGCTCGTCCTGCTCTCGTCGGCCGTCGGCACTCGGCCGATCCGGTCAGTCAGCTCCCAGTCTCCGTCCGGATCGGCTCCGGGGCCCGCCGGGCACGTCCGGGCGCGGTTGTCCGGCGGGTGTGGGTGTCTGCGTCGGCTTCGGGGCCGCCGGGCATGTCCGGGGGCGGTTGTTCGGCGGGTTTGCGTCTGGGTCGGCTTCGGGGGGTGTCGGGGGTGTTCGGGCGGGGTTGTTCGGCGGGTTTGCGTCTGGGTCGGCTTCGGGGGGTGTCGGGGATGTCCGGGCGGGGTTGTTCGGCGGGTCTGCGTCCGGGTCGGGTTCCGGGGGCCGCCGGGCATGTCCGGGCGCGGTGTTCGGCCCGTCTTCGTCCGGATCGGTTCCGGGGCCTGGCCCGGGGCCCGCCGCGCCCGCGTGCCCGCCCGCCGTGCCCGCCCGCGCGGGGTCGTTCACCCGGTCCTGGCCCGCCCGCCCGCGCGTGCGCCGCGAGCCACGCCCGCCCGCGCGCGGTCGGTTCGCGCTTCTTCGCACCGTCGGCCTGATCCTGGGTGTCACGCCCGCCCACCCGGGGTCGGTTCACCCCGCCTCCGCCAGCACCTCCTCCCGCAGCCGGGCGCAGCACCCGCTGAGCAGCCGGGAGACATGCATCTGCGAGATGCCCAGGTGCTGGGCGATCCGGCGCTGGGTCATCCCCCGGTAGAAGCGCAGGTAGAGGATGGTCCGCTCGCGTTCGGGCAGCGCGCGCAGACACGGCCGTACGGCGATCCGGTCCACCACCGTGTCGTAGCGCGGGTCGCTTCCGCCCAGGGTGTCGGCGAGGGCGTGGCCGTCGGTGCCGGGCGGCTCGGCGTCCAGGGACAGGGCGGTGAAACAGTCCAGCGCCTCCAGACCGGCCCGTACCTCGCCCTCGCCGAGGCCGGTGTGCGCGGCCAGCTCGGCGACGGTCGGCGACCGGCCCGACTGCGCCAGCTCCCCGGCGGCCCGGCGCACCTGATTGCGCAGCTCCTGGACCCGGCGCGGCACATGCAGCGTCCACAGATGGTCCCGGAAGTGACGTTTCAGCTCCCCGGTGACGGTCGGCACGGCGTACGCCTCGAAGGCGTGGCCGCGCCCGGGGTCGTAGTGGTCGACGGCCTTGACCAGGCCCAGCGCGGCGACCTGGTACAGATCTTCCAGGGTCTCGCCGCGGCCCCGGAACCCGACCGCGATCCGTTCGGCCATCGGCAGCCAGGCCCGTACCAGCTCGTCCCGGAGCGCCTTGCGCGCGGGTCCTTGCGGCAACCGGGTGAGCCGGGCGAACGCGGCGGCGGTGTCGGGGGCGTCGTCGTGCGGGTGCTGGTTCCTGGCGCTCTCGCGCATGGGGCGCACCTCCCTCCACCGGGCTCCGGCGTGCGGTGCGGTCCGGCCGCACCGGGGTCGCGCAAGCGCCGGGCGGCGCCGGGCAGCGCTGAGGTGGCGATGCCCGGGCATAGCGTCACTGAAACGGACGAATGCCTGCAAAGGGGTGGGTGTGGCCCCTGATGGTCCGCCGCCCCTGGCCGCCTCCCGCCCACCTCCAAGAAAACCGGGACCGTTCTTGACCTCCCCTTGGGGCAATACCTCTGTAGCAGAGCTAACGTTGCCCATATGGACATGGGCATGGACCTGGAATCCGGCACCGACCCGGAGACCGGCATCGACACCTTCCCCGAGCAGCTCGCGGACGCGCTGGTCGGCGTGCAGCGGCTGATCCGGCGCCGGGTGCGCGCCGAGATGCCGGACGCCCGGCTGCGCGGCGCCGAAGTGGAGCTGCTGCGCCTGGTGACCGCCCGGCCCGGCATCCGGATCTCCGAGGCCGCCAGGAAGCTGGGCCTCGCGGGCAACTCGGTGTCGACGCTGGTCAACCAGCTGGTCCGGGACGGCTGGCTGGTCCGCGAGACCGACCCCGCCGACCGCCGGGCCGCCCTGCTGCTGCCCACCCCGGCCGCCGAGACCCGGCTCGCGGCCTGGCGCGGACGCCGCGCCGAACTCGTACGGCAGCAGGTCTCCCGCCTGGACGACGCGGACCGCGAGGCCCTGCGCGCCGCCCTTCCGGCGCTGCGCCGGCTGACCGACACCCTGCGTGAGGAGGACGCGTGACCACCGACAGCGCTGTTTCCTGTACCGGACTGACCTACGCCTTCGGTCACACCAAGGCCGTGGACTCCCTGGACCTGACCGTGCGCGAGGGCGAGGTCTTCGGACTGCTCGGCCCCAACGGCGCGGGCAAGACCACGGCGATCCGCTGCATCACCACCCTGCTGCCCGTTCCCGCCGGAATGGTCCATGTCTTCGGCCACGACTCGGCCACCGACAAGATGGGCGTCCGCCGGATGCTCGGCTATGTCCCGCAGCAGCTGTCCGCCGACGCGGGCCTCACCGGCCGGCAGAACGTCACCCTGTTCGCCCGCGTCTACGACGTCTCCCGCCGCGAACGCGCCGAACGGGTCCGGCAGGCGCTCGGTGCCGTCGGTCTCGCCGACGCCGCCGACCGGCTCGCCAGCACCTACTCCGGCGGTATGGTCCGCCGCCTCGAACTGGCCCAGGCACTGGTCAGCGCGCCCCGCCTGCTGATCCTGGACGAACCCACGATCGGCCTGGACCCGATCGCCCGCACCGGGGTGTGGGAGCACATCAACGCCGTACGCGAGGCGACCGGCATGACCGTGCTGGTCACCACCCACTACATGGACGAGGCCGACCAGTACTGCGATCGCGTCGGCCTGATGCACCACGGCCGGGTCCGCGCCCTGGGCACCCCCGACGAACTGCGGCACGGACTCGCCGAACGCCGGGCCCGTACCGCATCCGCCACCGGTCCGCTGCCGACGCTGGAGGACGTCTTCCGGGACGTCGCCGGAGGCGGCCTCGAAGACGAGCCTGGAGGTTTCCGCGATGTCCGAAGCACCCGCCGCACCGCCGGCCGTGTCGGCTGACACCCCTCTCACCGGTGACATCGATCTGCTGCTGAAGCCGCCGTCGCCGCGCGCGGGCTGGCGGCTGCTGCCCGCCCGGGTCGTCGCCATGTGCGCGGTCGAGCTGCAAAAACTCAGCCACGACCGCACCGAGCTGTACACCCGGGCCGTCCAGCCCGCCCTCTGGCTGCTGATCTTCGGCCAGACCTTCACCCAGATCCGCGCGATCCCGACCGGCGGCGTCCCCTACACGGACTTTCTGGCCCCCGGCATCATCGCCCAGTCCGCGATGTTCATCGCGATCTTCTACGGCATCCAGATCATCTGGGAGCGCGACGCGGGCATCCTGAACAAACTGCTGGTCACCCCGACCCCCCGGACCGCCCTCATCACCGGCAAGGCGTTCGCGTCCGGCGTCAAGGCGCTGATCCAGGCCGTCGTGGTGATCGTCATCGCCGCCCTGCTCGGCGTCTCCCTCACCTGGAACCCGCTCAAGCTGCTCGGCGTCGCCGCGATCGTCATCCTCGGCTCCGCCTTCTTCGCCTGTCTGTCGATGACCATCGCCGGGATCGTCCTCAACCGGGACCGGCTGATGGGCTTCGGACAGGCGATCACCATGCCGCTGTTCTTCGCCTCCAACGCCCTGTACCCGGTCGCCATCATGCCGGGCTGGCTCCAGGCGATCAGCAAGGCCAACCCGCTGAGCTACGAGGTCGACGCCCTGCGCGGACTGCTGATCGGCACGCCCTCGCACCTCGCGCTCGACTTCGGGGTACTGGCGGTGGCCGCCGCCGTGGGCATCGTCGCCGCCTCCTCGCTGCTCGGCCGGCTCGCCCGCTGACCGGTGCGCCGGTGTCCCGGCGGCCGGGACGCCGACGTGATGTACGGCACGTGCGGGCCGGACGCCGTCCGGCCCGCCGGGAAGTTCTCCCTGGGCACGGCTTGATCACCGAATCACCAGCGGATTTTCCCTGATCACAGCGCCTGCTACCTATTTGACAGTCCGCCGGACCCACGGATAGGAAGCAGCTCTTGGAGTGCGAGGGGTGCAAAAGGTGTACGAGCCGAACGTGGTCGGGGACTGGCAGGAGTACGACGCGCGTGCCGGTCTGCGCGTCCGCGTCCACGGACTGCACGCGCAGGAGCCGCCGGGCGGACGTGACGCCGCCGCCGAGTCACTGACGTACTTCAGCCTGCGCGTGACCGTCGAGAACCGCGGCCCGGAGCGCTTCGGCATCCATCTGGAGGACGGCCAGCTGGACATCCGCATCGGCCCCGACGGCGAGAGCGCCTTCCTGGACTGGCGCAACTCCCAGTTCATCGAGGGCTACGACATCTACCCGCTGCGCCGGGCCACCGCCGTCCTGTTCGCCGCCGGACCCGAGGCGGCGCTGGCGCGCGTGGACATCCAGGTGCATCTGCGGATCGACGAGGAGTGGACCGACCGCCGGATGTGGTCCGGCGGCCTCGGCCTCCAGGAGGACGGCACCGGCCCGGCCGCGGCCACCGCCCACGAGGGCGAGGGCCTCGCCTGCCAGGTCACCAACTTCCTGCGCGGCCAGGCGGAGGAGGGCACCGCCTGACGGGGCCGCCCGCCGGCCGGGACTCAGTGCGCGATGGCGTCGATGATCTCCCGGGCACCCTGCCGCAGCAGCGCCACCGCCACCGACGTACCCAGCGTGGCCGGATCCAGCCGACCCGCCCATTCGTGGGCGTTGAGCCGGGTCTTGCCGTCCGGGGTGAAGACACACGCCCGCAGGGACAGTTCCCCGCTGGCGTCGACGCGCGCGAAACCGGCGATCGGGCTGTTGCAGTGCCCTTGCAGCACATGCAGGAACATCCGCTCGGCGGTGGCCTCGCGATGGGTGTCCGGGTCGCCGAGCGCGCTGACCGCGTCGATCACGTCGGTGTCGCCCTCGCGGCACTGGAGCGCCAGGATGCCCGCGCCGATCGGCGGCATCATCGTGTCCGGCGAGAGCACCTCGCTGATCACGTCGGGCCGCCCGATCCGCTCCAGACCGGCCGCCGCGAGCAGCAGCGCGTCCGCGTCCCCGGCCGCGAGCTTCTCCAGCCGCCGGTTGGCGTTGCCGCGGAACGGCACGCACTCCAGCCGGGGGTGGGTGGCGGCGAGTTGCGCGACCCGGCGCACCGAGGAGGTGCCGATCCGGGTGCCCGGCGCGAGGGCGTCCAGCGTCAGCCCGCCGGGATGGACCAGGGCGTCGCGGATGTCGTCGCGCTTCAGGAACGCGGCGAAGACCGTGCCCGCGGGCAGCGGCCGGTCGGCGGGCACGTCCTTCACGCAGTGCACGGCGAGATCGGCCTGACCGGCCACCAGCGCCGCGTCGACCTCCTTGGTGAAGGCGCCCTTGCCCTCCACCTGGGACAGATCGCCCAGCCACTTGTCACCGGTGGTCTTCACCGGCACGACCTCGGTACGGACATCCGGGTGCAGGGCGCGCAACTCGGCGCGCACCCGCTCCACCTGGGCGAGCGCCATCGGCGAGTCGCGGGAGACGACGCGGATCAGTTCGGGGACCGGCATGGGGACACGATAGTGGGTCCCCCTGCCGGTCCCGGTCATCGCCGCCGCACTGCGCCAGGACCCGTCAGGCGTTCGGGTCGAACGCGATCCCGGCAGGCTTGGCCGTCGACAGATGGGAGTTGAAGCTGCTGTCCTTGAGGCCGAAGTTGGCGCTGCCGAAGTCGTACGACGTCAGCTTGTCGCGGATGCCGGCCGGATAGCCGTTCCAGCCGACCAGCGGCGGGTACTGCCAGGCGCCCTCGTGGTTCTCCGGCGGCTCGTCGCCCGCGCTCGCCGCGCGGAAGCAGTGGGTGCTGATGCCGTCCTTGTGGTAAACGATCTTCGGGTGGGTGCCGTCGAAGCGGATCGCCGAGGCGTCGTGCACGGTGAACGTGCCGTGGTTGGACGTCGAGACGTACTTCACCTGGTTGTCCTGCACCCACACCACGACATGCTCCCAGTCGTGGCGGTGGCCGCCGAGGCTGACGCCGGGCAGGGCCTGGTCCTTCTCGAAGTACAGCGCGTAGACGATGCCGCACCAGCCGTTATTGCACTTGTAGCGCGAGTAGCCGTTGGTGTTGTCCAGGTCCCAGGAGTCCCGGCAGCTGCCGTTGAGCGCGCCGGTCGGGTTGAGGCCGGGATTGACCGTGCCGTCCGTGCCGATGGCCGGTGTGGAGTAGCAGCCGTCGGTGTCGTAGTCGTAGGCCGGCTGGAACGTCTGCTCGAACCCGTCGGCGTTGGCCGGGAGTCCGGGCGGCGGGGCGGCGAGCGCGGTGGCGGGGAAGGCGAGGACGAGGGCGAAGGCACCGGCGAGACCGGTCAGCCATCGTCCGGGGTGGAGGGAGGACTTCTGTGACGACAAGGCGTCTCCTCGAAGCTCGAAGGGGGCAGCCCAACGGCTGTGGGGGGAGGGGAAGTTCAAGGAGCTTCAGAGTGCCGCCGCCGCACCCTCCGCGCCAAGAGGGCACAGGCGTCACATCGGTGAAGCGCAGGCCAATAATCTCCGCGATCATGGGACGGTGGCGTCGGCGGAGCGATTTCCGGACGGTGGCGTCGGCGGAGCGATCTCCGTGATCTCCGCGCGGTGGCGTCGGCGGACTGGTCTCCGTGATCTCCGCGCGGCGGCGTCGGCGGAACAGCCTCCGATCTCCGCGCGGTGGCGTCAGCGGAGTTCTTCGGGGAGCAGCGCCGCCGACTCCTCGGGCGTGAGGTCCTGCCGCAGCCGCAGCCAGGAGGGCTGGCGCAGCAGTCCGGCCCGGGTCCGGGTGCTGTGCCGGACCTCGCCCACCAGCCGGGGCAGCACCCAGCGCACGCCCGCGCCGGGCGCTACGGGCGGTACGGGGTCGAAGGGGGCGGCGTCGGAGGCGTACCGCCGCAGCAGCGCGGCCAGTTCGGCGCGCTCGGCCTCGCTCCAGCCGGTGCCCACATTGCCGACGTACCGCAGCCGCCCGGCACCGTCGAACTGCCCGAGCAGCAGCGAGCCGGGCAGTCCGGTGAGCCGCCCCTTGCCCGGCTGCCAGCCGCCCACGACGACATCCACACCGCGCATGTTGCGGATCTTGATCCAGGCCCGCGAGCGGATCCCGGGCTCGTAGCGGGAGTCCAGCCGCTTGCACACCAGCCCCTCCAGCCCGTGCTCGCGCGTGGCCCGCAACGCCTCCTCGCCGTGCCCCACCAGCGCGCCCGGCGTCGACCAGAACGGCCCGGCCAGCCCCAGCGACTCCAGCGCCGCCCGCCGCCGCCGGTACGGTTCCCCCAGCAGCTCGCGCCCCGCCAGATGCAGCACGTCGAACAGGGCCAGATGGACCGGCTCCCGCGCGGCCTTTTGCGCCGCCCGCCCCGGCGCGTGCGCCAGCCCCATCCGGGACTGGAGCGACTGGAAATCGGCCCGCCCGTCCGCGTCCAGCGCCAGCACCTCCCCGTCCAGCACGGCCGGAGTGTCCCCCAGCGCCGTGCCCAGCGCCGCCAGCTCGGGGTAGGCCGCCGTGATGTCCTCCCCGGACCGCGCCCGCAGGACGACGCTCCCGTCCCCGGCCAGATACACCACCGCCCGCTGCCCGTCCTGCTTCGTCTCGTACGCCCACTGCGCGTCCTGCGCGGCCGGCGGCAGCACGCCGGGCGTGGCGAGCATGGGGGCGATCAGGGGGAGGGCCACGCCATGAGGTGTGGACGGCGGCGGGGGCGCTCACGCGCGCAGCGGCCCGGTTTCCCCTGAACGGCGGGCACCCGCCCAGTAGCGGGTCCGCCAAAGTCCCGCCCGTCATCACCCGGATCTTGGCCTGGCAGTTACTTGAGTGGGGCAACCATCACGTGGATTACTGGACTCAGGCAGGCAGGGAGATTGGGTGATCCGCATGTACCCCGTACCGTCGGCAGCCCCCATTCCTCCGGCACCGGGAGGAGCCCGCGATCTCGCGGAGACGCCCGTGCTCGCCCGGGGGGCCGGGCAGCGGGTCCTGGTGGTGGCCGCCGCGCCGGATGTCGCCGAACTGCTCTCGACCACCCTGGCGCTGGCGGGCTACCGGGTCTGTGTCGCCGTCTCCGGCGTGGAGGCCCTGGACCGGGTCCAGGCACAGTCCTTCGATCTGGCCGTCGTGGACGTGCCGCTGCCCGACACCGAGGAACTGATCCGGCTGGCCCGCCGGGCCCCCGGGCCCCGCCCTCCGGTCCTGCTGCTGACCCCGTACGACTCCCTCGGCGGACTCCTCACGGCCCCCGCGCACGGCTGGCGCGACTATGTCACCAAGCCCTTCCGGGTCGGCGAGGTGCTCGCCCGGATGCAGGGTCTGCTGCGCGGCACCGGACCCGGCGGCCCCGGCGACGCGCTGCGCTACGCGGATCTGCTGCTCGACGAATCCCTGTGCCGGGCCTGCCGGGGCACCCGCACCCTCGACCTCACCCCCGCCGAGTACCGGCTGCTGCGCCAGCTGCTGCTCAACGCCCACCAAGTCCTGTCCAAGGAGCAGATCGGCCGTGGCGTCTGGGGCGACGTCCGAGGCGCCAACGCCATCGAGCAACTGGTCTCCCGCCTCCGCCGCAAGGTCGACCACGACGCCCCGTCTCTGATCCACACCCGCCGCGGCTTCGGCTACTGGCTGGGCGGGAGTGAAGGGGCGGCGGGGGTGGCGATGTGAGGCATGTTCCGTGGTGGGCTGGGGGGTGACTCCGTCTCAGGGTGGGTTGCGGTAGGGGTGACTTCGGCTCCCGGTGGGGCCTGGGGGCTTGATTCCGGCTCACGGACCCCGTCTCAGGGTGGGTTGTGGAGCGTGACATCGGTCCGGCGGCGGGGCACAGGAGTCTGATCCCGTCCCACGTGGCCTTAAGCACGGGACTCGGCCCCCGGCGGGAATCCGGGGTTTGACCCCGGCTCAGCGCAGGCTCCAGGGCATGATGTCGGCCCGACGGTGAGGCTCCGGTCCCTGACTCCGCACCAGGCCCGACGACGGACCCTGACTCAGCTCCAGAGCCGCCCGGGGCGTGACCCTGGCCGCCACAAGGCGTGACCTCAGCCCCGCTCCCGGCGCGCACCCACGCCGGTCCCAGCGCGCACCCACGCGACCCCCAGCGCGTACTCCACACCGCCCCAGCGCGTGACCCCAGCCCCGCCCCGCACAACACCCACCACATGACCCCACCCCCCCCGCCAATATGTGACGCCAGTCACGTCAGCCTTCTGTCAGGTAACTGTCCGGACGGCGTCAGTCCGCTCTGCTTGCATGGCCCTGTCGATACCTCGTCCCCGTTCGCCCCGTCATCCCGGCATCACCCCGCGCTCGTACCCGGGGGAGCCCACACCGAGGAGAGACATGGCCGACACGCTGACCGGCGACCCGCACCCCGACGCGCCCCCGGTCCCCGCCTTCCCGATGGCCCGCGCGGCCGGCTGCCCCTTCGACCCGCCGCCCGCGCTGCGCGCCCAGCAGGACAGCGGACGCCTGGTCCGGGTCCGGCTCTGGGACGGCAGCACCCCCTGGCTCGTCACCCGCCACGCCGACCAGCGCGCCCTGCTGCTCGACCCGCGCGTCAGCGCCGACTTCAACCACCCCGGCTACCCCCTCCCGAGCCCGCGCCTGGACAGCGACGCCACCACCTTCATCCTCATGGACGACCCCGAACACTCCCGGCTGCGCCGCATGGTGACCGGGCCGTTCGCGCTGCGCCGGGTGGAGACCCTGCGCCCCGGCGTGCAGCGGATCGTCGACGATCTGATCGACGAGATGCTGGCCGGCCCGACCCCCGTCGACCTGATGAAGGCGTTCGCGCTGCCGGTGCCCTCGCTGGTGATCTGCGCCCTGCTCGGAGTGCCGTACGCCGACCACGACTTCTTCCAGGAGAACAGCCGGACCCTGATCCGGCAGAGCGGGCCCCCCGGGGAGCGCGAGGCGGCCTTCGCCCGGCTCGTCGGCTATCTGGAGGGCCTGCTCGGCGAGAAGGAGGCACACCCCGGCGAGGATCTGCTCTCCGAACTGGCGGGCCGGGTCGTGGCCGGTGAGCTGACCCGGACCGAGGCCGCGCAGACCGGCGTCCTGCTGCTGGTCGCCGGGCACGAGACGACGGCGAACATGATCGCGCTGGGTACGGCCGTGCTGCTCGACCACCCCGAACAGCTCGCGCTGCTGCGCGACACCGACGACCCCGAGCTGATCGCCGCCGCCGTGGAGGAGTTGCTGCGCTATCTGACGATCGCGCACCACGGCCGCCGCCGGGTCGTGCTGGAGGACATCGAGTTCGGCGGTCAGCTCATCCGGGCCGGCGAGGGCCTGGTCCTGCCCAACGAACTCGGCAATCGCGACCCCGCCGTCTTCCCCGACCCCGACCGGCTGGACCTGGCCGGCGGCAACCGCCGTCACGTCGCCTTCGGCTTCGGCGTCCACCAGTGCCTCGGCCAGCCACTGGCCCGCATGGAACTCCAGGTCGTCTACGGCACCCTCTACCGCCGCATACCGAACCTGCGGCTGGCCACCGCCCGCGACGACCTGTCGTTCAAGGACGACGGCGCGGTGTACGGGGTCCATGAACTGACCGTCACATGGTGACCCGGGAGGAGCGAACCATGCGTGTGGAACTCGACGGCGCCAGGTGCGTCTCCTCGGGACAGTGCGTGCTGTCGGCGCCGGACGTCTTCGACCAGCGCGAGGACGACGGCATCTCCTACGTCCGGGACGACACCCCGGGCCCGGACGTGCTGGACGACGTGCGTGAGGCGGTCGGCCTCTGCCCGGCGGGGGCCATCCGGGTGGTGGAGTAGCGGGCGGGCGGCGCGACGCGTCAGCTCCGGCCCACCGAGCCCCCGGTCGTGCCGTCCGTGCCGGTCGGGCCGGTCGGGCCGGCCGTGCCGTCCGTCGCGCCGCCGAGCAGCCTCACCAGCGCCCGCCCCAGGGCGACCTCCCAGCAGGCGTAGTCGTGGCCGCCGTTGAACTCGGCGCAGGTGACCTGGTTCCCGGCGGTGCGCAGTGCCTCGTACAGCGTGCGGTGGTGGTCGAGCACCGGGCCCTCCTGGAGCCCGACGTCGAGATGGACCCGTACCGGCAGGGGCGGGACGGCGGCGGACCGGGTGACCGGCCAGGGTGTCTCGGCGAGGGGCGGTTCGCCGCTCTCGCCGGGGCGCCAGGACAGCGCGGCGGACTGGGCGAGGACGGCGCCGAAGCGGTCGGGGCGGCGCAGGGCCGCGTACAGGGCGGTGACCGCGCCGAGGCGCTGACCGGCGACGACCGTGTGCGCGGGGTCGGCGGTGAGCGGCCAGCGGCCCATCGCCCAGGGCAGCAGCTCGCCCGCGAGGAAGGTCACGAAGGCGTCCCGCCCGCCCAGTTCGCGCCGCCGGGTGAGCCGGTCCACCGCGTCCGGCGCCAGCACGGCCAGCGGCGGCAGCGAGCCGTCCGCGATCAGCGCGTCCAGCGTGCGCTCCAGGCGCAGCCGCCCGAACCACATGTCGCCGTCGGTCAGCACCAGGACGGGCAGCGGCGGCCCGGCACCGCGCGGATGCCCCGACGGCAGGTACACCCAGGTGTCCCGGAGCCCGCCCAGCGCCCCCGAGGGCACCGGACATCGCTCCACCCGCCCGCCGGCCGCCCCGTCCGGGCCCCGGGCGTCGGACGCCACGGCCGGATCCGGCGCGTCCGGCAGCGCGAAGACCGAGCTGTCGGACCGCTGCCAACGCCGCGCGATCCTGCGTGAGTTGAGCGGATCCGCCGCCGCGTGCACCGACAGTGACCGCAAGCGGAGCTGGAGTCCGGCCGGATCCGTCGGCGGCTCCTTGGTCGAGATGTCGGCGGCCAGCCGGTAGGACCCCCGGTGATCGGCGCGCAGCCGCAGCCCCAGATGCCATACGTCGGTGCCGGGCACATGTTCCAGCAGCGCGCCGGCGAGCTGCTCGCGGTCGGCGAGCCGGTTGCCGCACAGCAGCACCTGACGGGTGGCCCGGTGCCCGCGCCACAGGAAGGTGACCACCCGGTGCCCCGCCGCGCCCGCCGCCTCCTCGACCAGGGGCGTGCCGACGCCCTCCACCTCGCTCCAGAACTCGGCGGTCAGGGCCGCCCGCCCCGCGTCGTCGGCCGCCGCCAGCTCCGCCACGAGCCGCGTGATCCGCGGACCGGTCGCCCGCACCGGGCGCGGCAAGGTCATGAGAACGGGCATCGCTCCTCTTCTCGTTCGCCGAGGGGTGCGCCATGGAAGTGAGGTAAGCCTAACCTAATTGTCTCCGGCCTGGGTGAATTACTTGAGTTACGCAACGATATGGTAAAGTGCGGGTATGCCCACGACGCCGCCCCCCACCCCCGCCTCCCCGGAGATGACGGAGATCGAGCGCGCGCTCGCCCGGATCACCTTCCTCAGCTCGCGCGCCCGGCAGCACGACAAGGTGATGGCCGTGGCCGGGGTGCCGCTGGACCGCGCGGCCACGGGCGTGCTGCGCCGGATGGCGGACGGCGAGCCGCCCCGCCCCGGCGAACTGGCCGCCCGCCTCGGCGTCGAGGCGTCCCATGTCACGCGCACGGTCCAGCAGTTGGAGCGCGCCGGTTACGTCGTGCGGATCCCCGACCCCGACGACCGCCGCGCCCAGCGCATCGAGGTGACCGAGGCGGGCCGCGAGGCCATCGACCGGATCCGCGACGCGGGCGCCCGGCGCATGCAGGTGGCCCTGTCCGACTGGAAACCCGAGGAACTGCGTCAGCTCGCCACCCTCTTCCACCGGATGGTCGACGACTTCCAGGCGCACATGACGGAGGAGGAGCGGGAGGACCCGCCCGGCACGGACTGAGAAACCCCCGACCCGGCGGCAGCCGTGACCGGACTGCGTCCACGCGGGCGCCGTGACCGGACTGCGTCCACCCGGGTGCCGTGACCGGACGGCGTCCACCCGGGCCGACGTCGGACCGGCCCGGGTTTCCGCCCCGGCAGGCGGGGAAGATCGCCTCTCCGTACTCGCCGTCCACCCCCGGAGCCGCCCGACATGAATGCACCCACAGGCCCGGGTCCCGGCGGCCCGGACGAGCCGCTCTGCGGTCATGGTGCCGACCCCGCGGGCGATCCCGACGGATGCCCCGGCAGCCCCATACCCGGCGGTTCCGGCTGCCTCGCCCATGTGCCGGACGCCGACCGCGACGCCTATCTGGCCGGCCTCGCCCCCGGCGCCGACATCGACCACCAGGCCACCGAGTTCACCCCGGAACTCCTGGCCCTGCTCCTCGACGCCCTCCGTGACCCCGGCACCGCACAACCCGTCCTCGGCACGGCGCGGTTCGACGGCGCACGGCTCGCGCACGCGAACTTCGCCGGGGCCCGGTTCTCCGGCCCCGCCGGCTTCGAGGACGCGGAGTTCGCCGGCAAGGGCACCTTCGACGCCGCGGAATTCGACGGTCCCGCCACCTTCGCGCACGCGCGGTTCTCCGGCCCCGCCAGTTTCTCCGGCGCACACTTCGCCCGCGATGCCGTGTTCATCGACGTACGCGTCTCCGGCTTCGCCGCCTTCGCGGACACGGCCTTCGCCGGAGCCGCCGAATTCTCCCTCTCGCGTTTCAGCGGTCCCGCCGGTTTCGACCGCGCGCGGTTCTCCGCTGAGGCGCACTTCATGCTGGCGTCCTTCGGTCTCCGGGCCACCTTCGAGGGGGCCCGGTTCGGCGGCCCCGCCCGCTTCGGGCAAGCGACCTTCGAGCACGAGGCGAACTTCAAGGAGGCGGAGTTCGCCCGGGGCACGGTCTTCGAAGGGACATGGTTCCGGCGCGACGCCCCCTTCGACGGGGCGCGCTTCTCGCAGAACCCCCACCTGGGACCGCTGGTCTGCGAGCAGCGGGTGGATCTCTCGGCCGCCGTGTTCGAGGACCCCGTGACCCTGGAGATCGCCGCGCGCTCGGTGCGCTGTGTCCGTACCCGCTGGGAGTCGACGGCGACCGTACGGCTGCGGCACGCCACCGTGAACCTCGGCCAAGCCGTCCTCGCGGCCCCCGTCGCGGTCACCGCCCACCCGGGGCTCTTCCTCACCAGCGAGGGCGTGGTGACCGAGCACGGCCTCAAAGAACCGTCGACGGTGCGCATGGCCTCCCTCCAGGGCGTCGACGCCTCGCTCCTCGTCCTCACCGACACCGACCTGAGCGGCTGTCTCTTCTCCGGCGCCTTCCACCTCGACCAGATCCGCCTGGAAGGCCGCAGCACCTTCGCCACCGCGCCCACCGGATGGCGGCGCCGGGGGATACGCCTGACCCGCTGGACCCGGCGCCGCATCCTGGCCGAGGAACACCACTGGCGTGCCCGCACCGACCGGGCTTCCGGCGCGTGGGCCTCCGCCCCCTTCCACCTCCCCGCCCACACCCCCGGCCCCGAGGACGTCGTCGTCCTGTACCGGCAGTTGCGCAAGGCCCTGGAGGACGGCAAGGACGAGCCCGGCGCGGCCGACTTCTACTACGGCGAGTGCGAGATGCGCCGCCACGACCGCATCGGCACCCCGGCGGTCGAACGCCGTCTCCTGTGGGCCTACTGGCTGCTCTCCGGCTACGGTCTGCGCGCCTCCCGCGCCCTGAGCTGGCTCCTGGCCTGCATGACCGTCACCGTCGTCCTGCTGATGGGCTTCGGCCTGCCCACCCAGTCCCCGAAGCAGGAGGCGACCGGGACCGTGCCGCCCGGCGGGGGCACGGTGACCTTCGAGATCGACGCCCAGGACCCACGTAACCCCACCGGGGACCGGTTCACCGGCCCGCGCTTCGAGAAGGCCCTGAACGTCACCCTCAACTCTGTGGTGTTCCGCTCCAGCGGACAGGACCTCACCACGTCCGGCACCTATATCGAGATGACGTCCCGGCTCCTGGAACCCGCCCTGCTCGCCGTCGCCGTCCTGGCCGTCCGGGGCCGCATCAAACGCTGACCCGCGGCCACCCCGGGGCCGACGGCTGTGGTCACCCTGCCGTCGCGTAGGATCCGCCGCACATTCCCCAGCCCCGCCACCGCAGCGCGACGAGGCGAGACCGCCCGGAGGAAGCCATGTCAGGACGAGTGAACGTCGGCGACCAGGTCGAGGACTTCGAGCTGCGGGACGAGACCGGCACCGCCCGGCGGCTGTCCGAACTGCTCACCGACGGCCCGGTCGTCCTGTTCTTCTACCCCGCCGCGATGACCCCCGGCTGCACCGCCGAAGCCTGTCACTTCCGCGATCTGGCGGCCGAGTTCGCGGAAGCGGGCGCCCGCCCGGTCGGCATCAGCGGTGACTCCGTCGACAAACAGCGCGAGTTCGCCGGCACCCACGGCCTCGGCATGCCGCTGCTGTCCGACCCGGACGGCACCGTCCGTGAACGGTTCGGCGTGAAGCGCGGCTTCAGCCTCGTACCGACCAAGCGGGCCACCTTCGTCATCGCCCGGGACCGGACCGTCCTGGAGGTCGTCCGCAGCGAACTGCGCATGAACACCCACGCCGACCGGGCACTCGCCGCCCTGCGCGCCCGGCGTGATTGATATCTCGAACAGTGGTTCACGGGGCGGGCGTTCGCGATACTGCACCCCATGCGGTTGCTGAGCAAAGCCTGCGTCGCCGTCACCTTCGTCCTGACGACCGCGGTCGGCTGCACCGACAGCGACGACGACGCCGCCCCGGACCCGTCCCCGTCGGCCACCTCCGGCGCGGCCACCGGCACGCCCCCGCCGAGCGCCGACCCGAGCACCGAGCCACCCGAGCCGGTGTCCATCCCGGGGCTCATCGCGCGCGACCACACCGGCACCGACCTGCGCCTGGGCGACGTCCGCAGCCGGACCGACGCCTACACCCAGTACGCCGTCACCTACCGGGCGAACGGGGTCACCGTCTCCGGCATCATGAACATCCCCACCGGCGACGGACCGTTCCCGGCGCTGGTCCTCGCCCACGGCTACATCGACCCGGCCGAGTACACCACCGGCCGCGGACTCACCCGCGAGCAGGAACTGCTGGCCGAGAACGGCTATGTCGTCCTGCACACCGACTACCGCAACCACGCGGGCTCCGACGACGACCCCGACAACGACCGCAACCTCCGCCTCGGCTACACCGAGGACGTCATCGGCGCGGTGCTCGCCCTGCGCGGCTCCGGCCGCCCGGAGATCGACGCCGAGCGCATCGGGCTGCTGGGCCGGTCGATGGGCGGCGGAGTCGTCTACAACACACTGGCCGTGGCACCCGGCCTGGTCGACGCGGCCGTGGTCTTCGCACCGGTCAGCGCCCGCCCCGAGGAGAACTTCGCGCAGTTCCAGCAGGGTGACCCCTTGGTCGACGAGATCGAGGCGCAGTACGGCACCCCGCAGGAGAACCCCGCCTTCTGGCGCGAGGCGTCCCCGCTCACCTATGTCGACCGGGTCACCGAACCCCTCCTCATCCACCACGGCACCGAGGACACCTCCTGCCCCATCGAGTGGTCCGAGGAGACCGCCGCGGCGTTCGAGGAGGCCGGCAAGGACGTGGAACTGCGCACCTACGAGGGTGAGGGGCACGCCTTCTACGGACAGTGGCCGGACTCGATGGAGGTCACCATGGAGTTCTTCGAGGAGAACCTGAGCCAGTGACGGAGTGGGCATGACGACGGAGCAGGGCGGCGGCATCGAGGTGCGGCCGGTCGCCGGGCACATCGGGGCCGAGATCACCGGGGTCGACCTGGCGGACGGGCTGGACGACACGCAGGTCGCGGCCGTCCGGGCGGCGCTGCTGCGCTGGAAGGTGGTGTTCTTCCGGGGACAGCGGCTGGACCACGCCGGACACGTGGGGTTCGCGCGGCGGTTCGGGGAGCCGGTGGTGCTGCCCCGGCGGGGCTCGGCCTCGCCCGCCGGGCACCCGGAGATCGAGACCACCGCCGACCGGCTGGAACTGGGCGGGCGGTTCGGCATGGAGCACGACGAATGGCTGCGGCGGCGCCGGCACCTCCCGCTGCGCGGCTGGCACTGCGACCACGGTGCCCGGATCGACCCGCCGGCCGCGACGATCCTGCGCGCCGAGACCGTACCCCCGTACGGCGGTGACACCACCTGGGCCAATCTGGCCGCCGCCTACGCGGGACTGTCCGCGCCGGTCCGGAAGTTCGCGGACGGCCTGCGCGCCGAACACCGGCTCGGCGTCGGCTACCAACCGCGCCCCGGCGACGACGCCTATGTCCGCCATCTCCTGGACCACCAGATCGCCACCGTGCACCCGCTGGTCCGGGTCCACCCGGAGACCGGCGAGCGGGTGCTGTTCGTGAACGGCTACTACGTCGAGCAGATCACCGATGTCTCACGCGCCGAGAGCCGCCTGCTCCTGGAACTGCTCCTGGAGCAGGCCACCCGCCCCGAGTACACGGTCCGCTTCCGCTGGGAGCCCGGCAGCGTCGCCTTCTGGGACAACCGCGCCACCATCCACCTCGCCCCCTCCGACAACGCCCACCTCGGCCACCCCCGGACCATGCACCGCGTGATGCTCACCGGAGACACCCCGGTCGGCGTCGACGGCACCCCGTCCGAGGCGCTGGTGGGGAGCGCACCCGGCATCTGGTGACCAGCGCGCCCCCTGTCCACCGCGTCCCCTATCCACCGCGTCCCCTACCCGGCGGCGGGACGGCCCAGCGCCGGGCCCAGCTCGGTCGCCATGTCGGTGAGGATCTGCACATAGTCCTCCTGCTCGAAGGAGAACGGCAGCGCGAAGGCCACCTCGTCGACCTCGCGGAACGCCGGGTGGGCGTGCAGCCGTTCGGCGATCTCCTGCGAGGTGCCGACGATGTCCGGCGCGAACAGCAGCCGCGCCGGACCCTGCGGGACCCGGGTACGGGGGGTGCGCTGAGCCGCGTACGCCTCGTACTTCGCACGCTGCGCGGGCGTCGCCGAGTCCGTGGGGACGACCACCAGCCCCTGGGAGACCCGGGCGGCCTCGCCGTCGGGGTGCGCGGCACGGAAGGCCCGGATGAGCGAGAGCTGGATCGCGGCGAAGTCCCAGGACCCCTCCTCGGGCCCGTCCGGGTCCCCTGCCGTTTGTGGACTCTCCGCCTTCACCACGCTGCTGGTCAGGAAGTTCATGCCGTGCTCACCGGCCCAGCGGGCGGAGGACAGGCTGGCGCCGCCGTACCAGAGCCGGTGGCCCAGGCCGGGGGAATGGGGCTGCACCCGGTCCGAGTAGACCTCGAAGCCCTCCGTCCCGCCGAAGTCGCTCGCGGTCTCGCCCCGTACGAGGTCCAGCAGGCGCCGCACCCGCCCGTAGCCGAAGTCCTCGGCGTCGGCGGTGTCCGGATACAGGGCGCCCTTGACGTGCTCGAAGTGGGTCGGCGGACCGACGCTCACCCCCGGGTTGAGCCGGCCGCCGGACAGGATGTCGACGGTGGCCAGATCCTCGGCGAGCCGCAACGGGTTCTCCCAGCCCAGCGGGATCACCGCGGTGCCGAGTCCGATCCGGCGGGTGCGCTGCGAGGCGGCGGCCAGCACGGCGACGGGGGAGGAGATGCCGTACTGGAGATGGCGATGGCGTACCCACGCACTGTCGAAGCCGAGCTGCTCGCCCAGCTCGATGATCTCCAGGGTCGATTCGTGCCCCCGGCGGGGATCCGCCCCGTCGAACAGCCCGATGGTCAGAAAGCCCAGCTTGCGCAGGGGGCGTGGGGTGGACGACACGGATTCCTCCAGCAGGCGTCGGTGGACATATGTCCACTGCGTGTCAACCGCCCGGTCGCCTCCGGTGTTCCCGGCGCGCTCACCACTGGCGCGGGCCGGGCGGCTCGCCGAAGGGTCTCGCCGACTCCGCGCCGCCCTCGGCCAGTGCGACCGGCTCGGGCCGCAGCGCCCGGCGGGACGTGCCGGAGCGGTTCCACTCCCCGTCCCCGAGCACCAGCAGCGGATCGAACATCACGACCACACCGGCCAGCAGCAGGAAGATGACCGGCCCGAGCAGCATCGGCAGCGCCAGCGACGAGGCCGAACTGCCGCTCCAGGACGTGGAGAGCGTGCCGCTCAGTTCGACGGTCACCGCGGCCATGCCCGTGTAGTGCATGCCGGAGACGGCCACCCCCATCACCAGGCTGGCGCCGAGGCTGGCCAGGAAGCCGCGGATGGTGACGGCCGCCCACAGCGCGGCGGTCGCCGCGACGATCGCGATCACGATGGACAGCGCCACCGTCAGGGCGTCGTAGCGGAACGCCCCGTCGAGGCTCATGGCGGCCATGCCCAGGTAGTGCATGGCGGCGACCCCGAGCCCGGTGATCACGCCCGCGACCAGCAGCGTGCCCCGCCCGGCCCCGCGCACGCCGACCAGGAACACGCCGATGCCGACCACGGCCACCGCGACCACCAGGCTGAGCAGCGTCAGCCCCAGGTCGTAGCGCATCCAGGACTGCGGGACATGGAAGCCCATCATGGCGATGAAGTGCATCGTCCAGATGCCGCACCCGATCGACGCGGCGCCCAGCGCCAGCCAGCCGGGCCGCCACTTCCGTTCGTCCAGCAGCGACCGGACGGTGCAGCGCAGACCGAGCGCACCGCCCAGACACGCCATGAGATACGCGGCTATCGGAGTCACCGCGCCATAGCGGAAACCGTCGACCGTACCTTCCATGTGCATACTCCCCAATGATGTGGATGTTGTGTGGATTATCCATGGGGAGGATGGGGGTAATGGGGACAGGTGTCAGTTAAACGGATCGAGGGTCAGCCGGGCCTGCTGCGGGTTGCCGTCGTGCACCAGCGACTCGTGGTTGCCGACATCGTCGAAGGCGAACGCGTACGCCTTGCCGTCCGTCATCCGCTCATGGATGACCCGGGCGTAGTGATTGGTCACCCCGTCCTGGTAGAAATTCGCCGCCGAGGTGTCCGGCTGGTCCGGATTGACCAGCAGCGTCGACCGGTTGAAGCCCGCGCACAGGGTGCGGGAGATCGGGCCGCGGACCAGGTCGTTGGGCGCGTCGAGCAGCCGGTGGCAGCCGAAGACGCTGTCGGCGTCGGGCTTGTGGAAGCTGGTCACCGTCGCCCCCGAGCCGTTCGTGAAGTTCATGACGTCGCCGGAGACCCGCCCGAAGTACTTGATGTCCGGCTGGTTCCCGAAGGGGGTGACCGTCAGGGTCGTCGTGGCGTACCGCTGCCAGACCCGGTCGATGTAGTCGTCCATCACCGACCGGGACAGCGCGCCCGTCTCCACCCCGTACAGCGGGGCCAGCGCGCGCAGCACGGTGCCGTCGGGCCGGGTCTGGACCAGTCCCGACCAGCCGGGCTGGGCCCGCAGGGCCGCGAAGACCCCGTTGTAGCCGCCCGCCTTGAGTGTGCCCGTGCTGCCGACGCTGCCGTCGGCGCGCTGCACGCCGACCGAGTACGGCGCCGAGAACATGTCGACCTGGGTGCTGTTGAGCCAGATCCCGGCGTCGTTGAGGGTGTACTCGGACCAGTTGAAGAGGATGTTGCGGTTGGGGTCGGCGGGGTTCTGCACGGCGGGCTGCACCAGGCCGCCGGTGGTGAGCCGGAAGTCGAGCTTCTGGCCGTAGGAGAAGTAGATCCGGCCGGAGAGCTTGGGGATCCGGATCGTCCTGGACTGTCCGGCGGCCGGTCCGGGGATCGACGCGTCCGGCGCGGGGGTGGGCGGATTCCCGCCCACCGGCCAGGCGTGGAACGTACCGGACGCGTCCGCCCAGCCCTGCCGGCCGTCCGGCGAGGTGCCGAGGACATAGACGTGGACCGCGTCGGCGCGGCCCGAGTTGTTGGTGAGCGACAGCGGGATCGTGGCGGGGACGGCGGCGGCCGTACCGGCCGGTCCGCCGAGCGAGACCAGCGCGGCGAGCAGCGCGGTCGCCGCGGATACGGCCAGGAGCCTGCGCCTGTTGACGGTGAGCACTCTCCACCTCCGTGCGGGTGGGTGGGGGTTGGGTCCGTACCGGACTTGAGAGCGCTCTCACCGTCTCGCTGCGACGTGAGCATGTCAATGCGGTGGGTGTGATGAGAGAAGAGCGTGAAGAACGTACGGCCGAGCAGCTGAGCGCCCGCAGCAGCGGCATCAGCTGCTCGGCGTCACTCGAACCGGGAGGTGTCGCCCGCCCCACGCCGTACGATCGTCGCCTCGCCGTCCGAGAAATCGATCACCGTCGTCGGCTCGGTGCCGCAGTCGCCGGAGTCGACCACCCCGTCCAGCACATGGTCCAGCCGGTCCTTGATCTCCCAGCCCTGGGTCAGCGGCTCCGCCTCGTCCGGCAGCAGCAGGGTGCTGGACAGCAGCGGTTCGCCCAGCTCGTGCAGCAGGGCCTGGGTGACCACATGGTCCGGGATGCGCACCCCGACGGTCTTCTTCTTCGGGTGCTGGAGCATCCGCGGCACCTCCTTCGTCGCCGGGAGGATGAAGGTGTAACTGCCCGGCGTGGACGCCTTGATCGCCCGGAACACATCGTTGTCCACCCGCACGAACTGGCCGAGCTGCGCGAAGTCCTGGCACACCAGCGTGAAATGGTGCCGGTCGTCCAGCCGCCGGATCGACCGGATCCGCTCGATGCCGTCACGGCTGCCGATCCGGCACCCGAGCGCGTAGCAGGAGTCCGTCGGATACGCGATCAGCGCGCCTGCGCGGATGCTCTCGGCGATCTGCGCGATGGTCCGCGGCTGAGGATTGTCGGGGTGCACGTCGTAGTACTTCGCCATTGGCCGAGCTTAAGCGGTACGGGAGAGGCGGGCGGCACGGGAGGGGCACACGGTACGCCGGACGGCGCCGGGCACCGTGTCCGAGCGCCCCGGATCGCCGCCGGGCGGTACGTTCCCGGCCCGGACGCCACCGGGCGCCCTGTCGGACCCGACCCGGCTCGCACCAGGCGGGGCGTCCGCCCTTCCCGGACGCGCACGGGGCGGCGCAACCGTCCCGCCGGGGCGGCCCGACCCGCACCGAGCGGCGCAACCGTCCGGCCAGTACCTGCCCGACCCGGACCCGCACGGCCGGAGCGCCCCTCCGCCCCGGACCGGCGTACGGTCCATCCGCCCCGGAGCCACCTTCAGACGCCGCCATCGCGCCGGACCCGCCCGAGCCCACCGCGCCCCGACCGCCCCGCCCCGGTCACACCCCCGCCGTGATGGTCGCCACACCGGGCCCCACAGTGCCGTGAGGTAACGTCCCTGGGCAGGACCGGGCCGACGCGAGGGAACAAGGAGTGGGAGACATGGCCGGCCAGGAAGGGGACGGTAGCGTCACCGACGGCGACAGACAGGACCGCGCGGCCGCCTGGGCCGGGGAGCTGCTCGACCAGCTCCGCCCCGCAGGCCGCGACCCCGGCAGGCTCGCCGCCTGGCTCGCGGACGCGGTGGACGCCACGGTGTGCGTCCAGGACGCCCAGGGCGCGCTCCTCGCGGGCCGCAGGATCCCCGTCGAACCGGACATCCTCCGTGCCGTCGCCACCGGCCGGATCGCCTCCGCCTCCGTGGAGGACGCCGGCCGCCATCTGCGGCTGGTCCGGGTCGAACTGCCCCCGCCCGCCACCACCGGGGTGCTGGCCGTGGCCCGCTCCGAACCCTTCGACCGGCACACCGCCGAGGTCGTCACCCACACCGCGTCCGTGTTCGAACTCCTGCTGCGGGCCCGCGAGTCCACCGTCGCCGGACGCCGGCTGCGGCGGGCCGCCGCCGATCTGCGCCTGGCGATCCTGCAACTGCTGATGGTCCAGGACATCGTCGCCGCCCGCCGGGTCGCCGCCGGACTGTGGCCCGGCCTCCTCGACACCGACTCGGCCGTCGTGTATGTCGCCGAGTCCACCCCCGAGGAACGCGACCGGCTCGCCGAGGAGTGCCTGGCCGCCACCGGCGAACGGGCCCTGGTGGTGCGCTGCCCCGCCGTCGACGCCCATGTGATCTTCGTGATCCCGGACGACGCCGAGGTACGGGAGCTGCGCGCCCTCGTCGGCTCCCGCCCCGGCACCTTCCTCGGCGGCAGCGTCCGCCAGGACCTCGCCCGCACCGCCACCGCCTACGGCCAGGCCGTGAGCGCGCTCGCCGTCGCCCGCTTCCGCCCGGAACAGTCGGCCGTGTACGCCGAGCGCACCCACCCCGAACGGCTGATGGACCCCGCCGTCCTGCGCGCCTGGTCCACCCGGCTGCTGCGCCCGCTCGACACCCTGCCCCACCACACCCGCGCCGAACTCCTCGCCACCACCCGGCTGGGCCTGGAGTTCACCGCCGTCAGCGCCGCGAAGGTGCTCGGCGTCAGCCGCAACACCGTGCGCGCCCGCATGGACCGGGTCGAGAGCATGCTCGGCACCGACTTCTCCGACCTGCCCGCACGGGCCGCCGTCCATCTCGCGCTGAACACCCAGGAAGGACGGCCGGAGCAGCCCGGCACCGACACCCGGCCCGGCCGCCCGGAACTCGGCGAGCTGCTGGCCGGACCCGCGCTGCGCACCTGGTCCCGTGACCTCCTCGCCCGCCTGGACACCGACGGCCGCGATCTGCGCCGCACCCTGCGTGCCTGGCTCGCGGCCGGCGCCAACGCCGAACGGGCCGCCCAGCTCCTCGGCGTGCACGCGCAGACCGTACGCGAACGCGTCCGGGGCGCCGAACCCGTACTGGAACGGCAGCTGCTGGCCACGGGCAGCGATCTGTACGAGGTCGTGCTGTCCCATCTGGCGCTCGGGGAACTGACCCCACCTGATCTGGACCGGGCGAGCTGAACCCGGATGACAACCCGGTCCGCTGCAAAGCGAAACAAACCGGACTCACCTGTGCACGGTTGAGTGTTCCCGCCGAGGGATGGGGCATCGACACGGTTCACAATCGGCCGGTCGCCGACGTAAGTTCAAACGGGCCGTGGGAGGACGACCGGCACGGGGGTCCGGTCGGGCTCCCACGGCCCGTATACGAAAAGGGCGGCTGCGGAGTGGCCTCAGCCGCGCAGCCGCACCGGCACCTCCTGCCAGCCGAACGCTATGAACGACGGCATCTGCCGCAGCTCACCCGCGTCCAAGGCCAGCGTCATGCCGGGGAACCGCTCGAACAGCGCCGGCAGCGCGGTCAGCGCCTCCAGCCGGGCCAGCGGAGCGCCGATGCAGCGATGCACCCCGATCCCGAACGACAGATGGTCCTCCGCCCCGCGCGCCGCGTCGAACACCCCGGCGTCGGACCCGTAGTGCGCCGGATCCAGCCCAGCGGCGGCGTACGTCGTGATGATCGCGTCCCCCGCCGGGATCGTCACGTCCCCGACCTTCAGGTCCGTCACCGCGTACCGCAACGGCAGCGAGGCGATCGACGGGTGCACCCGGAGCGTCTCGTCGATCACCGCGTCCCAGCCGACCGCGCCCGACCGCACCGCCGCGAGCTGCCCCGGATCCCGCAGCAGCGCCACCACCGCGTTGCCGATCAGATTCACCGTGGTCTCGAACCCGGCGCCTATCACCAGCAGCAGCGTGTACAGCAGCTCCTCGTCGCTGAGCCGGTCGCCGTCCTCGTCGCGGACCCGGATCAGCTCGCTGGTCAGATCGTCGCCCGGATGCTCACGGCGGTACCCGATCAGCGCGGGCAGCACTATGCCGATCTGCTCCTGCACGAACGCCGCGTGCTCGGCGCTCGGATCGGAGGTGTCCATGATGGCGGCCACCATCCGTCCGGTCCCCTCGCGCAGGTGGTCCGGCACCCCGAACAGCTCGCAGATCAGCCGCATCGGCAGCGGAAAGGCGAGCTGCTCGCGCACATCGGCGCTCTCACCCCCGGCCGCCTCCATCGCGTCCAGCAGTTCGGCGGTGATGGCCTCCACCCGGGGACGCATCGTCTCCGTGCGCCGCAGGGTGAAGCTCGGCGAGACCAGCTTCCGCAGCCGGGCGTGGTCGGTGCCGTACGTCGAGAGCATGTTCACCACCCCGACCCAGCCCAGCACCCAGCCCCACGACGGGTGGTCGCCCACCTCGTGCCACAGCTTCCAGTGCAGGCGCGGGTCCCGGCTGACCCGCGGATCGAGGATCAGTTCCTTGAGGGTGGCGTAGCCGGTCGGCGCCCACGCGGGGATGCCGCCGGGCAGGGTCACGGGCACGATCGGGCCGAGGGCCCGCAACCGGGCGCTCTCGGCGGGTATGTCGGCGCCGAACGGGTCGAGGACGATACGGTCGGTCACGGTCATGATCACTCTCCGGGCTGGTCGGGGGAGCGGGGGCTGAACCGGACGGGCAGTGCGGTGAGCGAGCGGACGAACGGTCCCGGACGCCAGGTCAGCCGCTCGCGGGGCAGCACCGGCTCCAGATCGGGCAGCCACTGGGTGAGCCGCTCGATGGCCTCGGTGGTGATCAGCAGCGCGTGCTGCTTGACCGGGCAGGCGTGCGGCCCGGCCGACCAGGACAGATGCGAGGCGTCCCGGGGCCGGCCGTCCTTCACGTCCGCCTGCTCGGCGAAGTGCCCCATCGCCCCGTAGGAGATCACGATGGGCACGGCGGCCCGGATCCAGGTCCCGTGGAAGGTCAGCGCCTTGCGGGCGTAGTGGATGCCGTAGTTGGCCATCGGCGTCTCGTGGTGCAGCACCTCCACCACCGCCTCCATCACCGGCCGGGCGCCATTGGTCAGGGTGGAGTAGTACAGCGGGTTGCCGAGGATCCGCGACAGGGCGTTCGAGATCAGGTTCGTGGTCGGCTCGTGCCCGGCGCCCAGCATGAGGAACACCTGATGGGTGACCTCCTCAGGACTGAGCCCCTCCGGATGGTCGAGCAGCGCGCTCGGCACGTCCCCACCGCGCCGCTGCACCTTCCCGGCGATCAGCTCCAGCACATATCCGCCGAACTCCTGCTCGCCCTCGGTCGCCTGCGCCCCGCCCTCCATCATCTTCCCGAGCGCCGCGTGCAGCCGGTCGCTCTGGCTCTCCGGCAGCCCGAACAAGCTGTTGAAGACCAGCGCCATCAGCGGCCGGGCGAAGTCCGCCACCAGATCGGCCTCGCCGCGCGGCCCGAACCGGCTCACCAGCACATGCACCGCCCGGTGCACCCGGTCGCGCAGATCGTGCGGCTCGACCAGATCGAGGGAATCGATCAGCACCGTGCGGTAGCGGACATGCTCGGCCCCGTCCGCGAACAGCGTGTTGGGCCGCCAGCGCATCATGCCCAGCACCGGCGAGTCGTCGGCGACCGTCGCCTCCCACGGCCGCGGATCGTGCGAGAACGTCTCCGCGTCCCGCAGCAGATCCAGCGCCGCCCGCCGGTCCGTCACCACGTACGCCGGTACGCCCGGCGCCAGTTCCGCCCAGCCCACCGGGCCCTGCTTGGCCAGCGCGGCGTAGTAGCGATACGGATCGACGGCGAAGCCGTCCTCCCACAGCCGGACCGGAGCGGACCGGGAGAAGGCGTCCTGAGCGGGGGGATAGGTGGTCACCGGTGCTCCGCGGGATTGCTGTCGATGAGGTGCTGGACCAGGGCGAGCAGCGCGTCGATCGAGGAGTTCCGGTCCCGGGCGTCGCACGTCACCATCGGCGTGTCGATCTCCAGGTCCAGCGCCTCGCGCAACTGCTCGCCGGTGTAGTGCCGGGGCGCGTCCGGGAAGGCGTTGAAGGCCACCGCGTACGGCAGCCCGCTCTCCTCCACCAGACCGAGCACATCGAACGAGGCGTCGATGCGGCGGCTGTCGACCAGGACCAGCGCGCCCAGCGCCCCGTAGGCGATGTCGTCCCACAGCGAACGGAACCGCTCCTGACCCGGGGTGCCGAACAGATACAGCACGATCCCGCCGTCCAGGCTGATCCGCCCGAAGTCGATGGCGACGGTCGTCGTCGACTTCTCCCGCACCCCGTCGAGATCGTCGACCTGCGCGGACGCCTCGGTGAGCTGCTCCTCGGTGTGCAGCGGGCGGATCTCCGAGACGGAGTCGATCAGGGTCGTCTTGCCCACCCCGAACGGCCCGGTGACCAGGATCTTCACCAGGTCCTTGGCGGTGTCCGGGAGGTGGATGGAGCCCTCACGGGCGGTGTCGCTAGTGCTTGAGGGCGCGGAGGCCATCGGCCACTCTCTTCAGCAGGTCGGGGGCGAACCGTTCGGCGGGCGGGATCGGCGCGCGGGCCAGGACCAGGCCCCGGTCGACGAGACAGGCGGCCAGCACCCGCACGGCGGAGACGGGCAGCCGCAGCAGGGCCGCCGCCTCGACCACGGTGAGCGATCCCTCGTCCAGCGCGTCCAGCAGGGCCAGTTGGGCGGCGGGCAGATCGTCGGGTTCGTCCGCGCAGCCGGCCGTGATCACGGACAGCCGCTCCAGATGCGGGCGGCTGGGCCGCGCCACCCCTCCGGTCGACAGATACGCGGGAACCAGGGGACGGCCGCCGGGGCGGCCCGTCATGCCGGTGCGCCGCCGTCGGTCCCTCGGGGCGCCGCGGCCATGGCCTTCTCGCCGAGCCGGGCCACCTGCGAGTGGACCCGGTGCGCGAGCAGGTCGAGCCGTACCTCGGCGTCCCCGTACCCGGCGACGACCGTGCCGTGGTCGGTCGGCACGATCAGCACATAGCCGTGCTCCGACTCGATCACGATCTGCCGCACCTCCGCCCGGTCCCGGTCGGCGAAGGCCGCCGCGGCGGTCCGGCACGCCCCTTGAACGGTACTGATGATGGCGGCCACCCGGTCGGCGGACGGACGGGACAGCACATCCGTGTACCCCGTCACCAGCCCGTCACGGGTGAGCAGTACTGCCGCCACCACATGCGGCACTTCCAGGATCGGATCCAGCACCCATGCGGTGTCTGCGGCGTCGCGGCTGGTCATCGGGCCGCTCCCTCTTCATGGTCGGTGATTTCGGTGTCCTGCCCGGCTGATTCGTCCGCTACGGCCGCCGGTTCGCCGTGGGCCGAGGAGCGCGCCGCCGCGGTACCGGACTGGAGCGCGCCGAGTGCGGCGGCCGCGTCCTCCGGGCGGGGCGCCGGACGTATCGGCGCGACCGGCTCCCGTACCGGTGACCCCTGGGCGGGCACCTCGGCCCGGGTACGGCGCCTGCGCCGGGGCAGTCCCTCCGGCTCGGGCCCGCTCAGGGGTGCGGGGGCGTCCAGGTCCGGGTCACCGGCGTAGCCGTGCGGGGCGGCCGGCTCCGCGGGCCCGGCGAGCGGTTCGGCGAGCGGTTCGGCGTCCGGGTCACGGGTCTCGGCCTGCGGCCGGTCGCCGCCGACGCGGGTGGAGCGCGGGGCGCTGGCCGCCGGGGGCCTCACCTCCGGGTCGATCCGGGTCAGCAGATGACTGTCCACCCGCAGCACCGCCCGCACCCCGCCGTACGGGGAGGGGGACGACAGATCGACGCCCAGGTCGAACTGGCGGGTCAGCTGCCCGATCGCGGCGAGCCCCATACGCGGCGGATCACCGAGGTCGGTCAGCAGGATCGGGTCGGATCCGGCCACCAGCCGCTGGGCGCGGACGCGCTCGTCCTGGGTCATGCCGAGCCCGGCGTCGTCCACGGTGACACAGGCCCCGTGGTGGACATGCTCCAGATTGACCGTCACCTCGGTGTCGGGAGCCGAGTGCCGCAGCGCGTTGTCGAGCAGCTCCGCGACGATGATGGCGACCGGCTCCACGGCGTGCGACACCAGGGCCGTGCCCGCCTCCAGATGGTTGTGCACCCTTACCCGGTGGTAGCCCGCGAGCCGGGACTGACCGCCGGTGACCGCGTCCACCACATGCGATTCCTCGCGTGCCAGCCCCACCCACGCCCCGCACACCACCGCGGCCACCTGCGCCCGGCGCAGCGACTGCTCGTTCTCATGGTCGAGCGCGAACAGGGTCTGGGTCAGTTCGGGGTCGTCGTAGCGCTGCTGGAGTCCGCGCAGCGCGTCCTGGAGGCGGTAGAGCGCGGCCTGGATCTCCCGGGTGGCGCCGCGCATCCCGGCCTGCGCGGCGGCGTCGATCCGGGTGCGCTGGGCCTGCAACTCGACCCGCAGCCCGTTGAGGACGTCCTCCAGGGCGATACCGAGAGGGGTGCCGGCGGTCTGCGGCCGGCGCGGGCCCGGCACGGCGAGATGGGGGTGGGTGAGCTGGCGGGCGGCGGACGGCATCCGGTGGTCCGCCAGTTGCTCCAGTTCGGCGATGAAGGAGGCCATGGTGTCGTCGAGCCGGCCGTGCAGGGCGGCGATCTCCGCCCGCTGGCGGGCCTGTCTCTTCCGGGACCGCAGCAGGCCGCCGCCGAGGGCCAGGGCGGACAGGGTGCCGGCGGCGAGAGAGCCGACGGCAAGCTCCGGTAGTTCGATCATCGAGGGCGTTCCAGGGAGGTCGGCGCGAACAACGGGCAGGAGCGGGCCGGGGGTTGGGATGATCCACAACCCCTGTCACGTGATGCTCGCAGCACAGTACACATTGTCATCGGCCGGCATCGCGGACCGGGACGAGCCTTGGTACCGGAATTGCCGTGCCGTTGACCTTGTGCGGGACAACTGTGGCGCATGGGGGGCGAGTTGGACGAACGGATGCTTAGGAGTGAGGAGGGCTCACTGGCAGGCGCGTTGGCCGGGAAACCCCCGGCGGGGACACGGGCGGCGACACGGGGTGACCTCGCGGGCAGGTCTCAGCCGAGGCCCAGGAGCCGGGCCGGGCGGTGGCCGAAACGGGCGTCGAAGGAGTCCCGGGTCATCGGCCGGGCCGCGACCTTCGCCGGTGCCGGGAAACCCTCCTCGGCACAGAGATAGCCGGCCTGGGCCCCCGCGTCCGGCGGGCTGGTCCGCTGCTCCTGGGTGAGGCCGAGGGTGAAGTGGGCGAGCGCCCCGCACAGCCGGGCCGCGTCCTCCTCCGAGTGGCCCGTCTCCAGCAGCCCGGCCACCATCACCTCCGCGACCCGCAGGGTCCGGCCGGTCCCGGCGAACGTCCCCGCGACCAGCCGGCCGCCGTCCCGGTGGGCGAGCAGCGCCGCGCGGTACCGGTCGACGACGACCCGGACCCGCTCGACGGGGGCGGCGGGCAGGCCGTCGGTGCGGACCGAGCCCACCCCGGTGTCCGCCATCGTCTCGCTCAGGCTGCGCCTGGACTTCAGGTACCGGCTGACCGAAGGGAGATGGACCCCCGGCTCCCGGGCCACCCCCCGAAGCCTCAGCCCTTCGAGCCTGGCCCGCTCCAGGAGGGGGAACGCGTCTTCGACGACATCGTCCTCGGTCCAGCGCATTGGGTCATCCTGCAATCGCGGATCCCGACGGCCGGATCCGCTCGCGCGGGTGCGGGAGAGGCGGCAGCGGGGGGAGTGATGTCAGCCGTGCGGCAGGATCACCACCCGGCCGTCGATACGTCCGGCGTGCAGCCGTTCGTACGCGATCGCTGACGTCTGGGAGTGCGACGGATGGTGCTCAACTCCGTGCAGATGCCCCAACTGCCCTGTCGCGGCGCTAGCCTGGCGGGATGTCCATGCGCTACTACCTCTACATCAGTGACGCCAAGGTCGACATGCTGCTCGCGCAGATCGACCCGGGCTTCGGCGGTCGGCGGACCACCGAGGCGGGCCTGAGTGTGAAGTTCCTGAGCTTCCGGCGCAGTGTCGAGGGCGCCGTGCCCGACCGGGTGGCCAGGCTGGAGCGGGTGCTCGCCCACTTGCGCGAGCAGGGACAGACCGGGTCGGTGGATCGTCCCGGCCCCTACTTCGGCGGCTCGCTGCCCATGCAGTGGGGGCCCCTGCGCGGCGGGAACGGCGCCTCCTCCGTGTACTTCGGGGGGCGTACCGCGCGGACGATCGTCGGGCTCGGCGGCGCCGGCGCGCATGTCATCGGCGGGAGCGCCCCGCAGGATCCCGTTTTCGCGCCCTCCTCGACGCCCGCGCTGCTCATCGGGCTCGCCGACACCTTCGCCGCCGACGGCATCGAGGCGCCCGCCGACCCGTCGGCGCTGGCGTGGGTGCACTCCGCCGGACGGGTGCTGCGCGGGCCGGCGCAGTCCGTGGAGTTCGTGGCCCGGCGGCTGGTGGAGGGCGCCAGCCCCTATCCGGAACTCGACCCCCGCCCGGACATGAGGGTGCTGCTGGGCAGTCCGCTCTATGTCGCCCTGCTGGACTGATGGGCTGAAGGACTGGTCGAGCGATCGGGTAGTGGTGGGATACGGGGGAATGCGCTGATGGCTGTGGCGACCTGGCGGGCCGGTGATGTGGTCCTCGGGCTGTACGAGGTGCTGGACACGGTGCACAGCGGGGGGATGGGCGTGGTCCACCGGGTCCGCCATCTCGGGTGGAACGTCGACCTCGCGGTGAAGACACCCCGCCCCGAACGGGTCGCCTCGGACGGGGGGCGGCGCCGGTTCGAGGCGGAGGCCGGTACGTGGGTGGGCCTGGGGCTGCATCCGCACACCGTCAACTGCTCGTACGTCCGTACCATCGACGGGGTGCCGAGGGTCTTCGCCGAGTGGGTCG
This sequence comes from Streptomyces sp. NPDC056734, assembly GCF_042790455.1. Classification (NCBI taxonomy): domain Bacteria; kingdom Bacillati; phylum Actinomycetota; class Actinomycetes; order Kitasatosporales; family Streptomycetaceae; genus Streptomyces; species Streptomyces sp. NPDC056734. The sequence goes on from NZ_JBHTZD010000001.1 coordinate 37,640, forward strand.
ACGGCGGCAGCCTCGCCGATGCCGTCACCGACGGCACGCTCTACCGGGGCGGCCCGGACACCGCCCTGCGGCGGATCCTGGACATCGCCGTGCAGATCGCCTGGGGACTGGAGCACGCGCACACCGCCGGGCTGGTCCACCAGGACATCAAGCCCGCGAACGTGATGCTCGAACCCGACGGCACCGCCAAGGTCACCGACTTCGGCCTCGCCGGGACACGCCCCGCCGCGGAGGAGACCTCGCGGGATCGGCCGGCCGGTGTCACCTTCGGCGGGAGGACCCTCCCGTACTGCTCCCCCGAGCAGGCGCTCGCCGCCACCGGGCGGCCGGAGATCCGGATGACGCCCGCCACCGACATGTGGTCGTGGGCGCTCACCCTGCTCGAACTGTTCAACGGCCGGCGCCCGACCGGGCACGGCCAGGCCGCCGCCGAGGCACTCGGTGTCCTGCTCGCGGACGGACCGGCCCACGCCCAGGTGCCCGCCCTGCCCCCGGCGGTCGTCGGGCTGCTGCGGCAGTGCTTCACCATCGCCCCGGAGTCCCGCCCGGCGCCGGGGGAGGCCGCCGCCACCCTCACCGGCCTGTACGGCGAACTCACGGGCACCCCCTACCCCCGGCGGGCACCCCGGGCCGTCGAACTGCTGGCCGAGGGGCTGTCCAACCATGCCCTGTCGCTGCTCGACCTGGGGCGGGCCGAGGAGGCCAATGCCATGTGGCGGCAGGCGATCACGGCCGACCCCCACCACCCGGTCGTCATCTACAACCACGGCCTGTTCGAGTGGCGCCACGGGTTCAGGAGGGATCTGGAGCTGATCGCCGACCTGGAGACCGCCCGGACCATGGGCGGTGACCCCCGGCTCATCGACCGGCTGCTGGGACTGGTCCAGCTGGAGCGCGACGACCGGGAGCGGGCCGTCGCCCTGCTGCGCGAGGCCGCGCGCAATGAGCCGGAGTCGGCGGAGATCGCCGAAGCGCTGGCCGAGGCGGAGAGCCGGCCGGACGCACGGCCGCTCCTCCTCACCGGGCATGTCAACAGCGTCACCGCGGTGGCCGTGTCCGCCGACGGGCGCCGGGTGCTCTCCGGTGACTACCACGGGCGCGTACGCCTGTGGGCGGCGGACAGCGGCCGGCTGCTGCACGAGCTGACCGCCGAGGGCGCGAACGTCGTCGCGACCGCCGTCGACGCCGGGGCCCTGACCGGCCTGGTCGCCCGCGCCGGGGCACCTCTGGAGCGGTGGGACCTCGTCCGCGGCGAGCGGATCCCGCTACCGGACGGCAGCACCACCCCGGCCGCCACCGCCGTCGCGCTCAGCGATGACGGCACGGTCGCCGCCACCGGTCACGCCGATGGCACCCTGCGGTTCTGGGATCTGCGTACCGGCGCTGTCCTGGGGGAGGGGCCGGGCCACACCTCGCCCGTCGACGCCCTGGAACTGAACGCGAGCGGCACCCTGGCCCTGTCGGCCACCTCCGGGAGCGGGGAGGACCAGGCGGCCCGTGCCTGGGACCTCGCCACTCGCCGCCTCCACGCGACGCTGACCCCACCCGTGAACGAGCGCGGTCACGGGACCTGGGGCGATGTCAACTATGGCAACGCGCTCTCGCCCGACGCGTGCTACGCGATGCAGATCTGGGCCAACGGACCGATGGTCCTGTGGGACGCGCGGACCAACCGGGTCGTCGCCGAGGTACCGCACTTCCTCCGGTACGTGTCGCTCAGCGCGCTCGCCCCGGGCGGCTCCCTCGCGCTCGTCGGCGTGAGCGGCGGGGTGCGCGTGGTCGACCCGCTCACCGGCCGCTGCCTGCACTCCCTCGAGTCCCGGGACCCCCAACGCGGCGACGACACCGACGGTGCCCGGTCCGCCGCCATCAGCGCCGACGGCCGTACCGCCGTGCTGGGCCTGTTCGAAGCGGTCCGCGTCCAGCCGATGCCCTCGGCCGGCTACCGGGCCCCCTGGGCGTACGCCCGGCCCAAGGGCGCGGGGGAACTGACCGACCGCGGTGAACAGTTCCGCGCCCGGCTGGAGCAGGCCCTCCAACTCGCCCGGCAGGGGCGGTTCGCGCAGAGCGCGGACGCGCTGCGGGCCGCCGAGACCGTTCCCGGCTTCGAGCGGCACCCCGAACTCCGCGAACTCTGGCGGCTCGTGGGCCGGCAGGGGCGCCGGACGGCGCTGCGCGGCGCGTGGCGGCTGATCGAACTCGACGGTTCCTCGACCTTTCCCACCCCGCCCACCCTGGCGCTCGCCCGGGACGGCCGCTACTTCGTCGGCGTACGGCTCACGGGCATGGTCTGTGCCTGGGACGCGTCCAGCGGCCGGCGGCTCGCCGAGTTCGACTGGGCGATGGGGACGGCGTCCAGCCTCCAGCTGACCGCCGACGGCGGCGCGGCCGTCCTCCACGACAGATTCAACGGGAAGGTCCATCTGCTCGACCTCATCGGAGACCACTCCTACCCGCTGCCGAGCACCGGCAGGGTCGGCGCGATGGCGACCACGCCGTCGGGGGACCGGGTGCTCACCGGCGAGGACAGCGGTGAAGTGCGCTGGTGCGATGTGTGGCTCCACCGGGAGGAGGGCAGGGTCGACGCCTCCTGGGGCACCGGGACGGCCCATCGCCATGCCGTGTCCGAGGTCGCCCTCAGCCTCGACGGCGCGTTCGCCGCGTCGAGCGCGTCCACCAGCGGAGACAGGGCCGAGCGGCACCGCCATGAGGACGAGATCTGCCTGTGGGACGTGCTGACCGGGGAGCGGCTGTGGCAGCGCGCCGACCGTCCCCACGGGTACCGCCTGATGTTCAGCCCCGACGGCCGGACCCTGCTGAGCTACGGCAGCCGTGGCCTGTCGGCCTTCGACACCCTCACCGGCCGGCCGCTCTACGCGCTGGACGGCACCAACGACGAACACCTACTGGCGGCCACCCTCGACGGGCGGCGCGCAGTGACCGTCGACCACACGACGCTGACCGTGTTCGACCTCGGGACGGGCCGCGTCCTGCGATCGATCCCCGCCGAGGAGAGGATCAGCGCACTCGCCCTCACCGCCGAGGGCCGCTTCGCGGTGACCGGCGACGCGAAACACCGGGTGCGGGTCTGGGACCTGCACACCGGGCGGATGCTGCGCACCCTGACGGGACATCGGGCCCTCGTGGACTTCGTGGCCTTGAGCGACGACGGCCACCGGCTCCTCAGCGGTGACTTCACCGGCCTGGTCCGCAGCTGGGAACTCAACTGGGGCTTCGACTTCACGCCCGGCCCGGCATCCGGCGAGGAAGGCACCGGCTAGCGTGCCGCCCCCGCCGCCGGTGCTGCCCCCGGCCCCTCCGCCGCCCTCGGTGACCCTGACCGTCCGCTCCGGTCGTTCCGGTTCGTCCCGCGAGGTCCATACCTTCCCCCGCCGTACGACCTGCCTGGTCGGGCGCGCGACGGAATGCGGTATCCGGGTCCACCGGAGCGACAAGGACGTCTCCCGCCACCACTGCGTCCTCGACATCGATCCACCCCACCTGCGCGTCAAGGACCTGGGCAGCCGCAACGGTACGTATCTCAACGGGACGCCGCTGGCCGCGGGCCCGGCCGGACGGGAGCTGGCCGACGGCGACGAGATCCGGGTCGGGGACACGTTCCTGCGCGTGACCGTCACCATCAGGGATACGGATACGGGCACTGGCGCAGTGACGGTCACGGCCCCCGGCGCGGACCCCGCCGCCGCCCCGCACACCCTCCTCGCCGCCGCCGAGGCCGGTGACCCCGGACTCACCGGGATCCGGGGCTACCAGCTGCTCCAGGAGCTGGGCCGGGGCGGGCAGGGCGTCGTCCATCTCGCCCGCGAGGAGGAGACCGGTGAACTCCTCGCCCTGAAGACCCTGGTGGCCCCCGTCGAGGTGAGCAGTTCGGCCCGTGCCGAGTTCCTGCGCGAGTTCGCCATCACGCAGGCCCTGCGCCACCGCAATGTGGTCACCTGCCACGGGGGCGGCGCGCACGGCAGCACCTTCTACTTCACCTCCGAGTACTGCCGACTGGGCAGCGTCGCCGACTGGGCCGCCCGGTCAGGTGGCCGGCTCAGCGTCGAGCACGCGGTGGGGATCACCCTGCACACCCTGCGCGGACTCGACCACGCACACAGCGCTCAGGTACCCGTACGGCTCGCCGACGGGACCCTCACCACCCGCAGGGGAGTCGTGCACCGTGACATCAAGCCGCAGAACCTGCTGCTCACCGGGGACCGCGCACGCATGACCCTGAAGATCGCGGACTTCGGGCTGGCCAAGGCGTTCGACAGTGCCGGACTGTCCGGACACACCCTGACCGGCGCGCTGGGCGGAAGCGTGGCGTTCATGCCGCGCGGCCAGGTGATCGACTTCAAGTACGCACGCCCCGACGCCGACCTGTGGGCCGTGACGGCCTGTCTGTACTGGATGCTCACCGGCAAGACCCCCCGCGACTTCCCGCCGGGCGCCGAACCGGTCGGCATCGTCCTGCACGAACCCCCCGTACCAGTACGCGAGCGCCTGCCCTCCCTGCCCCGACGGCTCGCCGACCTGATCGACACCGCCCTCGTCGACCGCCCCCACATCACCCTGACGACCGCGTCCGACCTGGGCGCCGCGATCCGCCGGGCCATGTGAGACGCACGTCCCTCGTATCCTTCTCCGCCGCCTGCTCGTGCTTCGGGCCGGACGCGTGGGCGAGTGGAGGCGCGATCGCCTGGGCGTCCGCTCCCTCGCCGACCCACAGCCCGATGAACAGCGCGGCGGTCGCCTCCAGCAGCCCGGCCCGCTCCAGACCGCCGCCGGACACCGGCTCGCAGCCCACGTCCCGCACCAGCTCATGTACGGGTGCCAGGGCCGCGGCGTCGTCCCCGCAGACCGGAACGGCCAGGGGACGCCCGTCGAAGACCGGGGGCCGCATGCGCCACACGTCCTCGTGGCAGAGGTTGAACGCCTTGACCACCCGGGCTCCCGGTGCCGCCGCGGCCAGCCGCAGCGCGGCCGACGGGCCCGGCTCCGTCAGCAGCCGGAACCCCGGCCCGACCGGGTTCGAGCAGTCCAGCAGCACCTTGCCGTCCAGGGCCGCCGCCAGCTCCCGTACCACGTCCGCCCCCGCTTGGAAGGGCAGTGCCGCCAGCACCACCTGGGCGGATTCGGTTGCCGCGCGCAGCCCGGCGGGCCGGGCGCCACCGCCGACGCGGGCCGCCAGCCGCTCCGCCTTGTGCACGTCCCGCCCGCCGATGACCACCTCGTGTCCGGCCCGCGCCCAGTGGGTGGCGAGCGCGTCCGCCATATTGCCCGTGCCCAGTACGCCGATCCTCATCGCATGTGTCCTCTCCGTGCCCGCTTCGACCGTTCGGTTCGACCGTTCGGGACGACGCTAGACAGGCCGTCGGGCACCATGTGGTGCGTGACGACCGACGACGCCTTCCTCGCCGACTGCCGTGCCCGGCTCGCGTTCGACCTGCTCTCCCACACCTGGAACGCCGTCGTGCTCTGGGCGCTGCGTGACGGCCCGAGGCGTCCGGTGGAGCTACGGGCACGGATCGGGGGCATCAGCTCCAAGGTGCTCACCGAGACGCTGCGACGGCTGGAGTTCAACGGGCTGGTGACGCGGCACGCCCATCCCGGGGCGCCGCCGCGGGTGGAGTACCGGCTCACCGAGCTGGGCCGGACCCTGCTGGCCCCCATCGGCGCCATCGGAGCCTGGGCCTTCGAGCACGGGGACGAGGTCATGGCCGCCCAGGAAGCCGGATGTCCGGCCCCCGCTCACCTGCCCTAGCCGAGCGGCTGCTCCGCCCAGATCACCTTCCCGTGGGGCAGATAGCGGGTGCCCCAGCGGTCGGCCAGTCGGGCCACCAGGAACAGGCCGCGGCCGCCCTCGTCGGTCATCGCGGCGTAGCGGAGGTGGGGGGCGGTGCTGCTGCCGTCGAAGACCTCGCAGATCAGGGCGCGGTCGCGCAGGACGCGGACGCGGATGGGGGAGGCGCCGTAGCGGATCGCGTTGGTGACCAGTTCGCTGAGGATCAGTTCCGTGGTGAACGTGGACTCCTTGAGGTTCCAGGCGGTCAGCTGGCGGGTGACCATCGCGCGGACCTTGCCGACCGCCGCCGGATCGGCCGGCACCACCCACTCGGCCACCCGGTCGGCGTCCAGTGCGCGGGTGCGGGCCACGATCAGGGCGATGTCGTCGCCGGGCCGTTCCGGCAGGCGCGCGTCGACCACCGCACGGCAGATGTCCTCCGGGTCGGGGCCCGCCCGTTCGAGGGTGGAGCACAGGATCTCCAGCCCTTCGTCGATGTCCCGGGTACGGTCCTCGACCAGGCCGTCGGTGTACAGCACCAGCCGGGTGCCCTCGGGCAGCTCCACGTCCGCCGTCTCGAACGGCAGCCCGCCCAGCCCCAGCCCCAGCGGCGGCCCCGCCGGCACCTCCGCGAACTCGACCGTGCCGTCCGGGTGGATCAGCGCGGGCGGCGGATGACCGGCGCGGGCCATGGTGCACATCCGCGACACCGGGTCGTACACCGCGTACAGACAGGTCGCCCCGGTGACCGCCGCCGTGCCGTCGGCCGCCGTCTCGTCCTGGTCGATCCGGCTGACCGATTCGTCCAGGAGGTGCAGGAGTTCGTCGGGGGCCAGGTCCAGGGCCGAGAAGTTGTGGACCGCCGTCCGCAGCCGGCCCATGGTGGCCGCCGCGTGCAGCCCGTGACCCACCACGTCACCGACGACCAGCGCGACCCGCGCCCCCGACAGCGGCAGTACGTCGAACCAGTCGCCGCCCACCCCGGACTGGGCCGGCAGATAGCGGTAGGCGATGTCGAGGGCGTTCTGCTCGGGCAGCGTGCGCGGCAGCAGACTGCGCTGGAGGGTGACCGCCATGGCGTGCTCGCGGGTGTAGCGGCGGGCGTTGTCGATGGAGACCGCGGCCCGCGTCACCAGCTCCTCCGCCAGCGCCCGGTCCTCGGCGTCGAACGGCTCGGGCGCCGTGCACCGCCAGAAGTTGACCAGGCCCAGGATCAGCGAACCGGCCCGCAGCGGCGCGGTGATCAGCGAGTGGATGCCGTACCGAAGGATCTGTTCGGTCAGTTCCGGGTCCTGCGCCTGCCAGCCCGGCGCGTCCTCCAGTCTGGGCTCCAGCACGGCCTGACCCGTCGTCAGCGCGTTCGCCTGGGGCGACGACGGCACGAACCGGATGCTCCGGCCCACCGGATACAGCGGCACGTCCCCGCGCACCCCGCTGAACGCGGCCCGCCGCAGCTCGGTGCCTGCCTCGGGCGGCTCGCCGCCGAGCACCGCGTCGAACAGGTCGACGGAGACGAAGTCCGCGAACCGGGGCACCGCCACTTCCGCCAGTTCCTCGGCGGTGCGGCCGACGTCCAGACCGGTGCCGATGGCCACCCCCGCGTCGTAGAGCATGTCCAGCCGCTCGCGGGCCACTTCGGCCCGGCCGGACAGCGCGCGCAGCTCGGTGGAGTCCCGCAGGGTGGCCACGCTCCCGGCCGGGCCGCCGCGCAGGTGTGTCGGGCGCTGGTTGATCGCCAGCAGCCGGTCACCGACCAGCCGCACCTCGTCCGTCGCGACCCGGCCCGACGCCAGCAGATCGGCGGTGTCGGGGGCCAGGCCCAGCGCGCTGACATGGCGGCCCTCGGCGTCCTCGGGCAGGTCCAGCAGCCGGTGCGCCTCGTCGTTGGCGAGCAGCAGTTCGCCCTCGCCGCCGACGATGGTCACGCCCTCGCGCACCGCGTGCAGCACCGCGTCATGATGCTCGTACATCCGGGTCATCTCGCGCGGCCCGAGGCCATGCGTCTGATACAGCAGCCTTCTGCTGACCAGCGCGGTCCCGCCGGTCGCCAGCGCCACCGCGAGTGCGGCGGCGAACAGCACCAGCGGCAGCTGCTCGTTGGCGGCGCCGCCGATGTGCTCGGCGGTGATCCCGGCCGACACCAGCCCGACCACCCGGCCGTCGGTCTCCTGCACCGGCACCACCGCCTGCACCAGCCGCCCTATCGTCCCGTTGACCTCCTCGGTCACCGGGTTCCCGGCGAGCGCGGGCGCGGTGGAGCCCACGAACCGCTTCCCGATCCGGTCCGGCATCGGATGGGTGTAGCGGACGCCGTCCCGGTTCATGACGACGATGAAGTCGACCTTCGCGGCCTTGCGCGCCGCCTCCGCACGTGGCTGGAGCAGCGCCGTCGGGTCCGGGGCGGTCAGCGCCTGGCGGGTGCCGGGCGCGTTGGCGAAGGTCTGCGCGACGGCCAGCGAGCGGTCGGTGGCCTCCCGGACGCTGTCGTGCCGCCCCTGGAGCAGCAGCGCCACCACGGCCGCCACCACCAGCACCACCACTATCAGGACCTGGAAGAGAAACACCTGGCCGGCGACGCTGCGTCCGCTCAGCGCCGAGCGCAGCGCCGAGCGCAGCGACGCGATCCGGCCGGGCCGCGGTCGCCTCCCGGGGGCGGGATGCCGCGGGGGCGCGGACTGGGGGGTACGGGCCACGGGTGGATCACCGGCTTCTTGGACGTGGCCGTGCGCACGCCGCGTGTGCACCGCACCGAGGCGACGGGGCGGCCGGGTCTTCCCGGCCCGCCCCACGAGCCGGACCATGTGCCCTGTTTACACTCCCTTGCCCCGCGAAGCGAGATATGTCACGCAGGGTCATGGTTTGGGTGCGGGTTCCGGGGGTGGGTGGGGCGGGGTCCGCCGCCCTGTCCAGTGGTGTGGCCGGTGGCGTGGGCGGCGTCGGGCTTCCTGCCGGGCGCGGGATCATGTGCTGGGCCGGTCGGCGGTGCGGCGAGCTTCGGGGTCGGGGGCGTCCGTGCCCTCCGTGCGGCGGGCCGCGAGCAGCAGCGCGATGTCGTCGGGGCGGTCGGCGGTGTGCCGGGTCGCCGCGGTGAGCCGGTCGGCGACCGCCGCCAGCCAGCGGGCACCCGGCCGGGTCGCGGGCGCCCCGCCACGCGCGAGAGCCGTCCGCAGCGCCCCGATGCCGTCGTCTATGTCCAGGCCGGGCCGCTCCACCAGCCCATCCGTGTACAGGGCCAGGATCGCGCCCGGCTCCATCGTCACCTCCGCCACCGGATAGCGGGCGCCCTTGATCACACCGAGCACCACTCCGGCGGGCGTGTCCAGGCGGTGGGTCCGGCCGTCCGGCGCGCGCAGCAGGGGCGGGGGATGGCCCGCGCTGGCGATCCGGGCCCGGCCGGTGGCCGGATCGAGCCGTACGTAGCAGCAGCTGGCGAACTGGCCCGGGTCCAGGTCGATGAGCAGGCGATTGGTGCCGCCCAGCACCTCGTCCGGCGGCCGGTCGTCCAGCGCGAACGCCCGCACCGCGCTGCGCAACTGCCCCATCGTGGCCGCCGCCTGCACGCCGTGCCCCTGGACGTCGCCGATCACCAGCGCCACCCCGTCACCGGCCTCCACCACGTCGTACCAGTCGCCGCCCACGTCCATGCCCTGGGTGCCCGGCAGATAGCGGCCCGCGGTCTCCACCGCGGGGTGCGCGGGCAGCCGGCGGGGCAGCAGCGCGCGCTGGAGGCCCCGGGCGAGGGCGGCCTCGGTCTCGTAGCGCTGGGCCTTCTCCATCGCGTGCGCGATCAGCCCCGCGAGCGCGGTGAGCACGGTCCGCTCCTCGGTGCTGAAGCGGCGCTCCCGGTCGAAGCCGAGGATGCAGGAGCCGACCCGGCGGCCCGACGCGATCAGCGGCAGGAACGCGCGGGCCCCCTCGGTGGCGTCGATCGGTATGCCCGGGTAGGCGTCGGCGAGTTCCGGCATCGAGTCGAAGAACATCGGCTTGCCGGTGGTGAGGGTCTCGACGCCGGGCAGCCGCTCATCGAGGTCCACCCCGTCGAACTGGTCGAGGAACCCGTCCGGGAAGCCCGCCTCCCAGGCCAGGAACAGATGCCGGTCCTGGAGCAGATAGATCGCCAGCCGGCGCCCGCCGAACGCGGGCAGCAGTTCCTGCATCACCACCGCCGACACCTGCCGCGCGGTCACCGCCTCCGTGAGCGCGATCGCCAGCAGGATCGGCCGGTACAGCGGGGTGCCTGGAACGGGAACGCCCGCCGGGTCGGCGAACGACTCGTCCGGCGGCCCGGCCGGGCTGTCGGCGACCCGGTTCGACGGTACGACGGTGCAGGTCAGCAGGTCGGGCCCGGGGTAGACGGAGATGGCTAGCCGGTCGCCCTCATGGCGGCGGGGGGCGCTTGCCTCGCGGTCACTCGCGTGGGTGGGGGGTGTGGGGGAGTGCGGCTCGCGCTCGTCGCCGGGGGGTGCGGACGGGTGCCGATCATCCGCGTCGCCATCAGGTGCGGACGGGTGCCGATCATGCTCGTCCCCGTGAGGTGCGGACGGGTGACGCTCACCCTCCTCCCCGTGAGGTGCGGACGGGTGCCGATCATGCTCGTCCCCGTGAGGCGCGGACCGGTGACGCTCACCCTCGTACACCCCCGCCCCACCCCCCGTCCCACCCGGCCGCTCGACATGGAAGTGCACCGGGTCCGGTGACAGCAGGGCCGCCCGGAGGTGGTCCTCGCAGGACGGCTCGGCGAGCCAGGGCACCGCGTCCCACAGACAGCGGCCGGTGAGGCGGGTACGGTCCACGCCCAGGAGTTGCTCGGCGCGCGGGTTGACGTAGCCGATGACCCCCTGCCGGTCCACGCAGAAGACGCCCTGGGGGAGCCGGTCGGCGGCCTGGTCGGCCACCGAGCCCGCGTTGATGACCACGCCGTGCACGAGCCGTGAGCCGTCGGGCGGCCAGAGGTCCACCAGGCGTAAGGGGCCACCCGCGAGCCGTATCGGCAGCGGGTCGGCGGGCGGCTTGCCCTGCGCCGCGTCCCGCAGCAGGGCGGCCAGCCGGCGCGCGTCCGCCGCCGAGAACGCCGAGACGAGCGCCGCCTCCGTCTCCGGCGGCGGCCCGGACGCCAGCGCGAGCAGGGCGCGTACCCCGTCGTCCACCGTCACCGCGCCCGACGCCGGGTCCCAGGTGAACCGGCCGATCCGCGCCTCGAAGGGCCGCCGGGTCGGTGGCCGCGCGCACAGCGGCTCGGCGTTCCAGACGACCGCCGTCCCGGCGCCGGCCAGCCCGCGCAGCCGCTCGCCGAGTTCCTCGGCCAGCCGGGTCAGCCGGTCCCGGGCGGCGAGCAGTCCCGTCGCGTCGGACACCGGCGGAAGCAGGGCCGTCAGGGCGCCGCAGACATCCTCCGCCGCCGGCACCGGCACACTGATCACCCCGAACGGGAACGGCAGCGCGGCGGCGAACTGCGGATAGCGCCGCATCGTCTCCGTCGGGTTCGGCAGCACGATCTGGACGCCCAGCCGGAAGGTGTCCGCGATCGGCACCGGGCGCTCGGCGTGCACCTGCCACCAGGGGCGGAACAGCGGCCCCGGCACACCCGACAGCGCCGCCAGCCGCAGTACGTCCTGGTCGGCGGAGCGGAGATACAGGCCCACGACCCGCGCGCCCACCGCGCCCGCCGCCTCCGCCGCGACCTCGGTCAGCAGCGCGGCCAGCCGGTCCGGTGCCCCGTACGGGTCCTCGGCGCTCCCAGTCATCCGGTCCTACCTCGTCCCTGCGCCGCGCAGGCGACACAGCAAGAATGCGTCACCCGCCGCCGTGTCCGCACCTGGACGGGCCCGGCCCGCCTCGGCCGCACGGCGCCGGGACCCCGTCCACCGCGCGGACGGTCACGCAGGATAGTCCAGCACCGGCGCCGGGGCCGGAAGACCTCGTGCGGGGGGAGTGAGATCAATGGGGGAGCGCGGCGATCAGCCGCCCTGGCACGCCCGTGCCGCCGCCAGCGTCCGCCCGGCGTACGCGCGCCCGAAAAGCACCACATGGACCAGCAGCGGGAAGAGCTGATGCAGCGGTACGCGCTCCTGCCAGCCGTCGGCGAGCGGCGCCACCTGCTGGTAGCCGTCCAGTACGGCGTCCAGGTACGGGCAGCCGAACAGCCGCAGCATCGCCAGATCCGTCTCCCGGTGACCGCCGTGGGCGGCGGGGTCGATCACCCAGGCGTGGCCGTCGGTGCCCCACAGCACATTGCCGTTCCACAGATCGCCGTGCAGCCGCGCGGGCGGCTCGGCCGGTCCCGCCAGCTCCGGCACCCGCGCGCAGGCCCGCTCGACCTCCCGCCCCTCCCGGGCGGTGAGCGTGCCCTGGTCCACCGCGGCGCGCAGATACGGCAGCACCCGTTCCCCGGCGTACCACCCGGGCCAGGTGTCGGCGGGGCTGTTCCGCATCGGCGCCAGCCCGATGTACGCCTCTCGCGGCCCGCCCGGCGGCGGCGCCCCGAACGCGGGCGCACCCGCGCTGTGCAGACCCGCCAGGTCCCGCCCGAACCGCACGGCCACCCCGGCGTCGGGCGCGCCCGTGGCCACCCGGTCGGTCACCAGCCACTGCCCGTCGCGGCCGTGGACGCGCGGCACCCGCACGGCCCCCGCCTCCGCCAGCCAGCGCAGCCCGGCCGCCTCGGCGAGCACCGCGTCCGGCCCCTCGCTCCGCTTGGCCATCACGAACCGCCCGTCGCCGAGGGCGACTTCGGTGACCGCGCCCGAGACCGCCCGCACCCGCTCGACGCCCCGTCCGGTCAGCCGCTCCACCACCGCCGCCACCTGCCCACCCCCGCTCACGAACCCCCGGCCTCCTCCGCTCGGCTCCCTGAGTCCCAGGGTAGGCAGCCGCACGGCCCCGGCTCCCCGTACTCCGGTCCCGCCCACCGCGCGTCGGGGCACGGGAGGTGCGGGGGCGTGCGGTGGATGTGCGCGGGGGCGTGCGGGTGGAAGGGGAACCGCAGTGCACCAAATCCGTGCCAAGGGCTTGCCGGACGGTTGCATCATCACTTAAATCATGTCCTGAACTAAGCACGCACGGGTGAGGCGTCCGGACCGGGCCAGAACGCCGGAGCCCGCTGTGAGGTGCGCCGTGGGCACCGACAACCGGCGCGCGCCCGACGCTCGTCGCGCAGCCGCAGCAAGCCGTAAGCAGCAAGCCGTAGGCAGCAAGCCGTAGGCCGTAGGCCGTACCGCGCAGTGAGCCGCCGCACGGCACACCCGTACTACCTGCACGCCCAACCCGCACCCCCCGTACACCCCCGCACCCCCCCCGCACACCCCTGCACATCACCGCAGAGGAGCCGCATGAGACTCACGAGACTCAGATGCCTGGGTGCCGCGCTCGCCGCCACGGCGGCGCTCGTCACCCTGCCCGCGCAAGCCGCCGTCGCGGCCGAGGCGGCCGTCGCCTGTGACACGGCCGACGCCGCGCGCGGCAAGCCCGCCTCCGCGTCCTCCGTCGAGCACGCGGGCACGCCCGCGTCCGCCGCGTTCGACGGGGACGCCGGTACCCGCTGGTCCAGCCAGTTCGCCGACCCGCAGTGGGTCCAGGTCGACCTCGGGTCGGTCAAGGACCTGTGCCGGGTCGACCTGAACTGGGAGACCGCGTACGCCCGGGACTTCACCCTCCAGACCTCCGCAGACGGACAGAACTGGACCACCCTGCGCACCGTCACCGGCGCCACGGGCGGTCAGGTCTCCTACGACGTCGCCGGATCGGGCCGCTACCTCCGGGTGCACGGCACCGCCCGCGCCACCGGCTGGGGCTACTCCCTGTGGGACGTCGCCGTGCACACCACCACGGACGGCACCGGGCCCATCGAGGGCGGCGGCGACCTGGGCCCCAATGTCATCGTCGTCGATCCGTCCACCCCGGACCTCCAGCAGAAGTTCGACGAGGTCTTCACCCAGCAGGAGTCCGACCAGTTCGGCTCCAACCGTTACCAGTTCCTGCTCAAGCCGGGCACCTACAACGGCATCAACGCCCAACTCGGCTTCTACACCTCCATCTCCGGCCTCGGCCTCAACCCCGACGACACCCAGATCAACGGGGACATCACGGTCGACGCGGGCTGGTTCAACGGCAACGCCACGCAGAACTTCTGGCGCTCCGCCGAGAACCTCGCCCTCACCCCCGTCAACGGCACCGACCGCTGGGCCGTCGCCCAGGCCGCGCCGTTCCGCCGGATGCACGTCAAGGGCGGCCTCAACCTCGCCCCGAACGGCTACGGCTGGGCCTCCGGCGGCTATATCGCCGACTCGAAGATCGACGGCACGGTGAGCCCGTACTCCCAGCAGCAGTGGTACACCCGGGACAGCTCCGTCGGCGGCTGGCTCAACGGCGTGTGGAACCACACCTTCACCGGCGTCGAGGGCGCGCCCGCGACCAACTTCGACACCGGCCCGTACACCACCATGGACACCACGCCGATCTCCCGCGAGAAGCCCTTCCTGTACCTGGACGGCACCGAGTACAAGGTCTTCGTGCCCGCCAAGCGGACGGACTCCCGCGGTGTGTCGTGGCCGGCCAACGCGGGCGGTACGTCCCTGCCGCTGGACCAGTTCTACGTGGTCAAGCCCGGTGCCACCGCCGCCACCATCAACGCCGCCCTCGCCCAGGGCCTTCACCTGCTGATCACGCCGGGCGTCTATCACCTGGACCAGACGATCCAGGTCAACCGTCCGGACACCGTGGTGCTCGGCCTCGGTCTGGCCACGTTCATCCCGGACAACGGCATCGACGCCATGCATGTCGCCGACGTCGACGGGGTGCGGCTCGCCGGGTTCCTGATCGACGCCGGGCCGGTCAGGTCCGACACCCTGCTGCGGGTCGGCGCCCCGGACTCGTCCGCCGACCACGCCGCCAACCCCACCACCATCCAGGACGTCTTCATCCGCGTCGGCGGCGCCGGACCCGGCCTCGCCACCGACTCCATGGTGATCAACAGCGACGACGTACTCATCGACCACACCTGGATCTGGCGCGCGGACCACGGCGAGGGCGTCGGCTGGGAGACCAACCGCGCCGACTACGGCCTGCGCGTCAACGGCGACGACGTCCTCGCCACCGGCCTGTTCGTCGAGCACTTCAACAAGTACGACGTGTACTGGAGCGGCGAACGCGGCCGGACGATCTTCTTCCAGAACGAGAAGGCGTACGACGCCCCGAACGCCGCCGCCATCACCCACGACGGCATCGTCGGCTACGCCGCCTACAAGGTCGCCGACACCGTGAACACCCATGAGGCGTGGGCGCTGGGCAGCTACTCCAACTACACGTCCGATCCGAGCATCGTCCAGCACCATGGCTTCCAGGTCCCGGTGAAACCCGGGGTCCGGATGAACCACCTCATGGTGATCTCGCTCGGCGGCATGGGCCAGTACGCCCATGTCATCAACGACACCGGCTCACCCACCTCCGGCACCACCACGATCCCCTCGAAGGTGACCAGCTTCCCCTGACCCCGCCCGTGCCCCGGACCCGCGGAGGTGCGGGTCCGGGGCACCCGGGAGCCTCTCCCACGCCGGGCATGCCGGGGCCGGGGGGCCGGCACCGTGACCTCGTGGAGGACATGCTCGGCGGCTTCGGCCCGCCTTCCTCCGCCCCAAAGACGGCACCCGTGGCCGTTTGCCGAGCGTTCCCCGTCCCTTCATCTGCCGTTCGGAACCCGGCTCACGCCCGGCAGCCGCTCACCGACAGGGTCGTCGCCGTCCGTCCAACAGCTGTAGAAGGGAACGATTGTGACGATGCGTCAGACGCTGCGAAGCACCTGGCTGATACTCGGCGCGATGCTGGCCACGGCCTGGGCGACGCCCGCCGGGGCCGCCGGGCCGCCCACTGTCCAGCCGAGAGCGGAGACCGCCGCCCTGTACGACGACGAGGCGGGCGGCAACGCCAACGCGGACGACCCGGCGATCTGGCGCAACAGCGCCGATCCGGACCGCAGCCTGGTCATCGCCACCGCCAAGGAAGGCGGCCTGCGGGTCTACGATCTCGCCGCGCGCCAGGTGCAGTCCCTCCCCGCACCCTCCCCGCCCGGCGAGGACGACGCACCCGGCCGGTACAACAACGTCGACCTGGTGCTCGGCACCCGTCTCGCGGGCACCCGCGCCGACCTGGCCGTGGTGAGCGACCGGGGCAACGACCGGCTGCGCATCTACCGCGTCGACGCCGACCGCCCCGGCGCCCCCCTGACGGACGTCACCGACCCGGCCGCCCGCCCGATCTTCAACACCACCCAGGACGAGATCAACGACCAGCACACCGCGTACGGCCTCGCCACCTGGACCGACACCGGATCCGGCCGCTCCTACGCGCTGGTGAGCCGGCGCGGCCGCACCGAACTGGCGCTGCTGGAACTGACCCCGGCGCCCGGCGGCACGGTCGGCTACCGCACGGTCCGCACCCTGACCCTCCCGTCCGCCTTCCCGCTCCCCGACGGATCGACCTGGACGCCCTGCGGTGAGCCGGACGAACTGCCCCAGATCGAGGGCATGGTCGTCGACCCCGCGAACGGCACGCTGTACGCCGGTCAGGAGGACGTCGGCATCTGGCGGCTGCGCGCCGACCTGACCGGCCCGCCCGTACTGATGGACAAGGTGCGCGAGTTCGGCGTGCCGGGCACCTACGACGAGGAGACCGAGGAGTGCACCCCGGGCGCCGACCCGGGCTTCGGCGGTGACCGGCTCGCCGCCGACGTCGAAGGGCTGACCATCCTGGACGAGCCCGGCGGCGACGGCTATCTGCTGGCCTCCGGCCAGGGCGACAACACCTTCGTCGCCTACGACCGCGAAGTGAGCGAGCACAACGCGTACGAGGCGTCCTTCCGGATCACCGCCGCCTCCGCGACCCTCGACGGCTCCGAGGTCTGCGACGGCGCCGCCGTCCTCAACGCACCGCTCGGCAAGCGCTACCCCAAGGGCCTCCTCGTGGTCCAGGACGGCCAGGAGACCCCGGCGGACGGCGACCGCGAGTCCACCGGCTTCAAGTACGTGGACCTCAGGGACGTAAAGGACGTCCTGGACGACTGACCTGGCCCACCCGGGGCGCTCCTCAGGCGTCCGGCGTGATCACCACCTTGCCCACGGCCGTGCCCGACTCCGCGTGCCGCAGCGCCGCCGCGGCCTCGCTCAGCGGGAAGACGCGGTCGATACGGGCCTCGATCCGGCCGGAGCGGAGCAGCGCGAAGACCTGCCCCAGGTCCTCGCGCAGCTCGGCCCGGTAGCGCTCGGGGCGGCGGGCTTTTTTGGCCCAGAGGTTGAAGAAGTGGGCCCCGCGTCCGTTCGGCAGCGCGTTCCACCAGGCCAGCCTGGCCACCAGCCTGAGCACGGCGAGGGTGCCGCTGCCCGCCCGGTCGCGGGTGGAGGCGCTGCCGTACGACACGAGCGTGCCGCCCGGCGCCAGCATCCGCCAGGAGTCCTCGACGCTCTTGCCGCCCACGTGGTCGAAGACCGCCGCGACACCCTGCGGGGCCAGCGCGCGGACCCGGGCGAGGACATCACCGCGATAGTCGACGGGCTCGGCGCCCATCGCGGCGACGGCCGGCTGATGGCGGGCGGACGCGGTGCCGATCACCCGGACGCCATGGTCGCGGGCGAGCTGCACCAGCACGCTGCCGACGCCGCCGTTCGCACCGTGCACCACGACCGTGTCCCCCGCCTTCACCCGGGCCGTGCGGAAAAGCATCCGCCAGGCCGTCGCGCCATTGGTCACCAGTGTCTCGGCGTCGGCGGCCCGCACCCCGTCCGGCACCGGCACCAGATCACGGCTGTCCAGCAGGACGCGGTCGGCCCAGCCGCCGGTCTTGGTGAGCGCGGCGACCCGGTCACCCACCGCGACCCCGGGCTGCCCCGGCACCGGCGGGCCCAGCGCCTCGACCACGCCCACGAGGTCGTACCCGGGGACGAAGGGGAACGCGGGCATGTCGTAGTACTTCCCCCGGCGCATCTGCTGCTCGGCGAAGCTGACGCCGCTCGCCTCCATCCGGACCACGGCCTGTCCCGGGCCGGGGGGCGGCAGCTCACGGACCCGGGTCCGCAGCGACTCGGGCTCACCGACGGCGGGCAGGACGATCTCGGTGGCGCGGGTGACGGTGTGCATGTGCATGACTTCCTCCTGGTTGATGACGAAATGGGGGAGTGGGGAGAGTGGTTGACCACTCACTCGTTGGTTCGGAGAGAGGGCGACCGGTGGTCGGTCGCCCTGTCGGGGGTGGGTCAGTAGTGTCTGATGCCCGCCGCCAGCGTGCGCATCCACGGGGTGTCCAGGTCGTCCCCGTCGAGCGCGGCGATGAGATGGCAGAGCATCCCGGTCGCGAAGAACCGCTGGATCTGCTCCTCGTCAGCGCCGGAGGCGCCGCGCACATACTCCACGGCACGCGCGTACCCGGCGCGGACCGCCTCCCGGATCCCCGGCTCGGAGACCGCGGCGGCCTGGGCGTGCAGCTGGACCATCAGAAGGTCATTGTCGCTGATCAGACGGGCGTAGGACTCGCCCATCGAGTCGAGGACCGCCTCCGGCGCACTGCTCGTCGCCTGTGCGGCGCCCTCCTCGAAGGAGGCCCGCACCCGTGCGAAGCAGTGCCCGACGACCGCTGTGAACAGCGCCTCCTTGTGCGGGAAGAGCCGGTAGACATACGCCTGCGAGATGCCGGCCGCCTTCGCCACCTCCGTGGTCGTGGTGCCGAAATAGCCGCGGGCCGCGAACGCGCCGATGGCGGTGCGCAGCACGGTCGCCCGGCGTTCCTCGGCGGTGGAGAGCCGTCGCTGTTCCGTAGGCATGTGAGTAGTCAACCACTCATACATGTTGCTGTCAACGGTCCGCCGCGACAGGGACGCGACGCCCCATCCTGCGTACGGTGGGGCAAAAGCACCGGCCCCACCTTGCCAGGAGGCATGCGATGACGGGTGAACCGAGCTTCTTCGAGATCGGCGTGGACGACCCCGAGCGGGGGCGGGCCTTCTACGGCACGCTCTTCGGCTGGGACCTCGAACGCGGTCCGAGCGGACGCGGGTATGCGATCGGCACGCCGGGGCTGCCCGGCGGCATGCACGGCGGCGACAAGGGGGCGGCCTCGCCGTATCTCTTCTTCCGGGTGGACGACCTCGACGCGGCCGTCGCCAAGGTCCTCGAACTGGGCGGCACCATCGAGGAACTCGGCGACGAGGGCGAGGAGGAACCCGGCTCCGCCGCCCGCTTCGGCCGCTTCAAGCTCTGCCGGGACGACCAGGGCTCCGGCTTCGGGCTGCACGAACCCCCGAGCCGCGCGGGCTGAGCGGCACCACCCGGGGCGCCCAGGACTTGCCGGAACGGCAACAACTGTGGCGTGCGGCCGATCGGCCTGCGGATGATCGGCCTCGACGGTGCTCGCCACGGCCCTGGAGGAACCATGCCGCACACCCCGCCCCCCGCCCCCGCTCACCGGCTGGTCCCCACCCCGGCGGGCCGGACCCATCTGGTGGAGCAGGGGAGCGGCCCGCTGGTCCTGCTCGTGCACGGCTTCCCCGAGGGCTGGTACTCCTGGCGGCACCAGCTGCCCGCGCTGGCAGCGGCCGGTTACCGCGCGGTCGCCCTCGACGTACGCGGTTACGGCCGCTCCTCGCGCCCGGAGTCCGTCGACGCGTACCGCATGCTCGACCTCGTGGCGGACACCGTCGCCGTGGTCGAGGCCCTCGGTGAGCGCTCTGCGGTGATCGTCGGCCATGACTGGGGCGCGAACATCGCCGCCACCTCCGCCCTGCTCCACCCGGAGATCTTCCGCGCGGTCGGCCTGCTGAGCGTGCCCTACACCCCGCCAGGCGGCCCGAGGCCCAGCGAGATCTTCGCGGCGATGGGCGGGGACGAGGAGTTCTACGTCTCCTACTTCCAGACCCCGGGCCGCGCGGAGGCGGAGATCGAGCCCGATGTACGGGGCTGGCTCGCGGGCTTCTACGCCGCGCTGTCCGCCGGCACCATGCCCGCGCCCGGCGCCCCCTCCCCGTACTTCGTCCCGCCCGGCGGCACCCTGCGCGACCGCTTCCCGGCCGGCCCGCGCCCCGGCTGGCTCGGCGAGCGCGAACTGGACGTCGTCGCGGGCGAGTTCGAGCGCACCGGCCTCACCGGCGCGCTCAACCGCTACCGGAACATGGACCGGGACTGGGCCGACCTGGCCGACCGCACCGGCGCCCCGATCACCCAGCCGTCCCTGTTCATCGGCGGCGGCCTCGACGCCTCCCTCGCCTGGCTGGCCGGCGCGATCGAGGCGTACCCGCACACCCTGCCCGGCCTGAGCGGATCCCACGTCATCGACGGCGCCGGTCACTTCGTCCAGCAGGAGCGCCCCGAGGAGGTCAGCCGGCTGCTCGTCGACTGGCTCGCGGCGCTGAAGGACTGAGCGCGGGGCGGCCCGCCGGGTGCGGACACCAAGGGGCACCGGGAGGACACCAAGGGGCGCCAGCGGAGAGCGCCCGGCGAGGACATCAGGGGAGAGCGTCAGGGGAGAACCCCAGGTGAGGGCCGATGGGCCGGTCCGAAGACCCCCCGGTTACCATATGAGCGCCTCCTAGCTCGAAAGATGTGCCTGTGTCTGTCAATGACGAGTCGTTCACCAACTGGAAGACCCGCGAGGAGATCGCGGAGTCGATGATCCCGATCATCGGGAAGCTGCACCGCGAGCGGGACGTGACCGTCCTGCTGCACAGCCGCTCCTTGGTGAACAAGTCGGTGGTGAGCATCCTCAAGACCCACCGGTTCGCCCGCCAGATAGCCGGCGCGGAACTCTCGGTCACCGAGACCATGCCGTTCCTCCAGGCGCTCACCCGGCTCGACCTCGGCCCCTCGCAGATCGACCTCGCCATGCTCGCCGCGGCCCACCGGGCCGACGACCGGGACCTGAGCGTGGCGGAGTTCACCGCCGAGGCGGTCGCCGGGGCCATCGGCGACGACCGGACCGAGAGCCGCGAGCCGCGCGATGTCGTCCTCTACGGCTTCGGCCGCATCGGCCGCCTCGTCGCCCGGCTGCTCATCGAGAAGACCGGCTCCGGCAACGGCCTGCGGCTGCGCGCCGTCGTCGTGCGCGACAGCGGCGGCCAGGACCTGGTCAAGCGGGCCGCGCTGCTGCGCCGCGACTCCATCCACGGCCAGTTCCACGGCACGATCACCGTCGACGAGGCGAACAGCACCATCGTCGCCAACGGCAACGAGATCAAGGTCATCTACGCCGACAGCCCGGCATCCGTGGACTACACGGAGTACGGCATCAAGAACGCGATCCTGATCGACAACACCGGCAGATGGCGCGACCGCGAGGGCCTCTCGCAGCATCTGCGCCCCGGCATCGACAAGGTCGTCCTCACCGCTCCCGGCAAGGGCGACGTCCCGAACATCGTGCACGGCGTCAACCACGACACGATCAAGCCGGACGAGCAGATCCTGTCCTGCGCGTCCTGCACCACCAACGCGATCGTGCCGCCGCTGAAGGCGATGGACGACGAGTACGGGGTGCTGCGCGGGCACGTGGAGACCGTCCACTCGTTCACCAACGACCAGAATCTGCTGGACAACTACCACAAGTCCGACCGCCGGGGCCGCTCCGCGCCGCTCAACATGGTCATCACCGAGACCGGCGCCGCCTCCGCCGTCACCAAGGCACTGCCCGACCTCAAGGCCCGGATCACCGGCAGCTCGATCCGCGTCCCCGTCCCGGACGTCTCGATCGCCATCCTCAACCTCCAGCTGGCCCGCGAGACCACCCGCGAGGACGTCCTGGACCACCTCCGCGAGGTCTCGCTGACCTCCCCGCTCAAGCGCCAGATCGACTTCATCTGCGCCCCCGACGCGGTCTCCAGCGACTTCATCGGCTCCCGCCACGCCTCCGTCGTCGACGCGGGCGCCACCAAGGTCGAGGGCGACAACGCCATCCTCTACCTCTGGTACGACAACGAGTTCGGCTACTCCTGCCAGGTCGTCCGCGTCGTCCAGCACGTCTCCGGCGTGGAGTACCCGACGTACCCGGCGGCGGTCACCGCGTAACCCCTGCCGGTCCCCGTGCGAGGTGGCCGAATGCCGTCCCGGCCGGTGCGGCCACCTCGTACAGTCCCGGTCCGTGACTCTCCCGATCCAGCGCGCGGTCCTGTGGCGTGACGAGCAGTTCCTGCTGCTCGCGGCGGCCCGGACGATCTCCGTACTCGGCAACGGCTTCGCCCGTGTCGCTCTCGGCTTCGCCGTCCTCGCCCTCCCCGACGCCACCCCCGGCAAGCTCTCCCTGGTGCTGGCCTGCCAGGCGCTGCCCCAGCTGGCGTTCATCCTGCTCGGCGGGGTGGTCGCCGACCGCATGTCCCGGGCCCGGCTGATGGTGGGCGCCGATGTGATCGGCGCGGGCGCCTACGCCGGGCTCGCCGCCCTCGTCCTGTCGGGAGACGCGCCCCTGGCCGCCCTGTGCGTCCTCGCGGTGATCGCCGGGACGGCGACCGCCCTCTTCGCCCCGGCGATGGACGGACTCGTCCCCCTCGTCGTACCGCCGGAGCGGCTCCAGGAGGCCAACGGGCTGCTCCGTGTCGGCACCAACAGCTCCCTGCTCCTCGGTCTCGCCCTGTCCGGCGTCACCGTCGCCTGGGTCGGCGCGGGCTGGGCGCTCGCCCTCAACGCGGCCTCCTTCGTCGTCAGCGCCGTCCTCACCGCCCGCCTGCGGATCTCCGGCCGCCCGGCCAAGGGGACCTCCGGCTGGGCCGATCTCAAGGAGGGCTGGCGCGAGTTCGCGTCCCGGCAGTGGCTGTGGGCGGTGGTCGCCCAGTACGCCGTCGTCGTCGCCGCGCTCAACGCCAACGTCGGTGTCCTTGGCCCCCTCGCCGCCGAGGAGGAACTCGGCGGCGCCCGCGCCTGGTCGGTCATCGTGGCCGCCCAGGCGCTCGGCACCATCGCCGGCGCCGGACTGGCCGCCCGGGTACGGGTCGGCCGCCCGGTCCTGGTGGCCGTGCTCGCCACCTTCCCGGCCGCCGTCCCCCTCGCCCTGCTCGCCGGACCCGCACCGGTCTGGATGATCGCCGTCGCCATGTTCTGCGCGGGCGTCGCGGGCGATGTCTTCGGGGTCCTGTGGGCCACCACCATCCAGCGCGAGATCCCCGAGGAGACCCTCTCCCGGGTCAGCTCCTACGAATGGTTCGGCTCCCTCGCCTTCGCCCCGCTCGGCCTGCTCGTCGCGGGCCCCGCCGCGGACGCCCTCGGCACCGGCCCCGCCCTCGCGGGCTGCGCCGCCCTGGTCGTGGTGGCCACGGGCGCGGCGCTGATGTCCCCGGCCGTACGCACCTTGCGCGCACCGGCGGAACCGGACCATCAGATGTAATGTGTTTGCCTAAATGTATTAGGTAAATGCATAATGGCTGTCGGTTCTAGGGAGGAGGGTCATGGTACGTGCCGGACTCACGGCCGAGCGGCTCACGCTGGCCGGTGCGGAGCTGGCCGACGAGGTGGGCTTCGACGCGGTCACCCTGTCGGCGCTGGCCAGACGCTTCGACGTCCAGGTCGCCAGCCTGTACTCCCATGTGCGGAACTCCCAGGACCTCAAGGTCAGGATCGCGCTGCTCGCCCTGGCGGAACTCGCCGACCGCGCCGCCGCCGCCCTCGCCGGCCGGGCGGGCAAGGACGCGCTCGCCGCCTTCGCCGACGTCTACCGCGACTACGCCCGCGCCCACCCCGGCCGCTACGCCGCCGCCCGGCTGCGGCTCAGCCCCGAGGCGGCAGCCGCCAGCGCCGGTGGCCGGCACGCCCAGCTCATGCGGGCCATCCTGCGCGGCTACGACCTCACCGGCCCCGACCAGACCCACGCCGTCCGGCTGCTGGGCAGCGTCTTCCACGGCTACGTCAGCCTGGAACTGGCCGGCGGCTTCAGCCACAGCGCCCCCGACTCCCAGGAGAGCTGGGAGCGGATCGTCGACGCCCTCGACTCCCTCCTGCGCAACTGGCCCGAGCCCGCCCCCACCCCGTAGAGCACGCCGTACGTCACCGTCCGGCCGCCCCAAGGCCGAGGACACCCCACCCACCGAGCGAGGCACCCGCCCATGCACACCGACCCGGTCCACCCCTCCTGGATCACCACCCCCCTCACCGCCGACCTGCTGCGCGGCGCCCTCGAACTGGAGCGGACCGCGCGGGGCGTGCTCCCGCACCGGCTGCCCGCCGCCGCCCGCGCACAGTGCCCCGACCCACAGCTCGCCCTGGCCGAGTCCCAGCCCTCGGGCGTACGGCTGGAGTTCCGCACGGCGGCCACCGCCGTGGAACTGGACACCCTGCCCACCAAGCGCGCCTACGTGGGCGCCCCGCCCCGCCCGGACGGCCGCTACGACCTCGTCGTCGACGGACGGCCGGCCGTCTGTGCCACCGCGACCGGCGGCAATGTCGTCACCCTGGACCTGGCCACCGGCGCCGCCGAGCTGGCGTCCGGGCCGCCCGGCACCGTCCGCTTCACCGGGCTGCCGGAGGGTGAGAAGGACGTGGCGATCTGGCTGCCGCACAACGAGATCACCGAACTGATCGCACTGCGCACGGACGCGCCCGTCGCGCCCGTGCCGGACCGGGGCCGCAGGGTGTGGCTGCACCACGGCAGCTCGATCAGCCACGGCTCCGACGCGGCCGGCCCCACCGAGACCTGGCCCGCCCTCGCCGCCACGCTCGCCGGAGCCGACCTCATCAACCTCGGCCTGAGCGGCAGCGCCCTGCTCGACCCCTTCACCGCCCGCGCCATCCGGGACACCCCCGCCGATCTGCTCAGCGTGAAGATCGGGATCAATGTGGTCAACCTCGATCTGATGCGGCTACGGGCGTTCACCCCGGCGGTCCACGGCTTCCTCGACACCCTCCGCGAGGGCCACCCCACGACCCCCCTGCTCGTGATCTCCCCGATCCTCTGCCCCATCCACGAGACCACCCCCGGCCCCACCGCCCCCGACCTCGCCTCCCTCGCCACC
The DNA here is from genome assembly GCF_042790455.1 of Streptomyces sp. NPDC056734. NCBI lineage: Bacteria > Bacillati > Actinomycetota > Actinomycetes > Kitasatosporales > Streptomycetaceae > Streptomyces > Streptomyces sp. NPDC056734. The sequence continues at coordinate 62,390 of NZ_JBHTZD010000001.1, forward strand.
GGACAGGCCCGCTTCGTGGCGACGGGCGACCCGGCCGAGGTCCCCCTGGGCAAGCTCACCCTGACCACCGTCCGCGACGAGCTGTCCCGCATCGTGGCGCAACGCGCGGCCGACGACCCCCATCTGCACTACCTGGACGGCCGCGCCCTGTACGGCACGTCGGACGCCGCAGAACTCCCCCTCCCCGACCAGCTCCACCCCGGCGCGGCCACCCACCGCCGCATGGGCGAACGCTTCGCCGAACTCGCCTTCACGGCGAACGGCCCGTTCTCGGAGGGCCCGTTCGCGGACAGGCCGGTCTCGGACAGCGGTCAGTGATCCGAGCCGGAGACCGGCAGTCGCTCGGTGAAGGTCCGGCCGCCGTCCCGGGACTCGTACACGCCGTCCTGCGTGGCGGCCAGGACCCGGTCGGTGTCCACGGCGGTGAGCGCCTGCGGCTGCCCGCCGGGCACGGTGCCGGACGCGGTCCAGCTCACCCCGCCGTCGTCGCTGCGGTGCAGACCGCCGGACCCGTCGACGCCGTACAGGACGTCCTCGCGCGGCCACGACAGGAAGCCCATGACCGTGCCGGAGGGGTCGCCGAACGTCCGGCCGCCGTCGGTGCTCCGTACGACGCCGGACTCCGTGGTGGCCAGCAGCAGATCCGGGTCCCCGGGGCTGACGGCGAGGTCGAGGGCGGCCAGTTCGGCGCGGCTGTCCCAGGTGGTGCGGTCGGCGCTGACGCGTAGGACGCCGTTGGTGCTGTCGTAGCCGTACACCGTGTCGTGCGCGTACTTCAGCGCGTGGAAGTCGGTGGTCCCCGCGAGGGAACGGGTCTTCCAGGTCCTGCCCGAGTCGGTGGACTCGATGAGCCCCCGGTTGGCGGGATCCGCACTGCCCGGCTCCGGATGGCCGCTGCCGAGGAAGGTCCGCGCGCCGACCACCGTGAAGCCCATGTAGTCCGCCTGGTCGCCGACCCGGCGGGCCGCGCCGTCCCCGGCCACGGCGACCACGCCCTCATGGGTGGCGACGTACAGCTGTCCGTCGGCCGGGTCGATGCCCAGCCCATGGACATGGCTGACGGTCAGGTCCTGACCCGCGGCGTCCCCCGTGGCCGGGTCGGAGCCGGAGCCGGAGTCGGTCGAGCACGCGGTGGTGAGGGCGACCGCGAGGAGGATTCCGGTGACGGCGGCGAGCGGGCGGAGCGGGGTCTTCATGGGGGCGTTCTTTCCGTGGGCGGCAAGCTCCCCGGAATCCTATGTCCTAAGGTGATTAGGAGTTCGGGTGGGGTCCGATGGCCCGACGCGGCGACGGGCCGGGGCGCCGCCCCCCCCGGCGCCCCCCCCCACCCCCCCCGGGGCCCCCCCCCAAACCCCCCGCGCCCCCCCCCCCCCCGCCC
>NZ_JBHTZD010000001.1:63777-322388 GCF_042790455.1 Streptomyces sp. NPDC056734
CCCGGTATTTTTTTTTTCTTTTGTTTTTTGGTTGTGGGGGGGGGGCCGTTGGCCCCCCGGGGGGGCGGGGGGGGCCCCCCCCCGGGCCCCCCCCCCCGCCTACCCCCGCGAGGTCACGCCCCGATACCGCCCGTGCACGCCGCACCGGGCTCCGGGGTCTGGCTGCCCTGGATGTACTTCTCGAAGAACTCGTCTATCCGCGGATCCGACGCCTCCGTCACCTTCAGCTGGTGCCCCCAGGCCGAGAGCGTGATGGGTGAGTCGGAGTCGTCGTACGGGCTGATGAGCGTGTACGGCGTGCTCTGCACCCGCTCGGTCAGCGTCTCGACGTCGGCGTCCGAGGCTTCGGTGTTGTACGTGACCCAGACCGCGCCGTGCTCCAGGGAGTGCACCGCGTTCTCGTCGATGATCGCCTCGGTGTAGACATCGCCGTCGCAGTTCTGCCAGACGCCGTCGTGGTCGCCGCCGACCGGTGGCGTCATCGGGTAGTCGACCTCTTCCTCCACATGGGTCTGGCTCAGGTCCTCCCATGTCTGCTCGCCCTCGACCGGGGCGGCCTGCTCCTGCTCCTGCTGATTGGCCGAGTCCAGCAGATACCAGCCACCGCCGATCAGACTGAGCACGATCGCCGTGGACACCGCGATGGTGATGATCCGGCCGCGGCGCTCACGAGCCCGTTCGGCGCGGCGCTGCTCCTCTATTCGGGCCCGGCGCGAGGCCGACTTGGCCGCCTTGCTGCCGGTCTTGCCCTGACTCGCGTTCTTGCCCTGACCTGCGTTCTTGCCCTGATCCGAGTTCTTGGATTTGGCCGTGGCCATGATGAAGTCCTTTGTGCGCGGCGGAAAATGACGGATACCGGTGACAGCACCGGTCAGGTGCGCAGCACTTGCAGGACATGGAGATCGGGCGGACGCGGCGGCGGCGCGTACCGGACGGTGAGCGTGGGGACCTCGACCGGGCCGGGGGCCTCGCGGGCGGGCAGACCCAGCGGCTGCGGCTGGGGGACCGGGCCCGTGGTCGGGGTGTCCACCGCGGGTGTTCCGTCGCACTCCTGGTGACCGGGGGAGAGACAGACGAGATCGAGTACGCGGCCGTTCTGGGCGCCCTGCACGGTGTGCACGGCGGGTCCGGAGCGCTGTTGGCCGGCCTGGGCGTTGGCCTGGGCGCACAGACATGCCACGCCGAACAGCGTGGCCAGGGCCACCAGCAGGCCCAGCACCACGGAACCGGAACGCCGCCGCACGGTCATGGCCGGGCGGCCCCTCGGGGGGCGTGGTGGAGGAAGGCGCGGGTGAACACCTAGGCATCATAGGAGCAGGTGGGGCACGGGGGTTACTGAGCCGACGGATCCCATGGATCCGGCCATCCGCCCGACACCACCCCGTCCGTCGTCGAAGCCTGCCGCACCCGGATTCCCGGGCTCCGTACGCCCACGCCAGTACGTCCGCCTACTCCCTGCGTCAGATGCCCCGCACCCCCGGTGCCCGGCACGGTGGGGCAGGTGAAACTCAGCCGCCCCGCACGCCGGGCCTCCCTCGTCGTCCATGCCGTCGCCGCCGCCTGCTGGCTCGGGCTCACGCTCGGGCTGCTCACGCTCGGGGTCACCGCGGCCACCACCGCGAACGCGGTGACGGTGGAGGCGTCCGTACGGGCCATGAAGCTGTTCGCCGACCGGCTCCTGCTGCCGGTCGCCTTCCTCACCCTGGCGTCCGGGCTGGTGCTGGCCCTCGGTACGCCGTGGGGGCTGGCCCGGCACCGCTGGGTGCTCACCAAGTTCTGGCTGACCCTCGCCACCGTCACCGCGACCGCCCTCGCCCTGCGCCCCGGGGTGAACGACGCGGTGACCGCCGTGGCGGCCGGGCACACCCTGCCCGACACCGGCGAGATCCTGACGGGGCCGGTCGTCTCTCTGTCCGCCTACCTCTTCATGACCGCCCTCTCGATCCTCAAGCCCTGGGGACTGACCCGCCGCGGCCGCAGGCTGCGGGCGGCGCAGGCCCGGAAGCCCGTACGGGCCGCGCCCGCCGGCGAGTCGGCCAGTGAGTCGGCCGGTGAGTCGGCCGGTGAGTCGGCCAGGGAGTCGGCAAGCGAGTCGGCAAGGGAGGAAACGGGACGTCACCGGATCCCCTGAGACGGCGGCCCGGACGCTGCGGTCACCCGTCCGTCACGATCTCCACCACCCGTGCCCACTCCGGCGGCCCCGACGGCACATAGTCGGGGTCGGATTCATCGGCGCCCCGCCCCACCCGGGGAAAGAGACCGATGACCGTGCGGCAGGGCGGGCGGGAATCCGGCCAGGGCGTCTGGCCGTCGGTCAGGGCCACGATCACCTCCGGCCGGGGCCGCGCCCGCAGCGCCGCGGCGAACCCCGCCCGCAGATCCGTACCGCCCCCGCCCGTCAGCGCGATCCCCTCCGCCCGGCACAGCCGTTGGGTCACCCCCACCGACGCGTCGCACGGCACCACACTGACCAGATCGCGCCGCCCGCCCACGGCCCGGCAGATCTCGGCGACCTCGCGCAGCGCACCACCGAGTTCCGTGTCGCTGACCGACCCGGACGTGTCGATGACCACGCAGACCCGGGGCGGTCTGCGCCGCAGACTCGGCAGGACGACACCGGGCAGCCCGGACGAGCGCCGCGACGGGCGGCCGTACGAATAGTCCTCCCCGGCGCCGCTGCCCGAGGCCGCCGAGCGGATCGCCGCGCCCAGCAGTTCCCGCCATGGCTGCGGCGGCTGGAACGCCTCCTCGGCCCACCGCCGCCAGCCCTGTGGCGCGTCGCCTGGCCGTCCGGTGATGCCCCGCGCGACCCGGAACCGCACCGCGTCCCGCTCCTGCGCGCTCAGTCCGTGTGCCCCGCCGGGCCCGAGTTCCCACTCCCGGTCGAGCCCGTCGGCGCCACTGCCGCAGTCCAGCCACACGAACCCCTGCGCGTGCGGACCGAGCCGGAACAGCCTCAGGTAGTCCTCCATCAGCAGGCCGTCGTTGAGCGTCAGAGCCTTCGGTACGACGGCTCCCGCGGGCTCGGTGAGTCCGTCGCCGTACACATCGTCGTTGATCTCCAGGTCCGCCGCGATGTTCATCCGCAGCCGGTCGCCGGGGCCGGTCAGCCCGCGCTGCCGGGCGATCCGGTCACTGCGCCCGTGATGGTCCCGGAGCAGATGCGACACCTCGTGGACCCACACCCCGGCCAGCTCCTCCACCGGGGTGCGGTCCACGAACGCCGGGGACACATAGCACCGCCAGTACCGGTCGACCCCCATCGTCGGCACCTGCCGCGAGGCGACGACATGCAGTGCGAACAACGCCGTGGCGAGATACGGCCGGACGCGGGCGGCGTGCAGTCGTGCGGTGTAGAGCTTTTCTAGATCGAGGCCGAGATCTGGGCCGAGATCTGGTTCGCGATCTGGGTCGCGATCGAGGCCGCGACCGAGGCCTGGGTCCGGGTCGTGGTCAGGGGCGCGGTCCGGGTCGTGGCGGTGGGCCGCCCGGCGGCCGGGGTCGGGACCGGCCGGCGGCCGCGCGTCCTGTGCCGTGTCCGGCGGCGCGGTCGGTGCCGCAGTCGGTGCCGCGGGTCGCCGCGTCGTCATCGGCCCGCCTTCCCCGCGGCCTCGGCCCGGTCCCGTAGCCGGTCCGCCTGCCGGGACAGGGTCACCACCCCCGCGAGCCGCTCGATCTGCGCCGGTACGTCCCAGTCCTGCTGCCGCAGGGAGGCGAGCGTCGACGCCGGTACGACGACCAGGTCCGGGGCGCCGGTGTCCAGGGCCCGGACCAGCAGGGTCCAGGCGGCGTCCCAGCGTTCCCGGCCCGGGCGGTTGCGTACCGCCTCGACCACCCCGTCGAGCACCGCCTGACGCAGATCGCCGCGCGCGGGCAGTTCGGCGTGCGCCGGGTCGGCGAGGAGTGTCTCGGGGTCGGGGAGGTCCATACGGTCGACGGCGGCCAGCAGTTCCAGCCCCGGACCGTCACCGACCGTCCCCCGGACCAGCAGGGAGAGCACATCCCGCGAGGAACCGGCCGCGGTGGCGAAGGCGATCAGCCGCAGCGTCATGTCCCAGCTGCGCGGCGAGGGCCAGGCACCGCCGCGACGGGTCTCGCTGTTCGGCAGCCGGTGCACCAGGCCGGGCCGCGCGCCCAGCAGTCCGCACACCGCGCGCCGGGCGAAGCCGACGGCCTCCGGCAGCCGCGCGGGGTCGAGCCGGGGCAGCGTGGCCTGGGGCCAGGTGCCGCCCAGTCCCCGGACGACCACCTCGTGGTCATGGGTCCACTGGAGGTGCACGAACCGGTTGGCCAGGGGTGCGCTCAGTTCCCAGCCGTCGGCCGCCGAGGCCCGCGGATTGGCGGCGGCCACGATCCGTACGCCGGGCGGCAGCCGCAGCGCGCCGACCCGCCGTTCCAGCACCAGCCGCAGCAAGGCGGCCTGGACTGCGGGCGGGGCGGTGGACAGCTCGTCCAGGAACAGCAGTCCCCGGCCGGCCCGCACCAGCCGCACCGCCCAGTCCGGCGGGGCCATCGGGACGCCCTGCTCGGCCGGGTCGTCCCCGACGACGGGCAGCCCGGAGAAGTCCGACGGCTCGTGCACGCTGGCGATGACGGTGGTCAGGGGAAGGTCCAGGGCCTCGGCGAGCCGGGTCAGCGCCGCCGTCTTGCCGATCCCCGGCTCACCCCACAACAGAACGGGCAGATCGGCGGCCACCGCCAGGGTCAGGGCCTCCAGTTGCGTGTCGGGCCGCGCTTCGGTGGTCGTATCGGCCAGCAGGGCCAGCAGTTCATCGGCCACGTCGAGCTGAGCGGCGGGCGCGGGCAGGGCAGGAAACGTCATAGGGCATCACCGGGCTTCTGTTCGTGCCGGGCGCGCGGAGGCGTCCGGCGGTGGACCGCGGAGGTGGGTGAGGGGGAGTCAGCAAAGGTCGGTGAGGGTGTGCGGGTCGGTGAGCGGAGCGCCCGGGGTCAGTGCACGTGCGCGTGCCGGGGCCGGCTGCGGCGGCCGGACGGCGGGAGCGGACGCGGCCGTTCCCGCCGGGGTGACCGGGGATCGGTCATGCCCGCCCGGAACAGCCCGTACGTCACCCGCTGCCGAGCCGCGCTCTCCAGCGCCTCGCGCAACGCGCCGTCCCGCAGCAGCGCTCCGGGACCCAGCAGGTTCTCCACGACCGTCAGCGCCCCGCCGGTGTCACCGTGACGCAGCCGCTCCCGGATGTCGGCGAGGCAGTTGGGGTGACGGTGTGCCCGGTCGATGGCCTGGAGACACGGCAGCGGTGTACCGGTCAGCTCGGCCAGCAACTCCTCGCGCCGGATCTCGTCCCGATCGTGATCCAGCGCCGCGAGCACACCACCGACCAGCCCGATCCGGTGCATCGCACCCCGGCACTCCACCAACCGTGGCCCAACACCCTTATCGGACAAGGTAGTTGATGACCCATGCCGTCCCGGTACGAGCGCGGCGGCGACCAGCGGATGGAGCCGGTCCCCCTCGATCGCACCCGCGCGGAGCAGTTCGAGATCGGGCAGCACCCAGGTCGCCGCGTCCGGCAGCACGGGTCCGCCGCGGACGGCGCCCGCCGGGGTGATCGTCCCGTCCGGCGCCACCAGGAACCGATGCCGGCTGCCCGCCCGCACGAGGACCGGACCGTCGGCCACCCCGTCCGCCCCGAGCAGCAGACGCGCCTCGTCGGCCCACCGTCCGACGGCGAGCCGCCGCCCGTCCGGGACACCCCGCAGGAGATCGGCGTACGGAACAGGACCGGGAGCCGGCCCACCCGAAGCGGACCACCCAGGTGCCGTCGACCGGGCAGGCAGCTCACCCACCCTGCGCACATCCCACAGATGCCGATGCAGATCGAACCGGAATCTCCGGTGCGGGTGGGGGTGCGGGTGTGGATACCGCTGGCCTGGGGTGTCGCCGCCCGAGCCGTCCCACACCGCGAGGCTGATCCGCTGACCGGCGTCGGCCCAGGCGGGCACGGTCCGGGCCACGAGATACAGCGCGGACGTGCCGTCCCGCGCGGCGGCCCCGTAACGGGCGAGGGCGACAGTCAGACCGGGCCTGAGCACCCCGTGGGGAGCGATCCTCGGCAGATGCCAGCGCAGCAGATCGGGCGCCAAGTGCCGCAGATCCGCGCGGAGTCGGGCGGCCGGCTCCTGCCCATAGGCGCGGGCCAGTGACCGTACATGGAGATCGACCTCGACCCCGGCGGCGGCACATGCCCCTGCCCAGTCCCCGGCCGTACGCCGGGCGGTCGCTCGCTCGATCATGGAGGCCGGCACGGCGAACTCGCGCACGCGCGGCCAGAAGGAAACCCGGGAGTCGTCGTCCACAGCGGAAGTGAGCATCAGCACTCACCTTGCGCGGACGGGTCCCCCGATCTGTTCTGGGAGTGAGTCATCATCGCCGGGGATCCTAACCCGTCGGCCGCCGCCTGGCGAGGCATATTTCCCGCGCCGCCCGCTCGGCGAGAAACATGCAGGTCAGGCCCAATGTCAGTGCCCGGACGTAGTATTTCGGACATGAGTAGTCGATCCGCCCCGGATCAGTCCTTGCGGGACCTCGCGCGGTTGCGGCGCGTCAAGGACCGGATAGACCGGGAGTACGCCCAGCCGCTCGACGTCGAGGCCCTCGCGCGCGGCGCGCACCTGTCGGCCGGGCATCTGAGCCGCGCCTTCCGCCGGGCCTACGGCGAGTCGCCGTACAGCTATCTCATGACCCGCCGGATCGAGCGCGCGATGGCGCTGCTGCGCCGGGGCGACCTCAGTGTCACCGAGGTGTGTTTCGCCGTGGGCTGCTCCTCGCTCGGCACCTTCAGCACACGGTTCACGGAGCTGGTCGGGGTGCCGCCGAGCGTGTACCGGCGGGAGGGGGAGACGGCGACGGCGGGGATACCGTCGTGCGTGGCCAAGCAGGTCACGCGACCCGTCAGGAATCGAGAAGCGCCCCTTTCGGCCCGAGGTTAGCGTGAGGGCCATGGACATCAGCATTCACGCCAGTTTCCTGCCCCACGACGACCCGGAGAAGGCCCTGGCCTTCTACCGGGACACCCTCGGCTTCGAGGTCCGCAACGACGTCGGCTACGAGGGGATGCGCTGGATCACCGTCGGCCCCGCCGACCAGCCGGAGATCAGCATCGTGCTGTTCCCGCCGGGCGCCGACCCGGGCGTCACCGAGGACGAGAAGCGGGTCATCACCGAGATGATGGCCAAGGGCACCTACGCCAGCCTGCTCCTCGCCACCCGTGACGTCGACGCCACCTTCGACCGGCTCCAGTCCGGCGCCGAAGTGGTCCAGGAACCGACCGACCAGCCGTACGGGGTCCGCGACTGCGCCTTCCGCGACCCCGCGGGCAACATGATCCGGATCCAGGAGAAGCGCTGAGCCCCGGGCCCCCGGCCGTCGAGCCCACGACGTAGCGACCCGGGCCGGTTAACCTGACCTACCGGCCCGGGACGGCCTGACGCGGGAGCGAGGCGGAGACGGCCTGACGCAGGACCGGCCGGAGCGGCCGATACCGGACTGATTCAGAGACGGCCGAACTCACACAGGCGGCGCCGGAGGGGGACGGCGAAGGCGACGTCAGGCAGCACAGAACCGATCAAGACCGCTTGGAGAAACAGAAGACCATGGCCAAGAGGACGGACCCGCAGTCGCCCGAGCCGCACGCCGCCGACAGCCACGACCTGATCCGGGTGCACGGCGCGCGCGAGAACAACCTCAAGGACATCACCATCGAGATCCCCAAGCGCCGGCTGACGGTGTTCACCGGGGTCTCCGGCTCGGGCAAGAGCTCGCTGGTGTTCGACACGATCGCGGCGGAGTCGCAGCGGCTGATCAACGAGACATACAGCGCCTTCGTACAGGGCTTCATGCCGAACATGGCCCGGCCCGAGGTCGATGTCCTCGACGGTCTGACCACGGCGATCACCGTCGACCAGCAGCGCATGGGCGGCGACCCGCGCTCCACGGTCGGCACCGCCACCGACGCCAACGCGATGCTCCGCATCCTCTTCAGCCGGCTCGGTGACCCGCACATCGGCGGGCCCGGCGCCTTCGCCTTCAATGTGCCCTCGGTCAAGGCCAGCGGCGCGATCACCGTAGAGCGCGGCAACAACAAGAAGGCCGAGAAGGCCACCTTCTCCCGCACCGGCGGCATGTGCCCGCACTGCGAGGGCCGCGGCAAGGTCTCCGACATCGACCTCACCCAGCTCTACGACGACGAGAAGTCGATCGCCGAGGGCGCCTTCACCATCCCGGGCTGGAAGTCGGACAACGTCTGGACCGTCGGGGTCTACGCCGAGTCCGGCTTCCTCGACCCGAACAAGCCGATCCGCCGGTTCACCAAGCAGGAGATGCACGACTTCCTGTACCGCGAACCGACCAAGGTCAAGGTCAACGGGGTCAACCTCACCTATGAGGGCCTGATCCCCAAGATCCAGAAGTCCTTCCTGTCCAAGGACAAGGAGGCGATGCAGCCGCACATCCGGGCGTTCGTGGAGCGCGCGGTCACCTTCACCGACTGTCCCGACTGCGGCGGCACCCGGCTCGCCGAGGCGGCCCGCTCCTCCAGAATCAAGGGCATCAACATCGCCGACGCCTGCGCGATGGAGATCCGCGACCTCGCCGGATGGATCCGTGAGCTGGACGAACCGTCGGTCGCCCCGCTGCTCGCCAAGCTCCAGCACACCTTCGACTCCTTCGAGGAGATCGGCCTCGGCTATCTCTCCCTGGACCGGCCGGCCGGCACCCTCTCCGGCGGCGAGGCCCAGCGCGTCAAGATGATCCGCCATCTAGGCTCCTCCCTCACCGATGTCACCTACGTCTTCGACGAGCCGACCATCGGCCTGCACCCGCACGACATCCAGCGGATGAACGACCTGCTGCTGCGGCTGCGCGACAAGGGCAACACCGTGCTGGTGGTGGAGCACAAGCCGGAGACGATAGCCATCGCCGACCATGTCGTGGACCTCGGCCCCGGCGCCGGTACGGGCGGCGGCACCGTCTGCTTCGAGGGCACGCTCGAAGGACTGCGCGCCAGCGACACGGTCACCGGGCGGCACCTGGACGACCGGGCCACGCTCAAGGAGACCGTCCGCGAGCCCAAGGGCACCCTGGAGGTCCGCGGCGCGAGCGCCAACAACCTCCAGGACGTCGACGCGGACATCCCGCTCGGCGTGCTGTGCGTGATCACCGGAGTCGCCGGGTCCGGCAAGAGTTCCCTGGTCCATGGGTCGATCCCGGCCGACCAGGGCGTGGTCTCCGTCGACCAGAGCCCGATCCGCGGCTCCCGGCGCAGCAACCCGGCCACCTACACCGGGCTGCTGGAACCCATCCGCAAGGCGTTCGCCAAGGCCAACGGCGTCAAGCCGGCCCTGTTCAGCGCCAACTCGGAGGGCGCCTGCCCCACCTGCAACGGCGCCGGGGTCATCTACACCGACCTGGCGATCATGCAGAGCGTCGCCAGCACCTGCGAGGACTGTGACGGCAAGCGGTTCCAGGCTGCCGTACTGGAGTACCGGTTCGGGGGCAAGGACATCAGCGAGGTGCTCGGGATGCCGGTGGCCGAGGCCGAGCGGTTCTTCGCCGAGGGCGAGGCCGCCACGCCCGCCGCGCACAAGATCCTGGAGCGGCTCGCGGACGTCGGGCTCGGCTATCTCACCCTCGGCCAGCCGCTCACCACCCTGTCCGGCGGTGAGCGCCAGCGGCTGAAGCTGGCCGTGCACATGGCGGAGAAGGGCGGGGTCTACGTCCTGGACGAGCCGACCACCGGGCTGCATCTCGCCGACGTCGACCATCTGCTCGGCCTCCTCGACCGGCTGGTCGAGTCCGGGAAGTCCGTCATCGTGATCGAGCACCACCAGGCGGTCATGGCCCACGCGGACTGGATCATCGACCTCGGCCCCGGCGCGGGCCACGACGGCGGAAAGATCGTCTTCGAAGGCACCCCCGCCGACCTGGTCACCGGCCGCGCCACCCTCACCGGGGAGCACCTGGCACAGTACGTCGGCGCCTGACCGGCCTGTGTGTGCAAGAGGGGGGAGGGGCGGACCTGACTCGGGCCCGCCCCTCCTTCTTCCTCTTCCTCGCCCGGCTGCTTCCGGCAGATCACCTCCCGCGCGGGCAGCCGCCCCGTGTCCCGATACGTGGTGACCAGCCGCTCCACATGGGTCGCGTTCCGGTCGGCCGCCCAGCCGGCCCAGGCCGGGGCAACTCCAGTGAGCGGCCCGCGAACCGGGGGTCCACGCCGATCAGGTCGTACTCGTCCACCACCTCACCCATCGTCTGTCCGACGGTCAGCGGCATGTCCAGACCGGCCCCGCCGGGACCGCCGTTGTTCAGTCGAGCCGCTGCCCGGTGCCGTCGTCGGGGCCGAGGGAGCAGGGGGTGCCAGTCGATGGCCTGGGAGTAGGACCGGGTCAAGCCCGCAGACTCCGCCATGTCCACATGCGCAGCCGACAGGCATGAGCGAACCGCCCGCTACGCGCTGTCCGCCGTCACCTGGTCGAACCGCCCCAGGAAGTGGAACTGTCCTCCCTCGGCCCGGTAGAGAAACGCCGACCGCTCCAGCTGGAGCAGTCGCTCCCCGTCCTTCGTGAAACCGAGCGGCTTGGCGACCCCTTCGTACGACGTCACGAACACCCGCTCGGCCACCTCGCCCGGCTCGACGGAGGCGCGGGAGCCGAACGCGTCGAGCGTGCGGCCGAGCAGGCCCACCGCGTCGTACGCCTCCACCGCCCAGCGGCCCGGCGGCGCCCCGTACCGTTCGCGATACGCGGCCGTGAACGCCCGCGCCGCCCCGGTGTCCACCGACAGCACCTCGGTGAACGACGCCCCGAACACCCAGCCGTCGGCCGCGCCGCCCGCCGCGTCCAGGAACTCCTGCCGCATCACGGCCTCGAACCCCACACACGCGCCCGGGAACCCGGCCTCGGTGAGCGCCCGCGCACAGGCCGCCGCGCGGACCGCCGACGTCCCGGCATAGACCACCGCCTGCGCGTCGGCCGCCAGCACCTCCCGCACGGCGGGCCCGAAGTCGTCCTCACCGGCGGCCACCTGATGCACGGAGACCGTCCCGCCATCGTCCCCGTTGGGCACCGTGTCCCGGAAGTTCTGGCTCGCGTCCCGCGCCATCGCGCCCCCGTCGCCGTCCTCGACGACGGCCGTACGCCGGCTGTCGTGGACCCGCGTCAGATAGCTGATCAGCGGAAGTGTGCGGTACGACCCCGGAGCCCTGGTCACCACGAGGTTGCGGGTCGTCGCGGGGGACAGGCCCGCCTCGTCGGGGTCCGCCGACACCAGCACGAACGGCATCGACGCCGCCTGGTACAGCGGCGCGGCGGCCTTCGCGGTGCCGGCCCCGGTCGGCCCGATCACCGCGCGCACCTCAGGGTCGTCCGCCAGGGTCCGGGCGAGGGTCGCCGCCCGCCCGGTGTCGCCCCCGTCGTCGTGCACCGACAGCGCGAGGCGGAAGGTGATGTCCGCACGGGCGTTGTGGTCGGCGACCGCGAGCCGCGCCGCCCGCTCCTGGGCCGTACCGATGTCCTTCTGCGCGCCCGAGAGATCCCCCTGGAAGGCGAGCGTACGCGTCGGCACCTGCGGCGCCGCGCCCTGCGTCGACGGGTCGCGCCGCACCAGCAGCACGGCCGCGGCGGCACCGGACGCGGCGACCACCGCCAGCGCCGAGCCGCCGATCAGCAGTGCCCGGCGCCGGGTCGTGGGTCGGTCCCGGGTGTCGTCGGGGAGCACCTCGGGCATGGCGGCCACCGGACGCGGCGGCGGGTCCAGCGCCCGCGCGGAACGGTCGGCGACCAGCCGCACGACCTCCGGCGGCAGCCAGGCGGGGGAGCCGGACCCGGACCGGGCTCCGTCTCCGTCCTCCGGCGGGCCGTACGATCCGTCGGCCGGACCAAGTGCGCCGTCGACCGGGCCGTACGATCTGTCGGCCGGGCCGTACGATCCGCCGCCCGCCCCCCAATCGACCGCCGGCCATCCTCCCGCCGCCCGTTCGCCCGCCGCCCGTTCGCACACCTCCCCGAGCTGGGCCGCTGTGGGCCGCTCCCAGGGCGCCTTGCGCAGACACGCGGTGACGACGGCCGCCAATTCCTGTGTCAGTACCGCGTCGAGCCCGACGAGATCCGGCTCCTCGTGGACCGTGCGGTACAGCACCGCGCTCGGATCGCCGGTGCCGAACGGCCGCCGCCCGGTGGCCGCGTACGCCAGCACACAGCCGAGCGCGAAGACATCGCTGGGCGCCGCCACCTCGCCCGCCGAGGCCCGCGCCTGCTCCGGGGCGAGATAGCCGGGGGTGCCGATCACCGCGTCCGGGGCGGTGAGCGCGGTCACGCCCGCGCCCTGCGCGATCCCGAAGTCGATCAGCCGGGGGCCGTCCAGGGCGAGCAGGATGTTGCCCGGCTTGACATCCCGGTGCACCAGGCCCGCCGCGTGCACCTCGGCCAGCGCCCGCGCCAGCCGTGCCCCGAGGACGGCGACCGTACGGCCCGGCAGCGCACCGGCCCCCGACACCGCCTCGGCCAGCGACGGGCCCGCCACGAACGCGGTCGCAAGCCAAGGCGCGGCGGCCTCGGTGTCGGCCGCCGTCACCGGCACCACCCAGCGCCCGGACAGCCCGCCCGCGAGGCGCACCTCACGGCGGAACCGGGCCCGGAACGCCGGATCGGCGGCGTACTCGGCCCGGATCACCTTCAGGGCGACGGGCGCCCCGTCGGCGGCGCGGGCCAGATAGACCGTGCCCATGCCGCCCGTGCCGAGCCGGGCGAGCAGCCGGTGCCCGCCCAGGGTCTCCGGGTCCTCGGGCCGTAGTGCGCGCATGCGTTTCGTTCCTCGCGGTGCGTTCGGGAAGCGGTCGTACGGTGCCGGGTTCGGCGGGGACCGGGGACCGGGGGCCGAGGGGGGCGGGTCAGGTCAGGTCAGTGGGTCGGTCACGTCGGCCGATCCATCACGTCGGCAGATCGATCACGTCGACGTAGCCGAACCCGCCGTCGTTCACCACGCGGAGATGGACCTGTGCGACCTCCCGGCGGTGCTCGTCGTCGAACGCGTACAGCCCCGCCAGCCCCTGGTACCGCGACGCCGCGAGCGCGTCCGCCAGTTCCTCCCGGTCGCCGCCGCCGTCCAGCGAGGCGATCCGGTTGGCGAGCAGGCGAATGGCGTCGTACGCCTCTGCCGCCGAGGCCGGTGGCGCGGTGCCGTGACGGTCGCGGTAGGCGGCGGCGAAGGACGCCACCTCGGGAGCCGCCGGATCGATGTGCGGACTGACCGCCTGCCAGCCCTCGGCGGCCGGACCCGCCGCCTCGGTGAAGGCGTCCGTCGCCGAGCCCGTGTCGACGAACCGGGGCCCGTCGAAGTCCCGTTCGGCCAGGGCGCGGGCCACCGACGCGGCGCGCTCGGCGGTGCCGGTGTAGAACAGCCCGTCGATACCGTTCTCGATCAGGTCGGGGACCACCGACGCCGGGTCCGCGAAGTCCGGCACGACCCGGGTGTACAGGTCCAGCGAGAGACCGCCGGCCGCGCCCTTGGCGAGCGTGGTCAGCTCATAGCCGCTGATCCCGCTCGCGCGGTCGATCAGCAGCCCCGGCCTCTTCGACCCCCGCGCCGCCATGGCCAGCACCGTGCCGTACGCGGTGTACGGCGCCAGGGCCGCCGCCCGGAAGTACCACTTGGGCGAGGCGATCAGCGCGGCCTGCGACGCGGACAGCGACAGCTCGGACACCGTCATCACCGGCAGCCGGGCGCTCTCGTACACCGCCATGGAATGCTCCGCCGACGCGTAGCCGGTCGGGCCCAGCACGGCGAGCACCTCCGGACGGCCCGTCAGCCGCCGGGCCGCCGCCGTGGCCCGCGCCGCCTCGCCCTTGTCGTCCACCACGTCGAGGACCAGCGTGAACGGCTTGTCCCGCTGGGCGTTGAACTCGTCCACGGCCAGCCGCGCGGCCCGCTCCTGCGCGACACCGGCCGCCTGCTGCGGGCCGCTGAGGTCCGCGTGCACGCCGATGACCCGTTGCGCCGCGTCGGGCTGCCCGGACGTACCGTCGCCCTCGTCCCGCAGCGCCGCCCACAGGACGGTCCCGCCGCCCGCCGCCAGTACGGCCGCGCCGCCCGCGGCCAGCGTCAGGAACCGGCGCCGTCCGGGCCGGGCCCGCTCGGGCGCGACGGTGTCGGGGACCAGGGTGGCTTCGATGCCGGGCAGCGCCAGCAGCGCGTGCGACCGCTCGGCGATCAGGGTGACCACCGGGTCGGGCAGCCAGTCGACGGCCCCCTCCGGGGCGTCCTCCACCAGCGCCCGGTCCACGTCCGCCGCGGTGGGCCGCCCGGCGGGATCCTTGGCCAGACAGTGCCCGAGCAGGTCCCGCAGCCCGTCGTCGGTGATGCCGGTGAGGTCGGGCGCGTCATGGACCGTGCGGTACAGCAGCGCGTCCACCGCGCCGGTGCCGAACGGCAGGCGGCCGGTGGCGGAGTGGGCCAGGACACAGGCCAGCGAGAAGACATCGCTGGGGGCGCCCACGTCCCGCGCCCGCGCCTGCTCGGGGGAGAGGAAGCCGGGCGTGCCCACCATGACCCCGGCCGAGGTGAGTTCGGTCGCCTCGGCGGCCGTGGAACGGGCGATGCCGAAGTCGATGAGCCGGGGCCCGTCCAGGGCCAGCAGCACATTGCCGGGCTTGACGTCCCGGTGCACCAGGTGCGCGGTGTGCACCGCGGCCAGCGCCCGCGCCAGCACCTTGCCCAGTACCCGCACCGCCCGCACCGGCAGCGGGCCGCACGCCTGCACCGCCTCCGCGAGCGACGGGCCCGGCACGAACGCCGTCGCCAGCCACGGCGACGCGGCCTCCGTGTCCGCGCCCAGCACCGGCACCACCCACGGGCTGCGCACCTGCCCCGCCGAGGCGACCTCACGCCGGAAGCGGGCCCGGAACTCGTCCTCCTCGGCGAACTCGGGCTGGATCACCTTCACCGCGGCCAGATCGCCGTTCCCGGCCCGCGCCAGATACACCACACCCATGCCGCCCGCGCCCAGCCGGCCGAGCAGCCGGTAGGCGCCGAGCCGGGACGGATCGGAGGGAAGCAGCCGCTCCATCACGAACCCTCCTTCACACCGGAGTCAGCGCCGGAGCCGACACCGAAGCCGACACCGGAGCGAGCGCCGGACCCAGCGCCGGAGCCGGCACCGAAGCCGGCACCGAAGCCGGCACCGAAGCCGACAGCGGAGTCCGTGCCGGAACCGGCAGCGGCTGCGGCGTCCATACCGGATTTCGCACCCGAGTCCGCCCCGGACTCCGCCCCGGACTCCGCCCCGGACTTCGCCCCGGAGTCCTCTCCGGTGGCCGCCCCCGATTCCGCCCCCGAGGGCGTGCCACCCGGCGACGCCGACTCCGCCTTGCCCTCCACCGGACGCCCGACCTGCTCCTGCGCCCGCAGCAGCATCCACGGCAGCGCCTTCTCGACGATCGGCTGCAACGACCCGTCGTCGTAGCCGCGTCCGCCGCACACCGAGGTCGCCGCCGTCACCGGCCCGAAGGTGGCCTGCGACCACCAGTAGGGATACGGCCCGCCGTGCTCCTCGCTCACGCACTGCCCGGTCTCGATCAGCGAGTCCTCGCTGAACCGGTTGTTGCCCTCGCCCCACTTGGAGGCGAGCGTGATCAGCCCGGTGAGCAGCTCACCGTCCTGGAGGATCTGCTCGCCGCAGTCCACGGACTCCTCCAGCATCCCCGCCTGCTCCCACCCGGCGTCCTCGGACGTCCGGTGCACGGTCACGGTCGCCGAGATCCGCACCAGACCCTTGCCGTCGCCCGCGGGCACCTCGAAGTGCCGGGTCAGCGTGGCCAGTACGTCGTCCGGCAGCGGCTCGCGCTGCCAGACACAGTCCCGCCCCAGCACCGCCCAGCGACTCGGATCGCTCTCGTACGGCGTCGACTGCCGGACCTCGGCGGGGAACAGGTCCGGCCCCGCGATCACCTTCCCGATCAGCGCCTTCGCCTCGGCCTCCGTGCCGGGCTGGAGCTTCGGGTCCGTCTCCATCCGCTGCGGCTGCGCCGACTGCGAGGCAGCGGCCTCCGGCGAGGCGACGCTCACCCCGCCGCCCGACTGCTCCCCGCCCTTGGTCCCGGTGCCGCCCCCGTCGCCCCCGTCGCCGCCGTCCGTACAACCGGCCAGCAGCATGCCGCACACGGCCAGGGCTCCCCACCCCGGCCGGGCTCTTCCATACGCCACGGTCCCCGCCTTTTGCATCGTGTCCGGTGCACCCCGTGTGCCCCCGTGCGTCCGCGCCGCTGATGCGCCGGTCCGCGCCTGTACCGATGCTCGCCGGACGCCGTGCGGTTCCCGGTCCCACCCGGTCCCCGCTGCGTACGACGCCGACCAAATCGTATCCCCGTACGACATAAGGCCAACTGCTGGGGCGGGAGTTGGCGGCCGTGGCCCGGTTGAACCGGAATCCTCGCCTCTTCCGCTTCCTGTGAAAAAACTTTTGACTCTCTGTGGACGAAGTATGGACCGTGCGGTGAAAAGTCCCTAGTGTCTCGGCGAGTTGCCCCCCTTCCGCACCCCGAGCGCCAGGAGGAAATGTGAGACCAGGGCCAAGACCTGGGCCGAGACCCGGGCGGTACCGCCAGTTCTCCAGACGCACCGCGAGCGTCGTGCTCGCCCTGCTCGTCGCGGGCAGCTTCGCGCCCGCCGTCGCCGACACCCCCGACCGCGCCGCTGCCACCGCCGACATCCCGCCCCAGGAACCCGGGGTCACCCTGCGCGTCTTCGACGTCCAGGCGCCGCTCAAGAAACTCTGCGAGCTGAAGGAGGGCCAGACCCCCAACGTCGACAAGCTGATGCCGGTCATCGACTGGTCGTCCGACGCCGACTTCGGCATGGCGAGCAACTTCATGACCCAGGTCATCGGCCATCTCGACGTGCCCCGGGACGGCACCTACGACTTCCGGCTGATCAGCGACGACGGCTCCCGGCTGCTCCTGGACGACAAACTGGTCATCGACCACGACGGGCTGCACGGCGCCGACCCCAAGGACGGCAGTGCCCAGCTGACCGCCGGTCTGCACCCGCTGCGCATCGAGCACTTCGAGGCGGGCGGCGGCCAGCAGATCACCCTCCAGTGGAAGCCGCCCGGCGCCGCCGGCTTCACCGTGGTGCCCGGCACCGCGCTGAGCACCGACGCGGGCGTGGTCCGGGTCACCGCGCCCGGCCGCAAGGAGTGCGTCAGCGGCCAGGACAGCCCCGGCGACGGCCTTCCGCTGGCGGGCGTCCACCCGAACTACACCCTGACCGATCTGCGTCCGCCCGGTTTCGAGCCCAAGGTCTCCGCGATGGACTGGCTGCCCGACGGCCGGCTCGCCGTGGCCACCTGGGGCGAGAGCCAGACCAGCAACGGCGAGGTCTACCTCCTCGACAATGTCACCGGCTCCACCGGCCCCGAGCAGGTCACCGCGAAGAAGATCGCCTCCGGGCTGCGCGAGCCCATGGGCATCAAGTACGTCGACGGCAAGCTGTATGTGTCGGAGAAGCACCAGCTGACCGAGTTGAACGACACCGACCGCGACGAGGTGACCGACACCTACCGCACGGTCGCGGCCTGGCCCCACGGCGGCAACTTCCATGAGTTCGCCTTCGGCCTGCTCTACGACAAGGGCAGCTTCTACCTCAACCTCTCCGTCGCCATCAACTACGGTGGCGCCACCACCGACCCGCAGCCCGCCAAGGACCGGGGCACCACTCTCAAGGTCGACAAGCGCACCGGAAAGGTCACCTACCTCGCGGGCGGGCTGCGCACCCCCAACGGCATCGGCTGGGGCCCCGGCAAGGAACTCTTCGTCACCGACAACCAGGGCGGCTGGCTGCCCGCGTCGAAGCTGGTCCAGGTGAAGAAGGATCGTTTCTTCAATCACTACACCCGCTTCAAGGACGGCGAGAACACGGTCAGCGGCCGCTTCGACGACCGTCCGGCGACCAAGCCGGTGCTGTGGCTGCCGCAGAACGAGATCGCCAACTCGCCCAGCACACCCCTCACCCTGAAGAAGGGCCCCTTCGCCGGGCAGCTGCTCTTCGGTGATGTCACCTACGGCGGACTCCAGCGCGCCAGCCTGGAGAAGGTCGACGGCGAATACCAGGGCGCGGTCTTCCGGCACACCCAGGGCCTGGAGGCCGGGGTCAACCGGATCAGCGTCGGCCCCGACGGCGCGCTCTACGCGGGCGGCCTGGGCGCCGAGGGCAACTGGGGCCAGGAGGGCAAGCTCCGCTTCGGCCTCCAGAAGCTCACCCCGAACGGCACCAGCGCCTTCGACATCCACTCGATGCGGGCCACCGACGACGGCTTCGTCCTGAAGTACACCAAGCCGCTGTCCCAGGCCACCCTCGACCGGATCGCCCAGAACCTCGCCCAGAGCTACGAGGTCCGGCAGTGGCGCTACTCGCCCACGCCCGAGTACGGCGGCCCCAAGATCGACGAGGAGGCGCTGAGCGTGTCCAGGGCCGTCGTGTCGAATGACCGCACCCAGGTCACCCTGGACATCCCGGGCCTGACCGCCGACCGTGTGGTCCACATCCGCTCCCCGCGCCCCTTCGCCGCCGCGAGCGGCGAGGCTCTGTGGAGCACCGAGGCCTGGTACACCCTCAACGCCATCCCCGGCGACCGCTCCGCCCCCGCCTCCTACGAGGCGGAGGAGGCCAAGCTGTCCGGCAGTGCCGGTGTCACCAAGGAACACCAGGGCCACTCCGGCGGCGGCTTCGTCGACGGCTTCGGCACCCAGGGCGCCGGTGTCACCTTCCACGTCGACACCCCCAAGAAGGGCATGTACGACGTCGGACTGCGCTACGCCAACGGCCCGCACCCCTTCAACGGCACCAAGAAGATCAGCGTGTACGTCAATGGCGAGAAGGTCCGCCAGAGCGCCCTGCCGCCCACCGGCGGCTGGACCACCTGGGCCACCAGGACCGAGCGGCTGAGCCTGCGCGGGGGCACGAACACCATCAGCTACCGCTACGACGAGGGTGACGACGGCCATGTCAACCTCGACATGCTCCAGCTGAGCCGGCCCGGCGCGTGGATCGACCTCTTCGACGGCGGCACCCTGTCCCAGTGGCAGCACACCGACGGCCGCGCGGTGGGCTGGCCACGGGCCGAGCAGGACGCCATCGAGGTCTGCTGCGGCGACATCCGCACCAAGCAGTCCTTCGGCGACTACAAGCTCCACGTCGAGTTCAAGGTCCCCAAGCTCCCTGACAACGTGACCGGGCAGGACCGGGGCAACAGCGGTGTCTACCTCCAGGAGCGCTACGAGATCCAGGTCCTGGACTCCTTCGGCGTACCGAAACTGGCCGCGAACGACGCCGCCGCCATCTACAACCAGAAGGCGGCCGACCAGAACGCCGCGAAGGCCCCGGAGACCTGGCAGTCCTACGACCTCACGTTCCGTGCCGCCCGTTTCGACAGCGCGGGCAACAAGACGGAGGACGCCCGGGTGACCCTGGTCTGGAACGGCGTCAAGGTCCACGACAACGTGGCCATCACCGGCCCGACCGGCGGCAGCATCCCGGAGGGCGCGTCGACCGGCGCGATCCGTCTCCAGGACCATGGCAACAAGGTCCGCTACCGCGACCTCCGGATCCAGCCGCTGGGCTGAGGACGGACCGGAGACACCGGTGAGGTGACGGGAGGGCCTTCGGCTGAATGCCGGGGGCCCTTCGCCTGTGGGGCGGGGGAGCCGGTCCCGCTGTGGGGTGCGGGTGGCGTCAGCGGGGTGTCCGGGAACGGAAACTGTGGCCCAGCTCGGAGCCGAGGCCGTAGTAGTGGCGGAAGTTGTAGATCAGTGGGCTCCACAGGGCCGGGTCGATGTGCTGGGAGCCGGGGACGACGATGCGTGGGTCGGCATGGACCCTGAGCACCTGGGCCTCGACGATGAGGAACTCGCCGGAGATGTCGGGCTGGACCCGGGCGGCACGGGCCTCCAGTTGCAGGGGGCAGTCGGCGACCCGGGGCGGCCGCACCAGCTCGGAGGGCTCAGGACGCAGGCCCGCGGCAGCGAACTTGTCCCGCTCGAACCGGAAGCCGTCCCGCTTGCGCACGGGCACGGGAGTGCACCCGGTGAGCGGCGCGAGCCGTTCCACCGCCGGCCACTGGTCCGGCGCGGGCAGGTTGATGACCAGCTCGGGTCGGCCGCGCAGATTGTGCGCGGTCTGCCCATCGGCCCCCAGCCCCAGGACGATCACCTGGCCCAGGGCCCAGGCCGAGGACATCGGCGCGAGATTGAAGGAGCCGTCCTCGTTCTCCGTGGAGAGCAGCACGACCGGTGTTCCGAAGTACAGGACGCTCGGCGTGATGGTCATGTGGGTCATGTGGGTCATGCGGTCCGCGGAGGTGTCGGCGGGCACGCTGCCCGGCGTCAAGGTGTTCATGGGACCCGACGGTAGGGCGGGAACTCTTCGGTGCGCGCCGAAGGATGCCTGGCCGGGCGGCATCGCTTCGAGTAGCGGGCGCATCCATGGCGTTTGCCTGATTGGCAAAAGAAATCGCCCCATGGGTTGACCTGGTGACGTGCTCCCTTGATGCTGTGTTCATGAGGTCCGCGGGTCGGCCAGGCGTGGTGCTGGGCGCATCCGGTCCGTGGGGCCCGCGACTCGCAGGAGGAAGAGCAAGATGGCGACGTTCGTGCTGATTCATGGTTCCTGGGGCGGAGGCTGGGTCTGGGACCGTCTGCGGCCCCTGCTCGAGGAGGCGGGCCACCGCGTGGTGACCCCGACCCTCACCGGCTTCGCCGAGAAGCGCGATCCGTCGGGCGCGCAGACCGGGGTCAACGCCAACGCCAGGGAGATCGCGGAGCTGCTGGCCGCCGAGGACCTGACCGGCGTGATCCTGGTGGGCCACAGCTACGGCGGCATGGTGATCACCGGCGTCGCGGCCCTGGCCCCGGAGCGGGTCGGGCAGGTCGTCTACGTCGACGCCTTCGCGCCCACCAGCGGCGAGTCCGCCTTCAGCATGCTGCCCTGGCTCGCGGACGCCTTCGTACCGCCCGTGGACGGCGCCGACTGGGAGGTCGCCCCGCTCGACCCGCGCGCACTGGGTGCCGACGAGGACGGGGCGACCTGGCTGGAGCACAATCTGGCCCCCATGCCGCGACTGACCCACGCCGAACCGCTGCTGCCCGGCAGCGAGGAGATCCTGGAGGGCAAACCCGTCACCTACATCCACTGCGCGGCGCAGGAGTTCTTCAACGACACCGCAGCCGCCGTCGTCAAACGCGGTTTCCGGCTGGTGACGCTGCCCGAGGCCGCCCACGCCGAGGTGCTGGTGCGCCCCGGGTCGCTGGCCCGCGAACTGCTCGCTCTCGGCTGACCGGTCGCGGCCCGGTCGGCGCCCGGACGTCGGGCGGCCATCGGGCGGTCAGCGGCGGGACTTCGGTGACGGGACCGGGTGGTGCATCGGCATCGTGGCCGCCGTCGAGGCGACCAGGACCGTCGCGGGCCGCTCGGTCCTGTTGGTCAGCCGGTGCACCTTCGACGAGTCGAAGTGGACGGAGTCCCCGGCGCCCAGCACGATGTCGGTGCCGGACAGCCGGAACACCACCTCACCCGCCAGCACATGGAGCCACTCCTCACCGGCGTGCCGGGCGTCCTTGATGGACTTGCCGGGCTCCACCTCCACCCGGATCACCGCGATGGTGGACCCCGGCCCGCTCAGCACCGTGTAGTGCCCGTCCTGCCCGGGGTGCTCCTGCGCGTCGGCGGCGCGGACGAGGTGGTAGTCCTCCAGCTCCTGCTCCTGGATCAGCTCGCTCACCGACAGCCCGTAGACCCGGGCGATCTGGAGCAGACTGCCGATCGACGGCTGCCGGTGGCCCTTCTCCAGGCGGGACAGATGGGTGACGGAGATGCCCGTCTGCTCGGACAGCGTCATCAGCGTGATCCCGCGCTCACTGCGCAGGTCCCTCAGCCGGTGACCGACCCAGGTGTCTACCTCGTTGTCGTGCGCCATGCCCGTAACATACACGCCTCAAAGGCAAAACATATTGCTGGGTTGGCAAACCCTCCCGCCGGTTCGGGGGCGGCGCCGGCCGAAGACGCACCGAGCCGGTCTCAGTCCGGTACCACGGCGAAGCCGTCGACCTCGATCAGCCACTCGGGCAGGCCCAGCGTCTGCACCCCGAGGAAGGTGCTCGCCGACACCGGCCAGACGCCGTCGAAGGCCCGCTGCCCGGCCGCGAAGATCGGACCCACCAGCTCCGGCCGGTGGCCCACCACATGGATGGTGTTCTTGATCAGGTCGTCCTGGGTCGCACCGGCCGCCTCCAGAGCGGCCCTGAAGTTACGGAACGCCTGCTCGGCCTGGGCCTCGTGGTCACCGGCGCCGACCAGTTTCCCGTCCGCGTCCAGGGCGATCTGCCCGGCGATCGCGACGAACCGGCCCCGCCCCATCGCCACATGGGTGTAGAGGCCCTGGACCGGGGGCGCGATCGACTCGGGGTTCACTTTTCGAATGGACATGGCGTCGGTCTCCCTCTCATAAGGAATAAGGCATCTGGTACGTCCGTCACTTCAGGACGTCGGGCTCGTCCTCCACCACCAGCTCGGCGAGCAGATTGAAGTTGTGCCGGGCCATGTTTGCGTTGCTGAACTGCCGGTGTGCCAGCCGGACTTCCTCGTCGCTCATGATCCTGGGCGTGCCCGCCGCGTCGGCCAGCAGCTGCATCTGGCAGGCCCGCTCCATGGTGATGAACCACCAGGCCGCCTCTTCGACCGACCGCCCCACGGTGAGCAGCCCGTGGTGGCGCAGGATCGCCGCCCGCGCGTCGCCGAGACGCTCGGCGATCCGCTCGCCCTCGG
The DNA here is from genome assembly GCF_042790455.1 of Streptomyces sp. NPDC056734. Classification (NCBI taxonomy): domain Bacteria; kingdom Bacillati; phylum Actinomycetota; class Actinomycetes; order Kitasatosporales; family Streptomycetaceae; genus Streptomyces; species Streptomyces sp. NPDC056734. The sequence goes on from NZ_JBHTZD010000001.1 coordinate 86,606, forward strand.
CCTTCTCCAGCACCAGGCCCTTGTACTCGTCGAAGAGCACATGGTCGCCCGCGAAGGCGCACGACTCCTGGACGATCGGGTCCAGCGGTCTGTTCAGCGAGGCGAAGGCCCGGCCATGGATTGTGTGGGCGTGACAGACGGCCACCACGTCGGGTCGCGCCTGATGGATCGAGGAGTGGATCCAGAAGGCGGCCTTGTTGGTACGGCGGTCGCCCTCGATCACCCGGCCCTCCTCGTCGATCAGCAGCAGATCGCTCGCCTTGATCCGGGAGAAGTGCACGGCGTACGGATTGACCCAGAACTGGTCGGGATGCTCCGGGTCACGGGCCGTGATGTGCCCGGCGATGCCTTCGTCGAAGCCGTAGCGCGCGAAGATCCGGAAGGCGATCGCCAGCTGTTCCTTACGGTGCTGCCGCTCGGCCTCCACCGAGTCCAGCGCGTCCGCCAGCTGCGGTATGTCCAGCTCGCCGACGCTGTCCCGATCCTCGGTGTGCACGGTGTTCCGGGTGCTGTCGGTGGCGTCGGCGCCGGCGCGGTCAGTCGACACGGACATGAGCGCATGCCTCCCTGCTCGATACGGATGGGGCACCCTCAGCGTGCGCCGGACACCATAGGGAAGTCAACCCGTGAGGCAAGTTGATATGCCCGCTGGGCAAATTCTGTACGACGGGACGCCCGGCCGGGGCTCACCCGTCCCGGCGCCACGCACCCAGCACCATCAGCGTCTTGGTCCCGATCACCGGCCCCGCGCGGCGCAGCCGGTCGATGACGTCGCGCAGGTGCTGGACGCCGGAGACCCGGACCCGGACCAGCGCGTCGGGATCCCCGGCCACCGTGAACACCTCCAGCACCTCCGGGACGCTGGTCGCGGCGTTGGTGATCAGCTCGACCTTGACGTCCCCCGCGAACCGGAGTTCCACGAACGCCTCGAAGCTGGAGCCGAGCTTGTTGTGATCGAGGATGACCGTGTAGCCCGCGATGACCCCGACCCGTTCGAGGCGGTCGATACGGCGCTTCACGGCGGAGGGGGACAGGCTCACCTGCTCGGCGATCTGGGTGACCGTCCGTCGGCCGTCCTGCACCAGCAGGTCGATGATCAGGCTGTCGACGCCGTCTACGTGCTCGGTACCTGGCATGGGGCCACCTCGGGGGAGTGTGGGGCGCAGCTTTTTTGCGCGTGACCTTGCTTGGACTTCGTATTTTTTGCGCCTGTGTCAACTTGTGTGCAGGTTAATTGCACTGTGCCACAGGTGTGCCGAGTGTGGTCGTCCACGAGGACGAGTGCGCGGGGGGTTGGTGTGGTGGGGCGGGTGCGGGTGAGTGGGGGCTGGTCGCGCAGTTCCCCGCGCCCCTTGGCGGCGATGGTGTCGGGGTTGGGTGACAGGGATCCGGACGAGTTCGTCGCGTGCCGGGTATCGGTGCCGCCGCCGTCGATCCATCCCGTACTCCCCGGCGCGTCCCCTGATCCGGCGTCGGTCGATCACCGCCCCGTCCTGCCCGACGTAGCTGATCGACCGACGCCGCCACGACGCCCCCGTATCCGCGCCGCCACGACGCCCGCGTATCCGCGCCGCCACGACGCCCGCGTATCCGCGCCGCCACGACGCCCCCGTATCCGCGCCACCACACCCCCCCCGTATCCGAAACGAGAGCCGTGATGTCACGTAAGTCAGTCAAGCCCGAGCCCAAGCCCGGTGCGGTTGCCGGGCAGGACGAGGGGCCGATTCGGTTTCTGTCGGCCGAGGGGGTGCTCGCGGGGGACGGTCGGCTTGCCCTGCCCGGTGGGGTCGATCTGGGCGGCCTCTACCGGGACATGGTCCTCGCCCGTCGTCTGGACGCGGAGGCGATCGCGCTTCAGCGGCAGGGGGAGCTGGCCATGTGGCCGTCCCTGCGCGGTCAGGAGGCCGCCCAGATCGGGGCCGCGCACGCCGTCCGGGAGCACGACATGGTGTTCCCGACCTACCGGGAACACGGCGTGGCCTGGTGCCGGGGCCTGGACCCGGTGTCCCTGCTCGGCCTCTTCCGGGGCTCGACCCTGGGCGGCTGGCATCCCTACGAGCGGCGCTTCCACCTCTACACCCTGGTCATCGGCGCCCAGACCCTGCACGCGGTCGGCTACGCCATGGGCCTGGTCCGGGACGACGCGATCGGCACCGGGGACGCCACCCGGGACAGCGCCGTCCTGGTCTTCCTCGGCGACGGGGCGCTCAGCGAGGGCGAGACCAACGAGGCGTTCCTGTGGGCCGCCGCGCAGCACCTGCCCGTGGTGTTCTTCTGCCAGAACAACCAGTGGGCCATCTCCGCCCCCTACAGCGTGCAGAGCCGTGTCCCGGTCGCCCAGCGCGCCTCCGGCTTCGGCTTCCCCGGCGTAGCGGTCGACGGCAATGACGTCCTGGCCTGTCTCGCGGCGACCACCGACGCCCTGGACCGGGCCCGTTCCGGCGGCGGCCCGACCCTCATCGAGGCCGTCACCTACCGGATGAACGCCCACACCACCGCCGACGACGCCACCCGCTACCGCCCCTCCGCCGAGGAGGACGAGTGGGCCGCCAAGGACCCGCTGGAGCGGCTGCGCCTGTATCTGAGCGCGAACGGCCCGGCCGACGACGCGTTCTTCGCCGGCATCGAACAGCAGGAACAGGAACTGGCCGCACACATGAGATCCGGCTGCCGCGCGCTGCCGGAGCCGTCGAGCGCCGGGCCCTTCGAGCACACCCACACCGCGATGTCCCCCGAACTCGGACGCCAGCTCGCCGAGCACCTCGCGTTCGTCGCCGCCGGCCAGGAGAGCGGAGTCACCCGATGAAGATCTCCATGGTCAAGGCCCTCAACAACGGCCTGCGCGCCGCCCTCGCGGACGATCCCAAGGTCCTGCTGATGGGTGAGGACATCGGACGCCTCGGCGGGGTGTTCCGGGTCACCGACGGGCTCCAGAAGGAGTTCGGGGACCTGCGGGTCGTCGACTCGCCGCTCGGCGAGGCGGGCATCGTCGGCACCGCCATCGGCCTGGCGATGCGCGGTTACCGCCCGGTGTGCGAGATCCAGTTCGACGGGTTCGTCTACCCGGCCGTCAACCAGATCATCAGCCAGCTCGCCAAGCTGCGGCACCGCTCCGGCGGAGTCATCACCCTGCCGGTGACCATCCGCATCCCCTACGGCGGCGGCATCGGCTCCATCGAGCACCACTCCGAGTCGCCCGAGGTCTACTTCGCCCACACGGCGGGCCTCAAGGTGGTCACCTGCTCCACCCCGCAGAACGCGTACGACATGATCCGCCAGTCCATCGCCGACGACGATCCGGTCATCTTCCTCGAACCCAAGCGGCACTACTGGGCCAAGGGCGAGGTCACCGACGAGCCGCCACCGCCGCTGGACCGGGCGCGGATCGTCCGCCCCGGCACCGACGCCACCCTCATCGCGTACGGCCCGACGGTCGCCCTCGCCCTCGAAGCCGCCGACGCCGCCGCCGAGGAGGGCCGCAGCCTGGAGGTCGTCGACCTGCGCAGCCTGTCACCGCTGGACATGGCCACCGTACGGGAGTCGGTGCACCGCACCGGGCGGGCCCTGGTCACCCACGAGGCGTCCCTGTCCCACGGCTTCGGCGCCGAACTGGCCGCACGCATCCAGCAGGAGGAGTTCCACCACCTCGAAGCGCCGGTGCTGCGGATCACCGGGTACGACACCCCGTACCCGCCCAGCCGTCTGGAGTCGGACTGGCTGCCCGGTGTCGACCGGATCCTCGACGCCCTCGATCACAGCCTGAGTTACTAGAGGAGCCGGTCACCGTGTCAGAACAAGTCTTCCTGCTCCCCGATGTCGGCGAGGGACTCACCGAGGCCGAGATCCTGCACTGGTCCGTGCGGGCGGGTGACACCGTCGAGGTCAATCAGACCCTCGTCGAGGTCGAGACCGCCAAGGCGGCGGTGGAACTGCCGTCCCCGTACGCCGGAGTGGTCGGCACCCTGCACGCCCAGGAGGGCGAGACCCTCCCGGTCGGCCGGCCCCTGATCACCATCCTGACCGAGAGCGCCCCGACGCCGACCTCCGCCCCGAGCGGCAGTGGCAGTGGTGGCAGCGGTGGCGGTGCGGACAGTGACGGGGAGCCCATGCTGGTGGGTTACGGTCCTCAGGCGGGCGGCAGCGGGCGGCGCCGACGCAGGGCGGCGCAGGCCGCCGCGCCGGTCCCCGAGCAGGCACCCACCCCCACACCCACCCCCACACCCACATCCGCCCCCGCCCCCGCCGCCCGCCCCACCGAGCGCATCGCCGCCAAACCACCGGTCCGCAAGCTCGCCAAGGACCTGGGCGTGGACCTCACCACGGTCACCCCGACCGGTCCGGCGGGCACCGTCACCCGCGACGACGTCCACCGGGCGGCAGCCGCTACGCCGACGGTGGTCACCCCCACCCCGTCCCGGGCCGCCGCCCCGGAACCGGGCACCGAGACCCGTATCCCCATCCGGGGGGTGCGCAAGCACACCGCTGCCGCGATGGTCGCCTCGGCGTTCACCGCGCCGCATGTCACCGAGTTCATGACCGTGGACATCACGGTCACCATGCGGTTGCGGGAGACGGTCGCCGCCCGGCGTGAGTTCCGGGAGCTGAGAGTCACTCCGCTGCTGTTCGTGGCCCGTGCGCTGCTGCTGGCCCTGCGCAACACCCCGGACGCGAACGCCAGTTGGGACGAGGCGGCGCAGGAGATCGTGCTCAAGCACTATGTGAACCTGGGGATCGCGGCGGCGACGGACCGGGGCCTGATCGTCCCCAACATCAAGCGCGCCGATCTGATGTCACTGCGTGAACTGGCCGAGGCGCTCGCCGAGCTGACCGGCCTGGCCCGCTCCGGCAGGGCCACGCCCCGGTCGATGACGGACGGGACCGTCACCCTCACCAACGTGGGGGTGTTCGGGGTCGACACCGGGACGCCGATCATCAACCCCGGTGAGGCGGCCATCCTGGCCATGGGCGCCATCCGCCGTACCCCGTGGGTGGTGACGGACGACTCCGGCGCGGAGTCGATCGAGCCGCGCTGGGTGACCCAGCTCGCCCTGTCCTTCGACCATCGGCTGATCGACGGACAGCAGGGCTCCCAGCTCCTCGCCGACATCGGCGCGGTGCTGCACGATCCGGGGCTGGCGATGCTCTGAGGCGGCGGTCAGCGCACGCACACCACACTCACCAGCGTGAACGACGCGTAGAACGGCCCGTCGGACAGGCCCGTGAACCAGCGACGCCCGCGCACCGGGTCGATGTGTCCCTCCGCGATGGCCCGTTCCAGGTTGCGGCCGAGGCCCAGGGTGTAGTCCGCCTCCTCGACATCGCGGAAGAGGGGGGTCGTGGTCAGTACGGTCTCGACCCGGAAGCCCGCGCGCTCGGCGAGCCGGGGGAGGGCCCGTCCGACGGTCGCCTGACGGACCACCGCCGCCGTGGTGTAGCGGGTGAAGGCGCGGCTCGTCTCCAGGTCCTCGGCGTCGACGATCAGGGTGTCCCAGTCGGGTTCGGCCAGCCCGATCCGCGCGCCCGGCCGGGTCACCCGGTGCAGTTGCCCGAGCACCTCACCCGGGTCGGCGACATGCATCAGGACCCGGTCGGCCTTCGCCCGATCCACCGAGCCGGGCGCGACCGGGAGGTCATGGGCGTCCCCCTCACGGAACTCCACCCGGGGCAGGCCGTCCGTACGCTCCCGGGCGCGGGCCAGCATCGCGGGGTCCAGGTCGACACCGATGACCGAGCCGGTGGCCCCGGCCCGTTCGGCCAGCGCGGGCAGATCCGTACCCGGGCCGCACCCGACGTCCAGGACGGTGTGGCCCGTCCGGACGTCCAGCAGATCCAGCAGCCGCTGCTTGTAGGCGCGACCGGCGTCGCGAGCGGCGGCCCGCAGCATGTAGGCGGCCTGGTCGGGTCGGGAGACACCAAGTGCGGAGGACATAGGGGCAGTCAAACAGTCCCCGCTCCGCGAGGCGCCCGGATCCGGCCACCCCCCTCACTCCCCGCATCGCCCTCACGCTCCCCTGACACCGTCGATCCGTTCGCGGATCAGGTCCGCGTGCCCGTTGTGGCGGGCGTACTCCTCGATCAGGTGGATCAGGATCCAGCGCAGCGACAGGCCGTCACCGCCGACCTGAGCGGCCTCCTCCGGCGAGAGGTGGCCGGAGTCGTCGAGCGACGCCGTCGAGATCAGCTCGCGCCCCCGGGCGACCTCCGCCCGCCAGGCCGCCGTCACCGCGTCGAGTCCCCGGTCCGGCGCGAGTCCGAAACCGAAGTCGTTGTCCGCCCCGAAGACCGGGGGCAGTTCCTCGCCGCCGAAGATCCGCCCGAACCAGTTCCGCTCCACCTCGGCCATGTGCTGCACCAAACCCAGCAACGTCATCGCCGACGGCTCCACCGACGCCCGCCGCAGCTCCTCGTCCGTGAGCCCCGCGCACTTCAGCTCCAGTGTCGCCCGGTGAAAGTCCAGCCACGCCTCCAGCATCGTGCGCTCATCGGCGAACGGGGGCGGAACGGGCCGCCCGTCAGGTGTCGTCGTCATGGGCCCACCCTGTCAAAGGCCGGTGGCGCGTACGACCCGAAGAGCGGCGTGGCCTGTGCACGAACGCGAAGACAGGGGGCGATCCGGCCTCCCTCGGTCCCCACGCGTCCCATAAGGCACCGTTGACACCCGCTCCTCGCACCCTGCACGATCCGGCACGGGCGAGGGGGAGTGTGCTTCTCGCGCATGAGTCGCACCTGACTCGCAGCTGACCCGAACATGACCCGTTATGACCATCCCGTCGATGGGGGCTCGCGTGCTGGCAACCTCGTACCTCGATGTGCACCGGCAGATGGCCACGGAGATCGACGCGGAGAGAGAGGCCGTCCTCGCGCTGCTGGGGCCGTCGGCGCCCGCACTGCGTACGGCGGTCGCCGCGCTCCTGCGCCACCGTGCCTTCAAGTACCCCTTGTCGGTGCTGCCGTTGATGGTCCACGCGGTCGAGACGGGCTCCGCGCGACCGGCGCTCCCGCTGGCCGTCGTGCACGAGCTGTGGTGGACCTCGGCCTGCACCCTGGACGACCTGGCCGACTCACCCGGCAGCGATGTCTCCGGTGTCACCGGGTTCGCCGGGGATCTCGACGCGGGGGACGCCTTTCTCGCCACCGTCGTCGCGGCGGCCCCGCTGCCCCTGCTCGCCGTCCGGTCGAGCCGGGTACCCGGGCCGCTGCACGGCCCGCTGGCGGAGGAGATCATCCGCTGCTGGGTGGGCGCGTCCGAGGGCCAGCTGTGGGATCTCCACGGCTCGACCGCCGACGTCACCCGCGCGTCGGTCGCCGCGGCCTACCGGGGCAAGTCCGGATCGCCCTTCAGCATGATCACCGCGATGGCCGCACTGCTCGCCGGGGCGCCGAAGCCGCGCGTGGAGCTGTGGCGTGAGTTCGGCGATGTCTTCGGCGTGCTCTGGCAGCTCCTCAACGACCAGGAAGACCTTCTGTCCGGCCGCAACGAGGACCTCCGCAACGGCACCGCCACCTATCTGCTCGCGTGCGCCCTGGAAGAAGCGCCCACGACCGGGCCCGACGCGGGCTTCAGGCAGTTGCGGGCGGACGCCAGGGACTCCGAGACCGCCCGCGCCCAACTCGCCCGCCACTTGGTCGCGCCCACGGTGCTGCGCCGGTTCGAGGAGGACATCGGCCGGTTCCGCGACCGGGCACATCAGCTGCTGGACGGCTTCGGCGGCGAACGGGCCTGTCTGCCCGCCCTGAAGGACCTCGTGGACCGGACGGCCGTGCTGGTTCTGCGGCCGGACACGCCCTTGTCCGTCCGGTAGGTCCCCGTACCGTCAGGGAAGCCGCCTGCTGTCCGGGGCCGCGGCGGACCTGGTGTCCCGTAGCCGCCGCTCCTCCTCCGCGGCCTTGCGCAGGGCCGTCGTCCAGTGGGGGTGGGTGGCGGCCGGGACGGGGGGCGGGGACTCCAGGAGTCTGGCGAAGGTACCGGTCAGGGCCCACTGGTGGAAGCGGTGGTGGACGGTCTGCCAGGCGCCGTAGTGGGCGGGGACCGTACGCCATGGGCGGTCGGTGCGGAACCGCCACAGGACCCCGTTGAACTGGGAGCGCAGGCCCTCGGGATAGGGGCCGCGTTCGCCGACCGGGAGCAGGGGCTCGACCGACTTCCACTGGGCGTCGGTGAGGTCCTCGTCCGCGCAGGTCGGGGCAGTGGCCCGGCGCTGGGTCGGGCTGAGGTCGCGGAGCAGCGCGCGGACCGATTCGATGACGTTCGTGACCATGGCCGGGTCGGCGCCCGGGCGGGCGTGGGCGCTCATGCGGATCGCGGGGGAGCGCGGAAGGACGGCGTACTCCTCCAGGCCCTCGTAGCCGCGCGCGGTGTCCGCCAGCAGGGCCACGCCCAGTCCGGCGCGGGTGGCTTCCAGTACGCCGGTGAGATACCCGGCGTCGCAGATCACCGAGGCCGGGATGGCATGGGCGGAGAGTACGTCGAGGGCCTGGCGGCGGACCGCGCAGGGCTCCTCGATCGCCGCCAGGGGCAGCGGCGCCGGGGCGGGCGGGGGAGTCCAGCCCGGTGCCGCGTACCACTTGAGGGGCAGGCCGCCGACCGGGGTGCCGGGGACGGCGACCGCCTCGGTGACGTACACCGCCACGTCGACGGACCGGCGGTCGACGGCCTCCACCAGCCGGGCCGAGCGGTCGATGCGGAATCTGACCTGGCAGGCGGGCAGGGACCGCTGGACCGCCGCGGTGATCCTGGGCAGGATCTGGTCCGCGGCGTGCTCCGCCGAGCCGATGACGACACTCTGGGGCTCGGCACCGAGCAGCCGCCGGGCCGCCTCGTCGTGCACGCCCAGGATCCAGCGCGCCTCGTCGAGCAGGAGTTCGCCCGCCGCGGTGAACCGGGCGGAGCGCCCGCTCCGCTCCACCACCGGACGGCCCAGCGTCTTCTCCAGCCGCCGCACATGCTGGCTGACCGCGGACTGGCTCAGCGTCAGGGACTCGGCCGCCCGGCGGAATCCGCCCTCGTCCGCGACCGCCACCAGACTGCGCAGCGCGATGATGTCAAAGACCGGTCTCATGAACGCACGCTAACACCAACTGATAAGTAATCACGATCACTTGACGTCCACTGTTCCCTATTGGGCAGTCCTCGGGGGCGGTTCCGCCGCCCCATGGCCCACCCAGGTTCACCGTGCTGCGCACCGGCTTGTCAAGGGGGTGGCGGGAACGGGAAAAAAGGTGGGGAAGGGGTCCGGAACATAGGGGTTGGCCCGTCCCGGCGGTGATGACACCGTGCCGTCAACGCGCCCCGCCCGACGGAAGAGACCCCCATGGCACCTGTGACCGCCCCCGCCGATCCGCGTACCGTCCTCGTCACCGGCACCTCCTCCGGCATCGGCCTGGCCACCGCCGTGCGGGCCGCCGTGTCCGGCCGGCGGGTCGTCGCCACCCTCCGCGACCCCGGCAGGGGCGACGCCCTGCGCGCCGCCGCCGACGCCGCCGGGGTGGGTGACCGGCTGGAGATCGTCCGGCTCGACGTGACCGAACCGGAGTCCGTCGCGTCGGCCGTGGCCGGGGTGATCAGCGCGTACGGACGCCTGGACGCCGTCGTCAGCAACGCCGGGGTCGGGCAGCTCGGCACCGTCGAGCAGATCGGGGTCGACGCCTTCCGGTCCGTCCTGGAGACGAACTTCCTCGGCGCGGTCGAGGTGACCCGGGCGGCGCTGCCGCATCTGCGGGCCACCGGCGGGCGGCTGATCGCCGTGTCCAGTCTGGGCGGGCTCATCGGGCAGCCCTTCAACGAGGCGTACTGCGCCGCCAAGTTCGCCCTCGAAGGGTTCCTGGAGTCGCTCGCACCCGTCGCCGCCAGTACGGGCGTGACGGTCACGGTCGTCGAACCGGGCCCCGTGGCCAGCGAGTTCGTCACCCGGCTGACACCGTCCGTGCCCGGGCTGCTGGAGCACGCCGGGCCCTACGAGGCGGCCTTCAAGGCGTACCTCGGCGCCACCGCCGGTCTCTTCGAGCAGGCGCAGAGCGCGGACGAGGCGGCGGCCACCGTCATCGAGGTGCTCGACGCCGAGCGACCGCCGTTCCGGGTGCAGACCTCGGACGCCGCCCGGGGCCTCGCCGCGATCAAGCTCGCCGACCTCGACGGCGCCGCCGTCCAGTCGTTCACCACCCCCTGGCTGAGCTGAGCCGTCGCCGCCGGTGGTCATGGCAGCGACACGACCTGGGCGGCGTGGGACAGGCCCGCGCCGAAGCCCACCAGCAGCGCCAGGCCACGGCTCGGCACCGCGCCCCGGGCCAGCAACTCCTCCATGGCCAGCGGGATCGACGCCGCCGATGTGTTCGCCGCGTGGACCACGTCACGCGCCACCACGACCTGTTCCGGCAGCCGCAGTGCCGCCGCGGCCCCGTCGATGATCCGCAGGTTGGCCTGGTGCGGGACGAACGCGGCCAGGTCGGCGGCATGCACCCCCGCCGCGGAGAGCGCTGCCCGCGCCGCCCTCGGCACCGTGGCCACCGCCCACCGGAACACGGCCGGGCCGTCCATCCGCAGGGTGGGTGTCACCGCGACCGGCGCACCCGGCACCGGCCATGGGCCGCCGTGGGCGATGGCCGCGTGCCGCCCGCCCTCGGAACCCCACACCACCGGCCCGATCCCCGGCTCGTCCGCCGGACCTACGACCACCGCCCCGGCACCGTCGCCGAACAGGAACGCCGTCCCCCGGTCCGTGGGATCCACGATGTCCGACATGCGCTCCGCGCCGACCACCACGACATGTCTGCTGTTTCCCGACCTGATGAGCGAGTCCGCCGTCGCCAGCGCGTGGACGAAGCCCGCGCAGGCCGCGCCGACATCGAGGGCGCCCGCCGCGACCGCGCCGATCCGGTGGGCCACCCGGGGCGCCGCCGGGGGCGACTGCTCCAGCAGGGACATGGACGCCAGCAGCACGGTGTCGACCGCGTCCGGCGCGACCCCCGACTGGGCCAGCGCCTTGAGCGAGGCCGCCGCTGCCATCTCCACGACCGTCTCGTCCGGAGCGGCGAACCGCCGCGTCACGATGCCGGACCTACGGCGGATCCAGTCGTCGCTCGACCCGATCGCCGGCGCCACCTCCGAGTTGGGCACGACCCGGGCGGGACGGTAGGCGCCGACGCCGAGGACGCGGGCGCCTGGCACCGGGGCGGGGACGCGCAGCCGCCGGGGGGTGCCGGGCGGCACGCCGGCTCCGGTGAGGCGGCCGGTTTCGGTTGTTGGGTGGTTGCCGGTGACGGGGTCGGTTCCGGTTGTTGGGTGGTTGCCGGTCACACGGCCGGTTCCGGTCGTTGGGTGGCTGCCGGTCACGCTGTCTGCTCCGGTCGCCGGGTCGCTGCCGGTCGCCGGGTCGCTGCCGGTCACCCAGTCGCCCCCGGTTACCGGGTCGCTCCCGGTCGCCGGGTCGCCGCCGGTTACCGGGTCGCCGCCGGTTACCGGGTCGCTCCCGGTCATCGCGTCACCTCCGGTACGGGTGCCACCGGCGCGGGGGTCACCTTGGGCACCTGCGCCGCCCCGAACTCGCCCTCCAGGTACCGTCGCCGCGTCTCGCGCCGCTGTACCTTCCCGCTGGACGTCTTCGGCAGCGCGCCCCGTCTGACCAGCACGATCAGCTCGGCCTCCAGCCGCTGGCCGTCCCGCACCGCCGCCCGTACCCGCTCACGCAGCCCCTCCGGACCCCCGTCGCGCAGCGCCCGCCCGTCGGCCTCCACGACCAGCACCAGCGACTCCGCAGTGCCGTCGTCCACGGAGAACGCCGCCGCGCAGTTCGGCCGCAGCGCGGCGTCGGCACGCTCCGCCGCCGCCTCGATGTCCTGCGGATAGAAATTGCGCCCCTTGCGGATGATCACGTCCTTGAGCCGGCCGGTCACGAACAGCTCCCCGGCGCGCAGGAACCCCAGATCCCCGGTCCGCAGCCAGCCGCCCGCAGCCTCCTCGCCCGCCAGACGGGCCCGGAAGGTGCGCGCGCTTTCCTCCGGGCGGCCGTGGTAACCGTCGGCGACACAGGGGCCGTTGACCCAGATCTCGCCGACCGACCCGTCCGGCAGCCCGGTGAGCGTGTCGGGGTCGGCGATCCGGACCGCCGACGCCCCCACCGTCGTACCGCAGCCGACCGCGTGCACGACCCCCGGGCCGGGCGCCGTCTCCGATGCCGCCGTGCCGGTCAGTGGCTCGGCGCGGCCCGCGCGCAGGGCCTCCGCGTCCAGCGGGAGCATCGTGGGCTCCTGGTCCTCCCGGCTGCCGGTGACCTTGAGGGTGTTCTCCGCGAGGCCGTAGCCGGGGCACATGGCCCGGGCACGGAAGCCCGCGGCGGCGAAGGTCCGGGTGAAGGAGCGCACGACGTGCCAGCGCACCGGCTCGGCCCCGTTCGCCGCCACCCGCAGACTGGACAGGTCCAGCCCCTCCGGCACCCCGTTGTCCGCCGCGTCCCGCACACACAGCTCGTACGCGAAGCTCGGCGCGGCGGTGTGGCTGCCGCGGAACCGGGAGACGGCCTCCAGCCAGCGGCCCGGCCGCCGGATGAACGCCTCCGGGCCCATCAGATACGCCGGTATCCCCGCCCACAGCGGCAGGATCACCCCGAAGAGCATGCCCATGTCGTGGAAGAGGGGCAGCCAGTTGACCACCGCGCTGTCGGGGCGGCAGGGCCACAGCAGGTCGGTCTCCATCACGTTCGCGCGGAAGTTGGCGTGGGTGACGCGCACGCCCTTCGGGTCGCCCGTGGAGCCGGAGGTGTACTGGAGCAGGGCGATGTCGTCGGGGGCGACCGGTGGCGGGGTCCAGTCCCCGGGGGCCGGGGCGGCCGGGGTGTCGGTGGGGAGGAGGGTGAGTCCGGCCAGGTGCGGGGAGTCGCCGAAGCGTTCCTCCAGGTCCTGTTTCACGGCGGACGTGGTGAGGACGGTGGCCGTCCCCGCGTCGTCGGCGATCCGCCGCAGCCGGGCCAGTCCCCGCGACCGGGTCGGCACCTGCACGGGGGCGCCCGCGACCCCCGCGTACATGCAGCCGAGCAGCGCGGCGACGAAATCGAGGCCGGAGGGGTACAGGAGCACGGCGGCGCCGCCGCGCAGCCCCGCCGCGTCCAGTGCGGCGGCCCTGGCCCGCGCGCTCTCGTCCAGCCGGCCGTAGGTCAGGGAGTCCTCGGGGGTCTCGCCGTTGCGCAGGAAGACGTAGGCGACGGCGTCGGGTTGGGTGCGGGCGCGCAGGCGCAGCACCTCGGGGAGGGTGGCGAGCGCGGTGGCCCGACCCTGCGGGTCGGCCGTGGGCGCGGGGGCGGTCATCAGTGGGGGGTCCTCTTCTCGCGGTCCTGGTGGTCTCGGGGGTGGGTGGGGGCGCCTGTCACTCGGCTGCCGGGGCCGGTTCTGGTTCCGGTACCGGTTCTGGTACCGGAACCAGAACCGGTGGGGGTGTCGGCCGGGGTGCTCATCCCACGGGTTCCGGTACCGGTGTGGTCAGCGAGGTGGACCGCAGGGGGTTGAGCCACTCCTCGCCGAGCGCGGCCCGCCGCTGAGGGTCCGTCACCCCGAGGCCCGGGGAGGGCGCGAGCGCGAGGACACCGACCTTGCCGGTGTGCCGGTTCTGCTGCACCAGCCGGGCCGCCTCGCCCACCTCGGCCAGCGGGAACACCTCCGACAGCACGGGCGCGACCGCGCCCAGGTCGAGCAGGCGCATCATCTCGGCGGCCTCGTTGAGGTTCATGCCGTGACTGCCCACGATCCGCTTGAGGTTCATCCAGAAATACCGGTTGTCGAACGAGTGCTCGTACCCGGTGCTGGATCCGCAGGTGACGACCGTGCCGCCCCGGCGGGCCACGATCACCGAGATCCCGAAGGTCGCCCGCCCCACATGGTCGAACACGACATGCGGGTCCTCGCCCAGCTCCGCCCGGATCGCCCGGCCCAGCCGCTTCGCCAGCTCCACCGTGTCGGCGCCGGCCGCCACGTCGCCGCCGATGCCGATCTCCTCGCGGTTGATCACCACATCGCAGCCGAGCCGCGCCAGCAGCTTCGCCTTCGCCTCGGAGTTGACCACCCCGACCGGAATGCCCCCGCCGTTCTTCACCAACTGCACCGCGAACGCTCCGAGGCCGCCCGTCGCGCCCCAGATCAGCACGATGTCCCCCTGCTTGATCCGTGCACCCCGGTCACTGACCAGCATCCGGTAGGCGGTACCGCCGCACAGCGGTACGCACGCCGCCTCCTCCCAGGTCAGATGCCCCGGCTTGGGCAGCAGCTGACTCGCCCGTACGACGGTGTAGTGCGCCAGGCCGCCGAAGTTGGTCTCGTACCCCCACGCCTTCTGGTCGGCGCCGAGCATCCCGTCGTGCTGGGTCACCGGATCCTGGTCGTCCACGACGGCCGCGTTGACGGCCACATGGTCGCCGACCTTCCAGCGCCGCACCCCGGCCCCGGTCCGCACGATCACCCCGGCCGCGTCCGAGCCCACCACCTGGTGCGGGAGGTCGTGCCGGGCCGCGTAACCACCGCCGCGCGCGAACCGCTTGAGCGCGCCGAACGTCGAGACGGGCTTGAAGGTCGCCGACCAGACGGTGTTGTAGTTGATGGAGCTGGCCATCACCGCCACCAGCACCTCGTCCGGGGCGAGTTCGGGCATCGGCACCCGGCCCACCCGCAGCGAACGCCGTACGTCGCTGTCCGCCTCCCCGTCGAAGATCCCGACGTCCTCCTGCCGGATATGGGCGGCGACGAAATCCGCCGGGACCGGCGTCCGTTCGAGTTCATCGGCGGGGGCTCCCCGGAGAACCGCTTCCGTCAGGGAATCCGTAGGTGAATCCATGAATGGCTCATCCCCTCGCGTCATGTGTTTGTTGAAGACGCTAGGGTCGTTCATTTCGAATACGGAACCCCTAAGGGTGACGGCTAGGGGTGGGGTCGGGGAAACGGCTTACCGTGACGCGTCCCGGTTCAGGGGAGTGGGCTTCTGGGCTGGTGGGCCAGGGGTTTGGGGCTTCTAGGGGGAGGTTAGGGGTGGGCCCGGAAAACCGTGTACGGCGAGAATGGGGAGCGGCGTTGGGCGAGCCTGAGGGATAT
Organism: Streptomyces sp. NPDC056734; assembly: GCF_042790455.1. Taxonomy (NCBI): domain Bacteria; kingdom Bacillati; phylum Actinomycetota; class Actinomycetes; order Kitasatosporales; family Streptomycetaceae; genus Streptomyces; species Streptomyces sp. NPDC056734. The sequence goes on from NZ_JBHTZD010000001.1 coordinate 101,672, forward strand.
TCCGGCACCCTCTCGGAAATCCCGGCGATCCAGGAATCTTGCGAAGCGCGCACACCTGGTACGGCTCGTACACCTGGTACAGCTCGTACACCTGGTACAGCTCGTACACCTGGTACAGCTCATATATCTCGTACAGCTCATACACCTCGTACTTCTCGCACTTCTGGCACTTCTCGGAAAGGGGTCGGCGAAAAGGATGACCACTCCCGTCGCCGTGATCGGACTGGCGTGCAGACTGCCCGGCGCACCCGACCCGGATGCCTTCTGGGACCTGCTGAGCACCGGCGGGAGCGCGATCGGCCCGGCGCCGGAGGGACGCCGGGTGTCTGCCGACTCCGCCCGCCCCGCCGGTCCCGCCCACGTGGATCTTCCCGGCGGTTTCCTCCCCGACGTCGACCACTTCGACGCCGCCTTCTTCGGCATCTCCCCGCGCGAGGCCGCCGAGATGGACCCCCAGCAGCGGCTCGTCCTCGAACTGGCCTGGGAGTCCCTGGAAGAGGCCGGGATCCTCCCCGCCGCCCTTGCGGACACCCCCGTCGGCGTCTACATCGGCGCCATGGCCTACGACTACGCCGCCCTGCGCCACCATCCCGACGCGGCCCCCCTCACCCGCCACACCCTCACCGGCCTCAACCGGGGCCTGCTCGCCAACCGGGTCTCCTACACCCTGGGCCTGCGCGGCCCCAGCCTCACCGTCGACTCCGCCCAGTCCTCCGCGCTCGTCGCCCTCCATCTGGCGTACCGCGCGGTGCGGGACGGCGACTGCGCGCTCGCGCTGGCCGGCGGGGTCAACCTCAACCTCGCCCCCGCCGGCACCACGGCCGCCGCCCGCTTCGGGGGACTGTCACCCGAGGGCCGCTCCTACCCGTTCGACGCCCGCGCGAGCGGCTACGTACGCGGTGAGGGCGGCGGCCTCGTCCTGCTCAAGCCGCTCGGGGCGGCGCTGGCCGACGGCGACCACGTGCACAGCGTGATCCTGGGCAGTGCCGTCAACAACGACGGCGGCACCGACGGACTGACCGTCCCCAGCGCCGACGCACAGCGCGATGTTGTCCGCCAGGCCGTCCGGGACGCCGGGATCGACCCCGGCGAGGTGCAGTACGTCGAACTGCACGGCACCGGCACGCCTGTGGGCGACCCGGTGGAGGCGGCGGCCCTCGGCGCGGCGTACGGCACCGGCCGGGCGGCGCACGAACCCCTGCTGGTCGGATCGGTGAAGGCCGGCATCGGGCATCTGGAGGGCGCGGCCGGTGCCGCCGGTCTGCTCAAGACGGTCCTCGGTCTCCGGCACCGCCGCCTGCCCGGCACGCTCAACCATGAGACGCCCCACCCCCGGATCCCGCTCGCCGAGCTGGGGCTGCGGGTGCAGCGCGACACGGGTCCTTGGCCGAGGCCCGAGCGACGGCTGATCGCCGGGGTGAGTTCCTTCGGCATGGGCGGCACCAATTGCCATGTACTGCTGGCCGAGCCGCTCCTTGCGGCCGCCGAGTCGCCCTTCGTGGGGGTCGAGCCGCCCTTCACGGAGGTCGAGCCGCCGCCCAGGGGTGCCGAGCCGCCCTTCACGGAGGTCGAGCCGCAGTCGACGGACGCCAAGCTGCCTCTTGCGGACGCCGAGCCGCCTACCGCCGAGGCCGCCGACGCCGTATCGCACGACGCCCCACATCCCGCCCCCGCACAGCCCACCACGCCCGCGCAGACACCGCCCCCCGTCACCCCCTGGCCCCTGTCCGGCGCCACCCCCGAGGCCCTCCAAGCCCAGGCGGGGCGCCTCGCCGCGCATGTCCGGGCCCGGCTGGACCTGCGGGTCACCGATCTCGCCCACTCCCTCGCCACCACCCGCACCCACTTCCCGCACCGCGCGGTGGCCCTCGGTGCCGACCGCGCGAGCCTGCTGCGCACCCTGGACGCCCTCGCGGCCGGCGCACCCGCCCCGGGTGCCGTCCTCGGCCGCGCCCCCGGACGCGCCGCCGCCCCCCTCGCCTTCCTCTTCCCCGGCCAGGGAAGCCAGCGGCCCGGCGCGGGACGGGGGCTGTACGGCACCGAGCCCGTGTTCGCCGAGGCGCTCGACGAGATCTGCGCCCTGTTCGACCCCCAGCTGGACCGGCCGCTCCGCGATGTCCTGTTCGCCGCACCCGGCACCCCCGACGCCGCGCTCCTGGACCGCACCCGCTACACCCAGGCCGCGCTCTTCGCCCTGGGCACCGCCCTGTACCGGCTGCTCGAACGGCACCTCCCGGCACCGGACTTCGTCCTAGGGCACTCCATCGGCGGCCTCACCGCCGCCCATGTCGCCGGAGTGCTCGCGCTCCCGGACGCCGTCACCCTCGTGGCCGCCAGGGGCCGGCTGATGCAGGAGGCCCGCTCGGGCGGAGCCATGATCGCCGTCGAGGCCACCGCCGAAGAGACGGAACCCCTCCTCGCCGAAGCCGAGTACGCCGGACGCCTCGCGCTCGCCGCCGTCAACGGGCCCCGCTCCGTCGTGGTCTCCGGCGACGCCGACGCGGCGACCGAGTTCGCCGGGCGCCTCGCCGCCGCAGGCCGCAGGACCCGGCGGCTCACGGTCAGCCATGCCTTCCACTCCCCGCACATGGACAGCGCGGTGGACGAGTTCCGCCGGATCGCCGCGACGCTCACCTTCCGCCCGCCCACCCTCGCCGTCGTCTCCGACACGACCGGCCTGCCCGCCACCCCCGCCGAACTGACCTCCCCCGACCACTGGGCCGAACACATCCGCCGCCCGGTCCGCTTCCACGACGCCCTGCGCCAACTCGCCGCGCAGGGCGTCACCGCCTACGCGGAACTGGGCCCCGGCAACGTCCTCACCACCCTCACCCGGACCTCGGGCACCGGGGAAGCGACCGTCGCCCCGCTGCTGCGCCGGGCCACCGACGAACGGCTCTCCCTGCTCACCGCCCTCGCCGAACTCCATGTCGCCGGTACGGAGACGGACTGGCCGGGCCGAACCGGCGCCCAGCGGCCACGGCGGGTGGCGCTGCCGACGTACGCCTTCCAGAGGCGGCCCTTCCGGTTCGCGACCGCTGCCCCGGCCGAGGGCACCCCGACGCCGCCCCGGCCCGTCGCGGGCCCACCGTCCGCGCCCGTGAGCCCCGCCCCGGCCGCCGAGGTCCCCGCCACCGACTTCCTCCCCCTCGTCCGCAGCGTGGCCGCCGAAGTCCTCGGGCTCGCCGCCGGGCACGACGTGGACCCCGAGCGCACCTTCAAGGAACTGGGCCTGGACTCCCTCGGCGCGGTCGAGTTCGCCGACCGTCTCTCCCACGCCGCCGGGGTGCGCCTGGCGCCCACCGCCGTCTACGACCGCCCCACCCCGTTCGCGCTCGCCCAGCACCTGGCGGCTGAGGCCACCCGGTACCCGACGGCGACGACCGCCACCGCGCGCACCACGGACGAAACCCCGGCGGGCCCCGCCACACCCCCGGCCGACGACGACCCCATCGCGATCGTCGCCACGGCGGGCCGCTGGCCCGGCGGCGCCGACACCCCCGAACGCCTCTGGCACCTCCTGCTCTCCGGCACGGACGCCACCAGCGGCTTCCCGGTCAATCGGGGCTGGGACGAGGACCTCTACGACCCCGACCCGGACCGCCCCGGCCACACCTCCGTACGGCGCGGCGGATTCCTGCACGACGCCGACCGTTTCGACGCCGACTTCTTCGGACTCACACCGCGCGAGGCCGAAGCCATGGACCCGCAGCAGAGGCTGCTGCTGGAAACCTCCTGGGAGCTGCTGGAACGCGCCGGGATCGACCCCGCCGCTCTGCGCGCCTCCGCGACCGGCGTCTTCGTCGGCGCCTCACAGCAGGAGTACGGCCCCCGGCTGCACGAGGCCACCGGCACCACCGCCGGGTACCGGCTGACCGGCTCCGGCATCAGCGTCGCCTCCGGCCGCATCGCCTACACCTACGGTCTCGAAGGACCGGCGCTGACCGTGGACACCGCCTGCTCCTCCTCCCTGGTGGCCCTGCATCTGGCGGTGCGCGCGCTGCGCTCCGGCGAGTGCGCCCTGGCGCTGGCGGGCGGCGCGGCGGTGATGGCGACGCCGGGCATGTTCACCGAGTTCAGCAGGCAGCGCGGGCTGGCCCCGGACGGCCGCTGCAAGCCGTTCGCCGCCGCCGCCGACGGCACCGCCTGGTCGGAGGGCGTCGGCCTGGTACTGCTGGAGCGGCTGTCCGACGCCCGCCGGGCCGGTCGCCGGGTGCTCGCCCTGATCCGGGGCAGCGCGGTCAACTCGGACGGCGCCAGCAACGGCCTCACCGCACCCAGCGGCCCCGCCCAGGAGCGGGTGATCCGGCAGGCCCTCGCCGACGCCCGGCTGACCGCCCGGGACATCGACGCCGTCGAGGCCCACGGCACCGGCACCACCCTCGGCGACCCCATCGAGGCACAGGCCCTCATCAACACCTACGGCCGTGACCGGCCCCCCGCGCACCCGCTCCACCTGGGATCCCTGAAATCCGGCCTGGGCCACACGCAGGCCGCGGCCGGAGTCACCTCCGTCATCAAGATGACCGAGGCACTGCGGCACGGACTGCTCCCGGCCACCCTCCACGCCGACCACCCCACCCCGCACGTCGACTGGACCGACGGCACCGTCACCCTCCTCACCCGCCCCACCCCCTGGCCGGCCCCCGGCCACCCGCGCCGCGCCGCCGTCTCCGCCTTCGGCATCAGCGGCACCAACGCCCACCTGATCCTCGAAGCGGCACCCCCGGCCGACAGCGCCCCTGACCACCCGGAACCCGCCACCCCCGTCCCTGTCCCCGTCCCCTGGATCCTGTCGGCCCGCACCCCGCAGGCCCTCCAGGCCCAGGCCGCCCGACTGGCCGCCGCGCTCACCCCCGAGCCCGCTCCGGACGCCCTCGCCCCGACCGCAGCCGCCCCGAACGACCCCACCCCGAACGACCCCACCCCGGCCGACCCCACCCCCACCGAAGTCGCCCACGCCCTCGCCCGAAAGCCCCGGTTCGAGCACCGTGCCGTAGTCGTGGCCCGCCGCCCGGACGACCTCCGTACCGCCGTACGGGCCCTGGCGCGCGGCGAGTCCGCCGAAGGGCTCGTACGGGACCGGGCCACCACCCCCGCCAAGCTCGCCTTCCTCTTCACCGGCCAGGGCAGCCAACGCCCCGGCATGGGACGGGAGCTGTACGCCGCCCACCCCGCCTTCGCCGCCGCCTTCGACGAGACATGCGCCGCGCTGGACGCCCACCTCACCGGGCCCACCCCCCTGCGGGACACCGTCCTCGCGAGCACCGCCGCCGACGCCCTCGACCGCACCGCCCTCACCCAACCGGCCCTGTTCGCCCTGGAAGTGGCCCTCTTCCGGCTCCTGGAGTCGTGGGGCGTCCGCCCGGACGTCGTCGCCGGTCACTCGGTCGGGGAACTCGCCGCCGCGCACGTCGCGGGCGCCCTGAGCCTCACCGACGCGGCGGCGCTCACCGTCGCCCGGGGCCGGCTGATGCAAGCCCTGCCGGAGGGCGGAGCCATGGTCGCGCTGGAGGCGACCGAGGACGAGGTGCTCGGCGAGATCGACGGCCAAGCGGACGCGCTAGGCATCGCCGCCGTCAACGGACCGTCGGCGACGGTGATCTCGGGCGAGGAACCGGCGGTGCTCGCGGTCGCCGAGCGGTTCCGCGCCCGGGGCCGCCGGACCGGCCGACTCCGTACGAGTCACGCCTTCCACTCCCCGCTGATGGACCCGATGACGGGCGAACTGGCCCTGATCGCCGACGGCCTCACGCCCCGGCCACCCCGCATCCCCCTGCTCAGCGCCCTCGACGGCACCCGCTACACCCCGGACCGCCCCATCCCGCCCGACCACTGGGCGGCCCACGCGCGCGGCACGGTCCGGTTCCTGGACGTCGTACGGCGGCTGGAGGCGGACGGGGTCACCATCTACCTCGAACTGGGCCCCGACGCGGTCCTCACCGCCCTCGCCCAGGAGGGCCTGAACGGCGGCCCCGCCGAGGACACGCCCCCGCCCGCCCTCGCCGCGTCCCTGCGCCGGGGCCGCCCCGAGCCGGAGACCCTGCTCACCGCCCTCGGCACGATCCACGCCCGGGGCGCCGGAGTCGACTGGGAAGCGGTCATCGGCCGCTCGGGACCCAGCCGGGTCGAGCTGCCCACGTACGCCTTCCAGCGACAGCGCCACTGGTTCCAGGAGCCCGAACGCCCCACACCCCAGGCCGCGCCCGACGGATCCTTCTGGGAACTGGTGGAGCGCCGGGAGACGACCTCCCTCGCCACCGCGCTCGGTCTCACCGGGACCGATCAGCGCGCGGCCCTGGACGCCGTACTCCCCGCCCTCGCCGCATGGCACACGGAACGCGGGCGCACGGCCGAGATCGACGGCTGGCGTCACCGGGTCGGATGGCAGCCCGTACCCGACCCGCAGTCAGGCGCCCCCGGGGGCCGCTGGCTCCTCCTGCTGCCCGAGGGGACGGGGCCGTACGACGACTGGGGCCCCCTTCTGGCACGGGCACTCGCCGACACCGGTGTGGGCGTCGAGCGGGTCGTGGTGCCGCCGGACCGGCTCGACCGCGTGTCTCTGACAGGGCTTCTTGGCAAGGCCGCCGCAGTGCCGGTGACCGGAGTGCTCTCTCTGCTCGCGCTCCCGCAGGACCCGGCGCCCGCAACGTCCGGCCTCGCCACCACCACCGCCCTCATCCAGGCGTGGGAGACCACGGGCGGTGCCGCCCCGCTGTGGACACTCACCCACGGGGCCGTGACCACCGGCACCGACGACCGGCAATCCCTCGACCCCACCGCCGCCCTGGTGTGGGGACTCGGCGTCGTCGCCGCCACCGAGGCCCCCGGCTGGGGCGGTGTCCTCGACCTGCCCGAACGGGCCGACGCCACCGCCGCCGCACAGGTCGTGCACGCCGTGACCGGCCGGCACCGGGAGGCCGAACTGGCCCTGCGCCCGCAAGGGCTGCTCGCCCGCAGACTCGGTCCCGCCCGCGCCGACCGGCCCGCCGCCCACTGGCAGCCGAGCGGCACGGTCCTGATCACCGGCGGTACCGGCGCCCTCGCCCGGCACACCGCCCGGTGGCTGGCCCGCAAAGGCGCCGCCCGGCTGCTCCTGCTCAGCAGGCGCGGCGCCGACGCACCCGGCGCGGACGCCCTGCGCGACGAACTGACCGCCCTCGGCGCCCAGGTCACCTTCGCGGCCTGCGATGTCGCCGACCGGACGGCACTCGCCCAGGTCATCGGCTCCATACCGCCCGAGCACCCGCTGACCGCCGTCGTGCACACCGCCGCCGTCCTGGACGACGCGCCGCTCGACGCGCTCACTCCCGAACGGCTCGACCGGGTCCTGCGGGTCAAGGCGACGGGCGCCCGCCACCTCGACGACCTCACCCGGCACCTCGGCCTGACCGCCTTCGTGCTCTTCTCCTCCGTGACCGGCGTCCTCGGCACACCCGGACAGGCCAACTACGCCCCCGGCAACGCCTACCTGGACGCCCTCGCCCACCAGCGGCGGGCCGCCGGTCTTCCGGCCACCTCCGTCTCCTGGGGGCTGTGGGCGGGGGACGGCATCGCCGGGGACGAGGGCGGACGGCGGCTCGCCCGGCGCGGACTGCTGCCCATGGCACCCGAACTCGCCGTCCGCGCACTGGAACAGGCCCTCGACCAGGACGAGACCCACCTCGTGGTGTGCCACGGCGACTGGGCCGCGCTGGCCGCCCTGCGGTCCCATCCGCTCCTCGAAGCCCTGGTCCCGGGCGCACCGGAGGCCACGTCCGGCCCCGATTCCGGCGATGGATCGACCGGGTCCACCGGACCGACCGGGCTCGCGGCCGAGCTGGCGGCTGCACGCGGCGAACACGACCGGCGGCGGCTGCTGCTCCGGTTCGTCCGGACGCAGGTCGCCGAGGTGCAGGGCGGCCGGGCCGTCGACTCCGTGGACGTCCACCGGGGGTTCAAGGAGCAGGGCTTCGACTCCCTCACCACCGTCGAGCTGCGCAACCGGCTGAACCGGCACACGGGCCTTGGCCTGCCCACCACCGTCGTGTTCGACCATCCCACGCCGCGAGCGCTCGCCGACCTGCTGTACGAGCGGCTCACCGGGCCCGACCCGGCCGCACCGCCCGACGACGCCACCGTCGACGTACCGGGGACGACGGACCAGGACGTCTCCGGCACGCTCTCCGCCGCCACCGACGACGAACTCATGGACTTCATCGGCAAGGAACTCGGCATCTCCTGAGCCGGCAACGCGCACGAAGGGTGGATTCATGAACGACAGCCGCATGCGGCACCTCCTGGAACGGGTCACCGCCGAACTGCACACGACCCGCAGGAAGCTGCGCGAGGCCGAGGAGAGCGACCGGGAGCCCATCGCCGTCGTCGCGATGGGCTGCCACTTCCCGGGCGGCATCGACTCCCCGGAGGAGCTGTGGCAACTGCTCGCCGAGGGCGGCGAGGTGGTGGGCGACTTCCCGGACGACCGGGGGTGGGACCTGGCCACGCTGTTCGCCGGAGAGGCCGGAGAGGCCGGAGAAACTGGGGGAGGGGGCATCCCGGTCTCCCGCCCCGGCACCTCCACCACCCGCCACGGCGCCTTCCTCGCCGACCCCGGCGCCTTCGACGCCGACTTCTTCGGTATCTCGCCGCGCGAGGCGCTGGCCCTGGACCCCCAGCAGCGGCTGCTGCTGGAGACGGCCTGGGAGACCTTCGAACGCGCGGGCATCCGGCCCGACAGCCTGCGCGGCAGCGGCACCGGCGTGTTCGTCGGAAGCAACGGCAACGACTACGCGCCGCCGCCCGGCAGCGTCCCCGAGGACCTGGAGGGCTACATCCTGGCGGGCAACGCGGCGAGCGTCGCCTCCGGCCGGATCTCCTACACCTTCGGCCTGGAGGGCCCCGCCGTCACCGTCGACACCGCCTGCTCGGCGTCATCGGTCGCCGTGCATCTGGCCGTACGGTCACTGCGCTCTGGGGAGTGCGATCTCGCCCTGGCGGGCGGGGTGACGGTGATGTCCACGCCGTCCACCTTCGTGGAGTTCTCCCGGCAGCAGGGCTTGTCCCCGGACGGCCGCTGCAAGGCGTTCGCCGGGGCCGCCGACGGGACCGGCTGGTCCGAGGGCGTCGGACTGCTGCTCGTCGAACGGCTCTCGGACGCCCGGCGCCACGGGCACCGGGTGCTGGCCGTCATCAGGGGCACCGCCGCCAACCAGGACGGCGCCTCGCACGGCCTGACCGCCCCCAACGGCACCGCACAGCAGCGCGTCATCCGCCAGGCCCTCGCCGACGCCGGGCTCACGGCCGCGCAGGTCGACGCGGTCGAGGCACACGGCACCGGGACCACTCTCGGCGACCCCATCGAGGCCCAGGCGCTGCTCGCGACGTACGGCCAGGAGCGGGCGCCGGAGCGTCCGTTGTGGCTCGGTTCCGTGAAGTCCAACCTCGCGCACACGCAGGCCGCCGCCGGAGTCGCCGGGATCATCAAGATGGTCCTGGCCATGCGGCACGGCGTCCTGCCGAAGACCCTGCACGTCGACACGCCCTCCCCGCACGTCGACTGGGCGTCCGGCGCCGTCTCCCTGCTGACCGAGCAGCGGCCCTGGCCCAAGACGGGTGAGCCCCGCCGGGCAGGGGTGTCCGCGTTCGGCATGAGCGGCACCAACACCCACATCGTCCTGGAACAGGCACCCGTGGACGTGCCGGAGGCTGAGGGTTCGGAGGGTGAGGGCCCGTCCGAGGCACCGGCGGACAGCACCCCAAGGACCGCACCCCTCCCCCTCCTCCTCTCCGCCCGCACCGCCCCCGCCCTCACCGCCCAGGCCGCCGCCCTGGCCGCCCACCTGCGCTCCCGCCCCGACACCCCCCTCCCGGCCCTCGCCCATGAACTGGCCCGGGGCCGGGCCGCCCTGGAGGAACGCGCGGTCGTCGTCGGCGCCGACCCGCACACCCTGCTCGCCGGACTCGACGCCCTCGCGGCGGACGAGCCCGCGCCCGGCGTCGTGCGCGGAAGCGCCGGCCCCGACCCCCGTACCGTGTTCGTCTTCCCCGGGCAGGGCTCGCAGTGGCCCGGCATGGCCCGCGAACTGCTGCACACCTCGGACGTGTTCGCGGCGAGCGTCGCCGAGTGCGCCGACGCCCTGGAGCCGTTCACCGACTGGTCCCTGACGGAGGTGCTGCTCGGCGCCGAGGGGGCTCCCGGGCATGACCGGGTGGACGTCGTACAGCCCGCGCTGTGGGCGGTGATGGTGTCCCTCGCCCGGCTCTGGGAGTCGTACGGGGTACGGCCGGACGCCGTGGTCGGGCACAGTCAGGGCGAGATCGCCGCCGCGTACGTCGCCGGGGCCCTGTCGCTGGAGGACGCGGCCCGCGTGGTGGCGTTGCGCAGCCGGGCCCTCGGCGCGCTGTCGGGCGGTGGCGGCATGGTGTCGCTGGCACTGCCCCTGGACCGGGCCACCGGGACGATCGCCGCCTGGGGGGACCGGATCGGCGTGGCGACGGTCAACGGCCCGTCCGCCGTCGTGGTCGCGGGCGAGCCCACCGCCCTCGCCGAACTCGTCGCCGCCTGCGAACGGGACGGCGTCCGCGCCCGGACGATCGCCGTCGACTACGCCTCGCACACCCCCCAGGTCGAGCGCATACGCGAGCACCTGCTGACCGCGCTCGCCCCGGTCGCCCCCAAGCCCGCGCGCGTGCCCGTGCTGTCCACCGTCACCGGCGACTGGCTCGACACCACCCGCATGGACGCCGACTACTGGTACACGAACCTCCGGCAGACCGTCCTGTTCGAACCGGCGATCCGCAAACTGGTCGCCGAGGGCCATGACCTCTTCGTCGAGTCCAGCCCCCACCCGGTGCTGACCACCGCCGTGCAGGAGACCGCCGAGTCGGTGGACGCCGGGCCGGTGACCGTCACCGGGACCCTGCGCCGCGACGACGGCGGACCGGTACGGCTGCTCACGTCCGTGGCGCGGGCGCAGGTCCACGGAGTGCCGGTGGACTGGAGCCCGGCACTGGGCGACGCACGGCAGCCCGGCGTCACCGGCCTGCCCACCTACCGCTTCCAGCGGCGGCCCTATTGGCTCGCACCGGCCACCAAACCGGCGGACGCCACCGACCTCGGGCTGCGCCCCGCCGGGCACCCCCTGCTCGGCGCGGCCCTGCGCCCCGCCACCGGCGACGGCCTGCTCCTCACCGGCCGTCTCTCCGCCAAGTCCGCGCCCTGGCTCACCGACCACACCGTGCACGAGCGGATCGTCGTCCCCGGAACGGCCCTGCTGGAGCTGGCGGTCCGCGCCGCCGACGAGACCGGCGCGGACACCGTGGACGAACTGGTGATCGAGACCCCGCTCCCCCTGCCCGCGACCGGCGCCGTCCAGCTCCAGCTCGCCGTGACCGCCCCCGGCACCGACGGCCGCCACGCCCTGACCCTCCACTCGCGCCCGCAGGACGCGACCGACGGCACCCGCTGGACCCGTCACGTGACCGGCTACCTCACCCACACCACCACCCCGCCCCAGCCCGCCGACCCGCCGGGCGCCTGGCCCCCGCCGCAGGCCATCCCCCTGTCCCTGGACGGCCTCTACGACCGTCTCGCCGAGTCCGGTGTGGTCTACGGGCCGCGTTTCCAGGGCGTGCGCTCCGCCTGGCGGCGCGGGCCGGAGATCTTCGCCGAGGTCACGCTCGGCGACGAGGAGTGCGCGGCGGCGGGGGAGTTCGGACTGCACCCGGCGCTGCTCGACGCGGCCTTCCACGCCTTTGCCCTCACCTCCGAGACGCCCGAGGAGCCGGGCCGGGCCCTGATGCCGTTCGCATGGCGCGGCGTACGCCTGCACGCCTCCGGCGCGACGACCCTGCGGGTCCGGCTCGCCCCCACCGCCGACGGCGGGCTCTCCCTGGACGCCCATGACCCGGCCGGAACCCCGGTCGTGTCCGTGGCCGCACTCTCCTACCGGCCGCTCCCGGCGGCGCAGTTCACCACCGGGACCGCCACCCTGCCCCTGTACCGCCTGGCCTGGCAGCCGCTCCCGCTGCCCGACGGACCCCCCACCGGAACGCCGGTCTTCCTCGGGGACACCGGCCCGGCGGGACTCACCGACGGACGCGAGCTTCCGGACACGGTCTGGTACGAGGTTCCGGCCGCGCCCGCCGCCACGGCTGACGTGCCCGCGCTCGCGAGGGCCGCGCTCGACCGCGTCCTCACCCTCGTCCAGGACTGGCTCACCCGCCCCGAACTGGACGCCGTACGGCTGGCGGTACTCACCACCGGAGCCGTGTCCGTCGACGGAGAGGCACCCGATCTGACGACGGCCGCCGTCTGGGGTCTGCTGCGTGCCGCGCAGTCCGAACATCCGGGCCGGCTGCTGCTGGTGGACACGGACGGCACGGACGCGTCCCGTGACCTGCTCGCCGCGATGGCGAAGGCGACGACGGCGACGACGGCGGTCGCGGTGGCGGCGGAGCCGCAACTGGCCCTGCGGGGCGGCGCCGCCTTCGTACCGCGCCTCGCCCCGGCCACCACCACCATCACCACCACCCCGGACCAGCCGCTCGCGGCACCCGACGGCACGGTCCTGGTGACCGGCGGCCTCGGGCTCCTGGGCCGGCTGATCGCCCGGCACCTCGTCACCGAGCACGGCGTACGCCACCTGCTGCTCACCGGCAGGCGGGGCGGGCGCACCCCCGGCGCCGAGGCGTTCGCCGCCGAACTCACCGGCCTGGGAGCCACCGTCACCCTCGCCGCCGCCGACGCGGCCGACCGGGACGTCCTGCGGACCGTCCTGGACGCCATCCCGGCCGACCGTCCGCTGACCGCCGTCGTCCACGCGGCCGGCACCCTGGACGACGGCGTGTTCGCCGCCCAGTCCGCCGCCCGCCTGGACACCGTGCTGCGCCCCAAGGCCGACGCCGCCTGGAACCTGCACGAACTCACCCGGGACAGCGACCTCACCGCCTTCGTCGTGTTCTCCTCGGCCGCCGGCGTCCTGGGCGTGCCCGGACAGGCGAACTACGCCGCCGCCAACACCTTCCTCGACGCCCTGGCCGCCCACCGCCGCGCACACGGCCTGCCCGCCACCTCCCTCGCCTGGGGACTGTGGGACGAGAGCAGCGGACTGACCGGCCATCTCGACCACACCGACCATCGGCGCAACGCCCGCCACGGCACCCGCCCGCTCACCACCCCCGAGGGCCTCGCCCTGTTCGACACGGCCACCACGGCGAGCGACCCGCTGCTCGTCCCGCTCGCCCTGCGCCACGGCGCCGACCCCGTCCAGCTCCCGCCGGTCCTTCGGGATCTCGTCCGCACCCGGCGGCCCGTCGCCCGAGCGGCGTCCACCGCGTCCCAGGAGTCCGGCACCTCCCTCGCCGCCCGGCTGCGCGCCCTCGAACCGGCGGCGCGCGAAGAGCACCTGGCCGCGCTGGTCCGGGCCGAGGCGGCGACCGTCCTCGGCCGGGACGACCGTACGGGCATCGCCGCCGACCGGGCCTTCAAGGACCTCGGCTTCGACTCCCTGACCTCCGTGGAACTGCGCAACCGGCTCGGCACGGCCAGCGGCCTGCGCCTGTCACCCACGCTGGTCTTCGACCACCCCACCCCCAAGGCACTGGCCCGCTTCCTGCTCGCCGAGATCATCGGGGAGGGCGCAGGAGAGACAACGGGCGCGGACCTGCCCGCGCGGGTGACCCCGGCCCCCGACGACGACCCCATCGTCGTCGTGGGGATGAGCTGCCGGCTGCCCGGCTCGGTCGGCTCGCCCGACGACCTGTGGGACCTGGTCGCCACCGGCACCGACGCCATCACGCCCTGGCCCACCGACCGGGGCTGGGACACCGAGTCCCTCTACGACGCCGACCCCGACCGCCCCGGCCGGACCTACACCCAGCACGGCGGATTCCTGCACGACGCCGCCGACTTCGACGCCGACTTCTTCGGGATCTCCCCCCGCGAGGCCCTCGCCACCGACCCGCAGCAGCGGCTGCTGCTGGAGACGTCCTGGGAGGCGTTCGAGCGGGCCGGGATCGACCCCGCCGCCCTGCGCGGCAGCAACACGGGCGTGTTCGTCGGCGTCATGTACAACGACTACGCCTCCCGCCTGCACGAACTCCCGCCCGAGCTGGAGGGCTATCTCCACAACGGCAGCGCGGCCAGTGTGGCCTCGGGGCGCGTCTCGTACACGTACGGCTTCGAGGGCCCGGCGGTGACCGTCGACACCGCCTGCTCCTCCTCGCTGGTGGCGCTGCATCTGGCGGTGCGGGCGCTGCGCGGCGGCGAGTGTGATCTCGCGCTCGCGGGCGGGGTGGCGGTGATGGCGTCGCCGTCCGGGATGGTCGCCACCTCCCGGCACCGCGCCTTCGCCCCCGACGGCCGGGTCAAGGCGTACGCGGCCGGGGCGGACGGCACCAGCTGGGCCGAGGGCGCGGGGCTGCTCCTGGTGGAACGGCTCTCGGACGCGCGGCGGCTGGGGCATCACGTGCTCGCCGTGGTGCGGGGCACGGCCGTCAACCAGGACGGCGCCTCCAACGGCCTGACCGCGCCCAGCGGCAGCGCCCAGCAGCGGGTCATCCGCCAGGCGCTCGCCGACGCGGGCCTGTCCGCGCGGGACGTCGACGCCGTGGAGGGACACGGCACCGGCACCACCCTCGGCGACCCCATCGAGGCACGGGCACTCGTCGCCGCCTACGGCCATGACCGGCCCGCCGACCGGCCGCTGTGGCTCGGCTCCCTCAAATCCAACATTGGGCACACCCAGGCCGCCGCCGGAGTCGCCGGGATCATCAAGATGGTCCAGGCCATGCGGCACGGCGTCCTGCCGAGGACCCTGCACGTCGACGAGCCCGCCCCCGATGTCGACTGGGCCTCCGGAGGCGTACGGCTGCTGACGGAACAGCAGGTGTGGGAGGCGCGGGAGGGACGGCCGCTGCGTGCCGGTGTCTCGTCGTTCGGGGTGAGCGGCACCAACGCCCACGTCATCCTCGAACGCCCCGCCGACGCCGGGACACCCCCGCCCCTCTCGCCGGGCAACACCCCCCTGCCCTGGGTCCTCTCCGCCCGTACCCCCACCGCCCTCGCGGGCCAGGCCGAACGGCTCCTCACCCTGCTGGACGAGGGGACGGGGACAGGGACCGGGAACACCGGCGCCGACATCGCGCACGCGCTACGCACCGACCGCTCGCCCTTCGACCACCGCGCGGTGGTGATCGCCGCCGGTCGCGAGGCCGCCGCCGAGGGTCTCGCCGCCCTGGTGCGCGGCGAACCGGCCGGGAACCTCG
Source organism: Streptomyces sp. NPDC056734 (assembly GCF_042790455.1). Classification (NCBI taxonomy): domain Bacteria; kingdom Bacillati; phylum Actinomycetota; class Actinomycetes; order Kitasatosporales; family Streptomycetaceae; genus Streptomyces; species Streptomyces sp. NPDC056734. Next base: position 116,921 of record NZ_JBHTZD010000001.1, read on the forward strand.
TACGGGGAACCGCCGCCGAAGGCACCCGGACGGTGTTCGTGTTCCCCGGGCACGGCTCGCAGTGGGCCGGGATGGCCCAGGGGCTGCTGGACTCCTCCCCGGTGTTCGCGGCGCGCGTCGAGGACTGCGCGCGGGCGCTGGCACCCCACCTCGACTGGTCGCTCCTCGATGTCCTGCGCGAGCGGCCCGGTGCGCCCACGCTCGACCGGGTGGACGTGGCGCAGCCCGCGCTGTGGGCGGTGCTCGTCGCCCTCGCCGCCCAGTGGGAGGCGTACGGGGTCCACCCGGACGCGGTCGTCGGGCACAGCCAGGGAGAGGTCGCCGCCGCGACGGTCGCCGGGATCCTGACGCTGGAGGACGCGGCACGGATCGTCGTCGAGCGCAGCCGGATCCTCGCCGGACTGGTCGGCAAGGGCGGCATGGTCTCGCTGGCGCTGCCGCTCGCCGACGTGGAGGAGCGCATCGCGGCTTGGCCGGGACGGCTCTCGGTGGCAACGGTCAACGGCCCCTCCGCCGCCGTGGTCGCGGGCGACGACTCCGCCCTGGACGAACTCCTCGCCCTGTGCGCGCAGCGCGGCGAACGCGCCCGGCGGATCCGGGCGGCCACGGTCGCGGGCCACTCCCCGGTGATCGACGAGGCGAGGGCCGAACTCCTCGACCGGCTCGCCTTCGTCACCCCGCACCCGGGCCACCTCCCCCTCCACTCCACGGTCACGGCCGCCCTCGCCGACCCGGCCGACCTGGACGGGACCTACTGGTACCGCAACATCCGCCACACCGTGCGCTTCGCGCCCGTCGTCCAGGACCTGGTGGCCGCGGGGCCGACCGTCTTCATCGAGGTCAGCCCGCACCCCGTACTGACCGCGAGCATCCAGGACACCGCCGACGCGGCGAACGCCCCGGACACCACCGTGACGGAGACCCTGCGGCGCGACCACGGCGGCCTCGACCGCTTCCTCACCTCGGCCGCCGCGGTGCACGCGAGCGGGGTACCGGTCGACTGGTCCCCGGCCTTCGCGGGGCTGCGCCCGCGCCGGGTGGAGCTGCCGACGTACGCGTTCCAGCGGCGCCGCTTCTGGCTCGACGCCGGGGCGCCGACGACTCGCGTGGGCGACACCGCCGTCCACCTCGGCGACGACGACGAAGCGACGACGGTCACCCTGACGTCCCGGCTCGCCGCCCTCGCGCCCGCCGAGCGCGCGGCGGAACTGACCGACCTCGTGCGCCGTCAGACCGCGGAGGTGCTGGGCCACGACGGCATCGAGGACGTGGGCGCCGACCGGCAGTTCAAGGAACTCGGGCTGGAGTCGCTGACCGCCGTCGATCTGCGCAACCGGCTCGCCGACGCCCTCGGCCACCGGCTCCCCGCCACCCTGGTCTTCGACCACCCGACCCCCACGGCGGTCGCCGCCCATCTCGCCACCCTGCTGCCCACGACGGCCCCCCCGGCCGGCCACGCCCCGGCCCGCGGCGACGCGCTCGCCCTGCTGGAGCGGATCACCCCCGACGACCCCGAGGGGCCCGAACTGGCCGCCAGGCTGCGCGCCCTGGCCGCCCGCTGGGCCGACCTCCCGCACCCCGCCGACGATCTCGACCTGGACGCGGCGACCGACGACGAACTCTTCGAGCTGATGGACAGCGAGGCGTGATGCACGACGGACGGGCGTACGGAACCGGCGAGCGCGGCACGAAGGAGGCCGGCCGTGGCCGATGAGGACAAGCTCCGGCAGTACCTCAAGCGCGCCCTCGGCGAGAGCCGGGAGGCCCGGCGCCGCCTGGACCAGGTGGAAGCCGCCCGGCGCGAGCCGATCGCCGTCATCGGCATGGGCTGCCGGCTGCCCGGCGGCATCACCTCGCCCGACGGCCTGTGGGACCTGGTCGCGGCGGGCGGCGACGCCATCGGCCCCTGGCCCGACGACCGGGGCTGGGACCTCGACGCCCTCTACGACCCCGACCCGGACCGGCCCGGCACCAGCTACGCCCGGCACGGCGGATTCCTCTACGACGCCGCCGACTTCGACGCGGAGTTCTTCGGGATCTCCCCGCGCGAGGCGCTCGCCATGGACCCACAGCAGCGCCTGCTGCTGGAAACCTCGTGGGAGGCGTTCGAACGGGCCGGCATCGACCCCGCGAGCCTGCGCTCCAGCGCCACCGGCGTGTACGTCGGGCTGGCCGGACAGGACTACCACTCCCGCCTCGACCGCATCCCCGCCGAACTGGAGGGCCACCTCGGCATCGGCAACCTCGCCAGCGTGGCCTCGGGGCGCCTCTCCTACACGTACGGCTTCGAGGGCCCGGCGGTGACCGTCGACACGGCGTGCTCCTCCTCTCTCGTGGCGCTGCATCTGGCGGTGCGGGCGCTGCGCGGCGGCGAGTGCGATCTCGCGCTCGCGGGCGGGGCCACCGTCATGTCGACGCCCGCCGGGTTCGTGGCCTTCTCCCGCCAGCGCGGACTGTCCCCGGACGGCCGCTGCCGTGCCTTCGCCGCGGGCGCGGACGGCACGGGCTGGGCGGAAGGGGCCGGGCTGCTGCTGGTGGAACGGCTCTCCGACGCGCGGCGGCTGGGACATCCCGTGCTGGCCGTGGTGCGCGGTACGGCCGTCAACCAGGACGGCGCCTCCAACGGGCTGACGGCCCCCAACGGACCCGCCCAGCAGCGGGTCATCCGCCGGGCCCTGGCCGACGCGGGCCTGTCCGCGCGGGACGTCGACCTGGTGGAGGGGCACGGCACGGGCACCACCCTCGGCGACCCCATCGAGATCCAGGCCCTCCAAGAGGTCTACGGCGCCGAACGCCCCGCCGACCGGCCGCTGTGGCTCGGCTCCCTCAAGTCCAACCTCGGGCACACGGCGGCGGCGGCCGGGGTGGCGGGCGTCATCAAGGCGGTGCAGGCCCTGCGCCACGACTTCCTGCCCCGGTCCCTGCACGTGGACGCCCCCACACCCCATGTCGACTGGACGGACGGCGGCGTCCGCCTGCTCACCGAGGCCCGCCCCTGGCCGGACGGCGAAGCGCCCCGCCGGGCCGGGGTCTCCGCGTTCGGCGTGAGCGGCACCAACGCGCACGTGATCCTGGAGCAGCCATCGCAGGACGACGCCGAGGAAGCCCCGGGGTCCGGGAACCGCCCCTCCGCCGTCCTGCCCTGGCCGCTGTCCGCCCGCTCGCCACAGGCCCTGCGCGACCAGGCCGCCCACCTCACCCGGCACCTCCGGGACCACCCGGAGGCCCAGCCCCTGGACATCGCCTGGTCCCTGGCCACCCGGCGGGCCACCCACCCGCACCGTACGGTCGTCGTGGCCGCCGACCGCGACGAAGCCCTGCGCGCCCTGCACTCGATGGCAGAGGGACCCGCACCGAGCGGCACATCCGGCGGCCGGACGGCGTTTCTGTTCACCGGACAGGGCAGCCAGCGGGCGGGCATGGGACGGGAGCTGTACGAGCGGTTCCCCGCCTACGCCCGCGCCTTCGACGCCGTCACCGCCGAACTCGACCGCCACCGCGGACCCCACCTGACCCACCCGGTGCGCACGGCGGTCCTGTCCGCCGGGCACGGCGACCTGCTCGACCGCACGGAGTACGCCCAGCCCGCCCTCTTCGCCGTGGAGATCGCCCTGTCGTGGCTCCTGGAGTCCTGGGGGATACGGCCCGATGTGGTCGCCGGGCACTCCATCGGCGGGCTGGCCGCCGCCCACACGGCCGGTGTGCTCACCCTGCCCGACGTGGCCCGGCTGGTGACCGAGCGCGGACGGCTGATGCAGGCACTGCCGCCGGGCGGCGCGATGGCGGCCGTGGAGGCGACCGAGGAGGAGATCGAGGAGGAGATCGCCGGGGCGCTGCGGGACAGTGCGGGGGCGGTGTCGATCGCCGCCGTCAACGGCCCCCGCGCGGTCGTCCTGTCCGGCGACGAGGAACCCGTCCTCGCCCTCGCCGCCGGTTTCCGGGCCCGGGGCCGCCGTACCGCCCGGCTGCGGGTCGGCCACGCCTTCCACTCCCCGCGCATGGACGGCATGCTCGACGACTTCCGCCGCACGGCCAAGGCCGTCCACTACCACCCGCCCGCCCTCCCGGTGGTCTCTGACCTGACCGGCGCGCAGGCGGGTGAGGGGGAGCTGGGGTCCGCCGACTACTGGGCCGAGCACGCCCGTGGGGCGGTGCGATTCCTGGATGTGGTGCGGGAGTTGCGCGCGATGGGGGTGACACGGTTCGTGGAGGTGGGGCCGGACGCGGTGCTCACGGCGATGGTCGGGGACATCCTGGATGCCGATGATTCCCCTGGGGGCGTCCGGGCCTCTGTGCTCGCCCCCGTCCTGCGCAAGGGCCGCCCCGAGGCCGCGACCCTGCTCACAGCGCTGGGTCGGCTCCACGCGGACGGTCTGCCCGTGGACTGGACGGCCGCCTTCGAAGGGCTCGACCCGCGCCCGGCCGACCTCCCCACCTACGCCTTCCAGCGGCGCCGCCACTGGCTCGACGTCACCGTGGGCCGCAGCACCACCGATGCCCCGGCACTGCCCGCCCCCACGGCAGCCGACCCCGGCCCCGGCTGGGCCGAGCGCCACGCCCGGCTCACCGGCCCCGCCCTGGACGCCGCCCTGCTGGATCTCGTACGGACGCAGGCGGCGGGGGTGCTCGGGTACGCGGCGGTGGACTCGGTGAGCGCGGGACGGCCGTTCGTGGAGGCCGGGCTCGACTCGCTGTCCGCCGTCGAGCTGCGGGCCCGGCTGGCGGCCACGACCGGGCTGTCCCTCGGGGGCGCTCTGACCATCCGCTTCCCGACCCCGCAGGATCTCGCCGGTCACCTGGGCGAACTGCTGCGGGAACGGCCGGGGACGGCACGCCGGGAAGGGCCGCTCACGGACCTCTATCTGCGGCTGTGCGCGGCGCGGGAGATCACCGCCGCCACCGAGGTGATCGTCGCCTCCGCCCGCCTGCGGGACACCTTCGCCACGGCGGACAGCGCCCGGCACGCCGTCGAACCGGTCGTCCTGGCCCGGGGCGACGCCCCGACCCCGCTGATCTGCTTCCCGGCGCTGACCGCCCTGTCCGGACCCCACGAGTACGCCCGCTTCGGGCAGGCCCTCGACGGGCGCCGGGACGTCCGGGCCGTACCGGCGCCCGGATACGCGCCCGACAGCGCGGTGCCCGACACGGCGGACACCTTCGTCGCGATGCAGGCGGACGCGGTCCAGCGGCTCGCCGGGGGGCGGCCGTTCGCGCTGCTCGGCCGGTCCCTGGGCGGCTGTGTCGCCCACGCCGTGACGGCCGAGCTGGAACGCCGGGGGACACCTCCGGCGGGCCTCGCGATGGTCGACACCTACCCGATGGACACGGCGGCCCTGCCGGGCATGGACTGGTGGATGCCCGCGATGATCAACGGCATGGTCGCCCGCTTCGACGCGTTCGAGCTGGGGCTGAACGACAACGGGCTGACGACGATGGGGAGTTATCTGCGTACCTTCGGCCCCTGGGAGCCCCGGCCGGTCACCACCCCGACCCTGCTCCTCCGGGCCACCGACCCGCTGCCGGGCACGCCCGACGGCCTTCCCGCCGAGGACACCCGCGCCTTCTGGCGCCTCCCGCACACCACCGCCGACGTGCCCGGCGACCACTTCTCCGTCCTGGAGGAGCACTCGGCGACCACGGCGGCGGCGGTGGAGGAGTGGCTGAACGACTTGGACCGGCCGGTCGGCTAAGTCCCGACCGGCCGGACCGCCGCCGACGCGGGGGTGGCCGGTCCGGGCCACCCCGTCCGGGCCACCCGGGCCACCCCGTCCGGGCCACCCCGGCCACCCCGTCCGGGCCGTCCGGGCCGCCGACCCAGGACCGTGTCCTTCCCGACCCCGACCCCTCCCCTGACCCGGACTCACACCCGTACCCGCACCCGCGCTCACACCCGTACCCGCACCCGCGCTCACACGGGTACCCGTACCCGCGCTCACACCCGCACTCGTACCAACACCCCGCACCCGCACCCGCACCTCAAGAAATGAGCCCATCATGACCGCGCCCCACCCCCTCCATCTCGCCGTGGCCCTGGACGCCACCGGCTGGCACCCCGCGTCCGGCGCCCCCGACGGTGACCCCTACGGGCTGGCCCACTGGACCGGACTGGTCGAGGAGGCCGAACGCGGGCTGCTCGACTTCGTGACGCTGGAGGACCCGCCGAAGCGCCCGGCGGACGGCAGCGCGGTCGGTCACCGGCTGGACGCGCTGCTCGTCGCCGCCGCGCTCGCCGCCCGCACCGAGCACATCGGACTGGTGCCGACCGGGGTGCTCGACCAGGTCCAGCCGACCCGGATCGCGCGGGCCATCGCCACGCTCGACCAGCTGACCGGCGGCCGGGCCGGCTGGCGTACGCAGGTGACCCCGGCCCGCCCGATCGTGCTCGCGGAGCTGTTCACGCCCGAGGTGCAGCGGCCGATGGCCGAACTCTTCGAACGCGCCGCCGATCTGGTGCGGGTCGTGCGCGCCCTGTGGGACGGCGTGGACGACGAGAAGGAGCTGCGGGCGCTCGCGCCCGGCCGGTTCGCCCCGGCCGACCCCGACCCGCACGGCAGCTTCACCACGATCGAGCCCCTCGGTGGGACGGCCGGTGACTGGCTCACCATCGACGCACCGGCCCTGGCCCCGCGCTCCCCGCAGGGCCACCCGCTGGTCTTCACCCTCGCCCACATCAGCCTGCCCTACCGGTACGGGGCCCGCTCCGCCGACGTGGTGTCCGTGACCCCGCACAGCGCCGAGGAGGCGCGGGCGACCGTCGAGGAGATCCGGGGCGCGCAGGCCGCCGCCGGGCGCGCGGCGGAGACCGTGCACGTCTTCGCCGACCTCGTGGTCTTCCTCGACCCCACCCCCGGCGAGGCCGCCGCCCGCAAGGCCCGCCTGGACGACGCGCACGGCAGCGAGTTCACCTCCGACGCGCACATCGTCACGGGTACCCCCGGTGAACTCGCCGAGCTGCTCCTGGAGTGGCGGCGGGCCGGGATCTCCGGGTTCCGGCTGCGGCCCGGCGAGCTGCCCCACGACCTGACCGCCGTCACCCGCGAGCTGGTGCCGGAACTCCAGGCCAGGGGAGTGTTCCGCAGGGCCTACGAGGCCGGCACCCTGCGCGGGCTGCTCGGACTGCCGCTACGGGCGGCCCCCGACCCGCTCTGACGCGGTCGCCTGACGCACCCCCTCCGCCGGCGCCTGCCGCTCGGGTCCGCCGTCCACCGCCGCCAGCAGTGACAGCGGCAGATCCGACCGTCCCTTCACCCGGAGCTTGCGATAGGTGTGCGTCAGATGCTGCTCCACCGTGCTGACCGTGATGAACAGCTTCTCGGCGATCTCCCGGTTGGACAGCCCGGCGACCGCCAGCGACGCCACCTGCGCCTCCGAGCTGCTCAGCACCCCGACCCGGCCGGTGCCGCCGCCCCGCTCCGGACGCGCGGGCGGCGCCTGACGGGCCGCCAGCCGCCGCGACAGCGGGGCCAGGCCCTGGTCCTCGGCGATGTCCAGGGCCTGCCGGGCCACCATCCGGGCTCGGCCGCTCTGCCCCGCCCGGGTGTGCACCTCGCTCAGATCGGCCAGCACCCGGGCCAGTTCCAGCCGGTCCCCGGCGGCGTCCAGCAGATCGGCGGACTCCCGCAGCAGGGTCGCCCGGCGCCGGGAATCGGCCACCGACGCGGCCGTGTGCAGGGCCATGCCCCGTGCCCGGGGCTGGGTCACCGGCACCATCGCGAGCTGTTCCACGGCCAGCCGCCGGGCCTCCTCCGTCCGGCCCAGACGCAGCAGCGCCGTCACCGCGTCGCCGCGCCACGGCACGAACGCGGGCAGGTCGATGTCCCACTCCCGCATCAGCCGCCCGCACCGGGTCAGATCGTCCAGCGCGCCGTGCAGCAGATTCACCGACAGCCGCCACCGGCCGCGCGCGTGCAGATACTGCACCCCGAACCGGGTCTGGAACAGCTGCTCCGGCAGCGCCGCCACCGGCGGCCCGCCCGCCTCCGCCCGGCCCGTCGCGGCGGCGGCCAGCTCCAGCGTGGCCAGCGGCGAGCCGATCAGCGCCCCCCAGCCGCGCAGCGACAGCAGCCCCAGCGCCTGCCGGGCGCACCCCTCCGCGAGCAGCACATCACCCTGGCGCATCGCTGCCTCGGCCCGCAGCGCCGCGAACAGCGCCTGCCAGGTGGGGACATCGCGCGCGGCGGCCTCCCCGACCAGCCGGTCGCACCAGGGCGCCGCGAGATCGGCCCGGTCGGCGTACACCAGCACCGACAGCGCCTGATGGACGGCCGGGAAGCTGCCGTCGTCCAGCGTGGTGGTCTGCAACGCCAGTTCGGCGCTGCGCACGGCGTCCGGGCCGGGGCCCGAGCGCAGCAGCCGGTTCAGCACGCCGGACATCCGCGGCGGCGCCCCCTCGGCGCCCCGCGCCAGCGACCGGCGGGGCGGCCGGGGCCGGGCGGCGGGCCTCGGGAGCAGCCCCGGATGCGAGGCGTACAGCCCCTGCCGTACGGCGTGGTACTCGGCCGTGACGCGGGCGTCGAGCGCCTCCGCGGACCGTTCGAGGCGGCCCAGGGCGAGGGCGATCTCGTCGTTGCCGCCGGTCCACAGCAGCCGGCCCAGGAGCGTCACGATCTGGCAGCCCGACAGCCGGCCCTCGCGCAGCGCGGCGATCAGCGGGCGCAGCCGCCGGCAGGCGGTGTCGGGGTCGGTGCGGTAGTCGACCAGGCTGCGCAGCACGGTCACCGTCACCCGCCGGTCCTCGTCGCCCGCCGCCGCCTCGGCCACATCCAGGCACGCCTCGGCGAACGACGTGTCGTCCCGGCGCAGCGCCTCCCGCGCGGCCTCCAGGGCCACCGGGAACGCCCACGGCTCCTCGCTGTGCCGGGCCGCCGCCAGATGCACGGCGACCGTCGACGCGGGCTCCCCTGCGGCGTGCAGCAGCCGGGCCGCGTGCCGGTGCAGCAGCGCCCGTTCGGCGGCCGGCATCCCGGCCAGCACGGCGGCGCGGGCGACCGGATGCCGGTAGCGGCCCTCGTCCAGGACCCCGAAGCCGTCCAGCGCGGCCAGCGCCTGGTCGACCAGGTGGTGCGGGCGGCCCGTCAGCCGGGCCAGGTGGCGTGCCGAACCCGAGGCGTCCAGCACCGCGAGCGCGCGGGCCGTGTCCCGGTGCCGCTCCCCGGCCCGCCGGACACAGGCGTCCACCGCCCGGCCGTACTCCTCGCCCACGGACGGTTCCACCAGGCCGGGCCCGGCCGGTGGCGGGAGTCCTGCCGTGCGGTCGTGGTGGTCCTCGGCGAGGGCGCGCAGCAGCAGTGGGTTGCCGCCGCTGAGCCGGTGCCAGGACGCGCCCGCGAGGTGCGGACCGATCAGCTCCGTGAGGAGTTCCCGGGTGCCCGCCGGGGTCAGGGGGCGGACCCGGAGCCGGGTGACATGCGGCTGGCGCACCAGCGAGGTCCGCCAGGACAGCTCCGTGGTGCTGGTGCCCGACGCGGTGTCCCGTTCGGCCACCACCAGCAGCAGCCGCGTGGTGCGCAGCAGTCGGCCCACATAGGTGAGGGTGTCCAGGGAGGCCGCGTCGGCGAAGTGCAGATCGTCGACGATCATCACCACGGGCGTCCGCTCCGCCAGGGCGCGCAGCAACTGCCAGTGCACCTGGCTGACCTGCGCCGGGATCGGGCTGTGGGTGAGCAGGTCCGCGTCGCACGGCGCGATGGCCGGGCCCGGCTCGTACGGGCGCAGGGCCCGCTCCCGGTCGGCGGGGGAGAAGTGCTGGTGCCGGAAGATCTGGCCCATCACACCGAGTTCGACCCCGGACTCCGAACACCGGGCCGTGGCGTGCAGCACGACGGCTCCGGCCGCCGCCGCGTGCTCGCCCAGGACATGGAGGAGTTCCGTCTTCCCGCCGGCGACCGGCCCGCTGAGCGCCGCCACACCGCCTCTGCCCACGAGACAGTCCGCCAGCAGCTCTCGTAGTCGCCTCACCTGAATCTCGCGTTCCACCAAGACCACAGCAGGCTCCCCATCCGACATCTCGCGGTGGTGTCGTACATGGCGCGGACATCGGCGCTGACATCCGCGTCGGGCAGGTACAGAGCAGAGGGCCGGGTTTCAGCCACCCCTCGGGGCGGTCGGCCCTCCGGTCGCGGCTGGCCCTCCGGTCGGCGTCTGCCCTCCGGTCGGGGCTGGCCCTCCGGCCGCGGCCGGCAGCAGCCGGGAGCGGATCACCGCGGCGATCCGCTCCGGCTGTTCGGCGAGGAAGAAGTGACCGCCGTCGAAACTCAGTACCTCGGTCGTGCCGTCGGTGTGCCCCTCCCAGGCGCGGGCCTCCCGCGCCGTCACCTTCGCGTCCCCGGCGCCCACCAGGACGGTGACCGGGGCCGTGATCCGCGGGCCGGGGCGGTGGCGGTAGGTCTCGATGGCCCGGTAGTCGCCGCGCAGCGCGGGCAGGACCAGCGCGCGCATCTCGGGGTCGGCCAGCAGCTCCGGCGGGGTGCCGCCCTGCCGGACGATCTCGGCCACCAGTTCCCCGTCCCCGGCGAGATGCAGCCGCTCGCCGTCGCGCACGGTGGACGGCGCCCGCCGCCCCGACGCGAACAGCGCGACCGGCCCCGCACCCGTGCGGGCGCCCAGCCGCCGGGCCGTCTCATAGGCCACCACCGCGCCCATGCTGTGCCCGAAGAACGCGGGCGGGGTCCCCCAGGACGGCTCCAGCACCCCGGCGATCGCGTCCGCCAGCGGCGCGATCTCCGTGAACAGCGGCTCGTCCCGGCGCTCCAGCCGTCCCGGGTACTGCACCGCCAGCACCTCCACTCGGGGGTGCAGCAGTTCGGAGAGCCGGCGGTAGAACCCGGCCGAGCCGCCCGCGTGCGGGAAGCACACCAGACGGGGGGCCCGCCCCGCGCCGGGATGGAAGCGCCGGATCCAGCGGTCGGTGTCGAGGTTGGTCGTCATGCCCGCGATTCTCGTCCTTCCTGGGTCCGCTCGGGCCGGGGAAGCGAGGTCAACAGCTCCCGGGTGTACGGATGCCGGGGGTTCGCGAAGATCTGTGCGACCGGCCCGGACTCGACCAGGCGCCCGTCCTTCATCACCACGACCCGGTCGCTGACGTGGTGCACGACGCCGAGGTCATGCGAGATGAACAGCAGCGCCACGCCCAGCTCCCGCTGGAGGTCCGCCAGCAGATCGAGCACCTGGGCCTGGATCGACACGTCCAGCGCCGACACCGGCTCGTCGCACACGATCAGCCGGGGCCCGGTCGCCAGCGCCCGCGCGATGGCCACCCGCTGGCGCTGCCCGCCGGACAGCTCCAGCGGACGCCGCCCCTCCAGCGCCGCCGACAGCCCGACCTGCCCGAGCAGTTCGGCCACCCGCGCGGTACGGGCCCGGCCGCGCGGCACCCCCGCCCGCGCCACGGCCTCCGCCAGGATCCGGCGCACATCGTGCCGGGGATCGAACGAACCGAGCGGATCCTGATGCACCACCTGGAGCCGCGAACGCCGCGCCCGGCGCTCCCGCTCCGGCACCCCGCTCCACGCCTCCCCCTCGAACCGCACGACCCCCTCGTCCGGCTCCACCAGCCCCAGCACCATCTGTGCCGTGGTCGTCTTCCCCGACCCCGACTCACCCACCAGCCCGAGCGTCTCCCCGCCCATGATCTGGAACGACACGTCCGCGACGGCGCGGTAGGCCCCCCCGTCGGCCGACCGGAAGGTCTTGGAGACACCCTGGACGTCCAACAGGGGTTCGCGCTGGGCGCCTTGCCTGCCCTTGGCGAGGGCGCCGCCGGCATCCTGACGGGCGGACGCGGGGATTTGGGCAGAAGCAGGGGTTGGGGCGGGCGACGGGGTTCGGGGCCGCGTCGTGCTCAGGAGGGACGCGTCGCCGCCCGGCGGCACGGCGCCCTTGCGGGGCGCGGGTACGTCGGAGGGGGCCGGGCCGTCGTCCGGCGCGGGGGCGTCTGTGGGCGCCGTGGGCCTGGCGGCCGGTGACGGGGCGTCCGGAGACGCCGTGCGGGGCGAGGGCGTGCCGGACAGTGGCGTGAGGGCGTCCGTGGACGGTGTGCCGGACAGTCGCGCGGGGCCGCCCGGCGACGGTGTGCCGGACAGTGGCGAAGGGCCGCCCGGCGAAGGCTCGTCGGACAGTCGCGGAAGCTCATCGGTTGAAGGCTCATCGGAGACGCCGTCGCGGTGGGCCGGTGCATGGCCGTCGGAGGGAGCCGTTGCCTGGTCCGGCGCGGGCTCGTCCGAAGGTGCCGTACGCCTGCCCGGTGAAGGCGTGTCGAGCAGAGCCGAGGCGCCCCCGCGCGAATGAGCGTCGGTCGAAGGCTCGTCGGAGGCGTCGTTGCCGTGGTCCGGCGAGTGGCTGCCGGAAGGTGCCGTTGCCTCGTCCGGCGCAGGCTCGCCCGCAGGCGCCGTACCCCTTCCCGGCGAAGCCGCGTCGAGCAGAGCCGCGGCCCCACCCCCCGAGAACACCTCGGCACCCCCCGCCCCAGGGACGGACACCCCCGCCGATCTTCCGTCCGGATACCAGCACAGCGTCAGATGTCCGCCCGTGTCCGCCGTCGCCGCAGGCAGCTTCGTGCGGCAGCGGTCGTCGGCTGCCGGGCAGCGGGCGGCGTACGGGCAGCCGTCGGGGCCCGCCGCCGGCTGACCCGGCGGGGACGGGACGGACAGGGGGCCGCCCTTGGAGGCGAAGGTGGGGACGGCCGCCAGCAGGGCCCTGGTGTACGGGTGCCGGGGATCCTTCAGGACGTCCTGGGCGGGGCCCTGCTCGACCAGCAGCCCGCCGTACATCACCGCCACCCGGTCGGCCAGCCGCGCCACCACCGCCAGGTCGTGGCTGATCAGCAGGAGGGCCGTGCCGTCGCCCACCAGGCGGCCCAGCAGGTCCAGGATCTGGGCCTGCACGGTCACGTCCAGGGCGGTCGTCGGCTCGTCGGCCACCAGCAGTTCCGGCGCCCCGGACAGCGCGGACGCGATCAGCGCCCGCTGCCGCAGCCCCCCCGACAGCTGATGCGGCCGCTCGGCCGCCCGGCGCGCGGGATCGGGGATACCGGCGTCCGACAGCAGCGTCAGCGTCCGCTCGCGTGCCTCGGCGCCCCGCGCCAGACGGTGCGTGGCCAGCGTCTCGCGGATCTCCGCGCCCACCGTCCGCAACGGGTCCAGCGAGACCAGCGCGTCCTGGAGCACCAGCCCGATCCGGCGGCCCCGGACCGACCGCCACTCCCGCTCGGACAGGGCCGTCAGATCGACGCCGTCGAAGACCAGCCGCCGGGCCGCGACCCGGGCCCGCGCGCCGGTCAGCCCGAGCAGCGTGCGGGCCGTGACGCTCTTGCCCGACCCCGACTCACCGACCACGGCGAGGCACTCGCCCCGGCGCAGACTGAAGGACACATCCCGGACGGCACGGACCGGCTCGCCGCGCCCGAAGGAAACGTCGAGGCCCTCCACGCTCAGCAGCGGCGACTCGGTGACGCTCATCGGGCGGACCTCCGGGTGAAACGCTGCTGGACATGGCGGCCGACGACATTCACGGCGATGACGGTCACGGTGACGGCGGCGCCCGGGAACACCCCGATCCACCACGCCGTCTGGAGGAAGTCCCGCCCGGCGGAGAGCAGCGCCCCCCACTCCGGCGAGGGCGCGGCCGGACCGAGCCCGAGGAAGCTCAGCCCGGACGCCGAGATCAGCGCCGTACCGAACCCGACGGTCGCCAGGGTCAGCAGCGGCGCGAGCGCGTTCGGCAGCACATGCCGCAGCACGATCGAGCGCCGCGGCAGCCCCAGCGCCACCGCCGACTCCACATACCCGGAACGCCGCACCACCATGGCCTCCGCCCGCACCAGCCGGGCGTACCCGGGGACGAAGGCGATACCGATCGCGGTCATCACATTGACCGTGCCCGCGCCCAGCACGGTCACGATCAGCAGGGCCAGCAGCAGCGCGGGCAGCGCCAGCAGGATGTCCGCCAGCCGCATCAGCACCTGGTCGGCGAGCCGCCCGCCCAGCGCGGCGGCCAGCCCGAACGCCGCGCCCAGCACGACCGAGATCACCGTGGACCCGAAGCCCAGCAGCAGGGACGGCCGGGCGCCGTACAGGATCCTGGTGTACAGGTCGCGGCCCAGCTGGTCGGTGCCGAGCCAGTACTCGCCGCCGGGGCCGCGCAGCGCGGCCGGCGGATCGGTCGCGGTGGGCGAGACGCCGGTGAACAGGCCCGGCGCGACCGCCACCAGCACGACGAGCAGCAGCAGCGCGCCCGCGAGCAGGACACTGACCGGCGGTCCGGCCCAGCGCCGCCGTGCCGGGGCGGACACGGCGGGCGCCGGGCCGGGGCCGAGATCGGGGAGGAGGGTACTGGTCATGGATCAGGTGCTCCGGAGCCGCGGGTCGATGACGGGGTACAGCAGGTCCACCACGGTGGAGATCACGACGAAGACGAAGGCCGACAGCAGCACCACCCCGATCACCACCGGCATGTCCTTGGCGGTCACCGCCTGGAGCACCAGCGAGCCGATACCGGGCCGCCCGAACACCGTCTCCACCAGCACCGCCCCGCCGATCAGCGAACCGGTGAGCCAGCCCGCGAGGGTGAGCAGCGGTACGGCCGCGTGCCGCAGCGCGTGCCGCACCCGTACCGCCGACTGACCCACCCCCCGGGAGCGGGCGGTGACCACGAACGGCTGGGCCAGCGCCGCCTCCAGGCCCTCGCGCAGCACCTGCGCCAGCACCCCGGTCAGCGGCAGCGCCAGCGTCACGGCGGGCAGCACCAGCGCCGCGAACCCGTCGGCACCGGCCACCGGGAACACCGGGAACCGGAACGACAGCACGGTCAGCAGCACGATCCCGACCCAGTAGGACGGGGTGGAGGCCGCGATCAGCTCCCACACCGAGGCCACCGCCCGCAGCGCGGGCCGCCGCCCGGCCGTCGCCACCGCGGACAGCACCGCGAGGACGACGGCCAGCACCAGCGCGCTCAGCGCCAGTTGCACGGTCGGCAGCAGCTGATCCCCGATCAGCTCCCACACCGGCCGCTGGAGCTGGTACGACTCGCCGAGGTCACCCTGGACCAGCCGCACCAGATAACGCACGTACTGCTCGGCCACGGGCAGGTCGAAGCCGTACTCGCGGCGGATCTCCGCCCGCACCTCGGGGGAGCCCGCGTTGGACGGCCCCAGCAGCACCGACACCGGGTCCCCGGGGATCATCCGCAGGGCGAGGAAGGCGAGGGTCGCCGCCCCCACCATCACCGCGAGGGCCGATCCCAGCCGGGTGAGAACCGCGCGGGCCGGCCCCGCCGCCGTGGCCGGCTTCACTCGCCGGCCAGCCAGGCGTCGTAGTACGTCAGCCAGTTGCTGGCGCTGAACGTCAGCCCCTTGACGGCGGTGGACGTCCCGACCAGGGAGACCTGGGTGTACATGGGCACCACCAGCGCCAGGTCGATGGCCCGCTGCTGCACCTTGGGGTAGACGTCGGCGTGGACCGTCTCGTCCAGCGTGGCCCGGCCCTCGTCCGTCCAGGCGTCGAGCTGGTCGTCCTGGACGAAGGTGGCGTTGATGCCGCCCTCGGCGGGCGCGCTGCCCGAGTTGAGGAACAGCCACAGCACGTCCGGGCTGAACCGGGGCCAGCTCAGGTCCACGATGTGCGCTTGACCGCCGTACACCTGCGTGTTGTACGTGCCCAGGTCCAGGCTGGGCCGCTCGACCTCGATGCCGATCTTCTTGAGGTCCTCCTGGACGGCCTGGCCGAGGACGTCACGGCCCTCGCGGGTGGCCTGGATCGACAGCACCGGCCACTCGATGGTCAGCCGCTCGCCGTCCTTGGTGCGGTAGCCGTCCGCGTCCCGCGCGGTCCAGCCCGCCTCGTCCAGCAGCTGCCCGGCCAGCTCCGCGTCGTAGGGCCAGCTGCCCTCAAGGGTCTTGTCGTAGTTGGGGGTGGTGGGGCTGATCGGGCTCCAGGCGCGCGGGTACTGGCCGAAGGTGACTGTCTCGACGTCCTGGTCGATGTTGATCCCGCGCTGCACCGCCTCGCGCACCCGCTGGTCGTCGAAGGGGGCCAGCGAGCCGTTGAGCCACAGGTTGTAGTTGCCGCCGGGGGCCGCGCGGGTCAGGAGGGAGAGCGAGGAGCTGGCCTCGACCGTGGCGACGTTCTGCGGCGGCACGGCCTTCGCCACATCCACCTGACCGCTTGTCAGCGCGCCGGAGCGCACCGAGGCGGTGGGCAGGAAGCGGAACTCCAGCTTGTCGAGATGGGCGGGCCCGGTGTGGGCGGCCGTCTCGGGCGCCCAGTCGTAGTCCGGGTTACGGGTCAGCACCGCGGACTGGCCCTTGGTGTAGCTGGTGAACAGGTACGGTCCGCTGCCCACGTTGGTGGGCCCGCCCGCCGCCAGCTCGGCCGCGTCGGTCTTGAGCGTCTCGGGGGAGTAGAAACCCAGGTAGGGCGTGCTGGCGGCCTGGAGGAACGGGGCGAACGGCGCGGAGAAGTTCACCTTCGCGGTGTGTGTGTCGATGATCTCGGTGCCGGTGTAGGGGCCGAGCAGGCTCACCGCGTACAGCGACTTGGTGGAGTCGGCCACGATGTGGTCGAAGTTGGCCTTCACCGCGGCGGCGTCGAAGGCGGTGCCGTCGCTGAACGTCACATCGGTGCGCAGTTCGAAGGTGTAGCTCTTGTAGTCGTCCGCCACTTCCCACGTGGTGGCCAGCCAGGGGTGGAACTCTCCGTCGGCGTCCTGCGCGACCAGGGAGTCGACCACCTGCCGCTGGATCTCGGCGGTGATGTCCTGGGTGCTGGCGTGCACGTCCCAGGAGACCGGTTCGGTGTCGACGGCGGTGGTGAGCGTGCCGCCCTGGACGGGGGTGTCGGAGCCGGAGTCACTCGTGTTCCCGCCGCCCGACGAGCAGGCGGTGAGCAGGAGGAACCCGGCCAGCGCCGCCGCGAGCGGACGGGTGAGGCGGGCCAGGGACATACGGGCCGTACGGGCCGGCCGGGACGATCTGGCCGGTGGGGCCGGCCGGGCTGACAGGGACGGGCGCATGGTGGTTCTCCGGGCGTGAGTGCTGCTGGGTGAGGGAGGGGGAACGGGAGGGGGAACGGGAGGGAGAGGTTCAGGCATCGGGTGCCTCCGCCGCGAGGGCCGTGGCGCCGACCAGCGGCAGGACGGCGTCCTCGCCGGGCGCGTGCACCCCGGCCGACTGGATGTCACGGAAGTGCCGCTCCAGCGGGTTCTCCCGGGCCAGCCCGGGGTTCCCGAGCAGCCGGAGCCCGGTCTCCACGGCGCTGGTGACATGCCGTACGACGATGACCTTCGAGGCCAGTGCGTCGACACCGCGGACGGGTTCGCCCCGGTCCACCTGCCCGGCGACCCCGAAGATCAGCTGCTCGGCGCTGGAGAGCAGGGTCTCGATCTCGCCGGCCCCCCTCTTGTACCGTCCGGTGCCGGCCAGCGAATGGCCCAGCGCGGCGGGCACCCGCTCATGGGCGTAGGTGTGCACCGCGCTCTGGGCGGCCCGCGCGACCCCGAGGTAGAGGGCGGACGACAGCAGCAGCGTCACACTGCCGGGCAGGACCCCCGGGGCGGGCGCGGCGCCGGGCGCGGCCAGTTCGTGCACCTGGTCCGCGGGGATCTCGACGTCCGTGAACACCACCTCGTTGCTGCCGGTGGCGCGCATGCCGAGCTGGTGCCAGGTGGGGAGGATCTCGATGCCGGGCGTCCCGGCCGGGACGATGAAGTTGCCGACGCGCGGCTCCGGCTCGTCCGTCGCGGCCCAGACCAGGAAGTAGCTGAGCCCCTCGGAGCCGGTGACATACCGCTTGTGGCCGGTCAGCGACCAGCCGTCGGCGGTCCGGCGGGCCGTCGTCGCGGGCAGCGGGCCCCGGGTGGACGAGCCCATC
The DNA here is from genome assembly GCF_042790455.1 of Streptomyces sp. NPDC056734. Lineage (NCBI taxonomy): Bacteria > Bacillati > Actinomycetota > Actinomycetes > Kitasatosporales > Streptomycetaceae > Streptomyces > Streptomyces sp. NPDC056734. The sequence continues at coordinate 134,782 of NZ_JBHTZD010000001.1, forward strand.
TCCGGCTCGGCCCGCGCGTGGTTGAGCAGCGTCGGCCGCAGCGCGGACTCCGCCAGCACCCGCTGGTACAGCTCCTCGGGCCAGGGACTGCGGGAGTGCAGCAGATGCGGGACGATCGTCATCCCGGCGATCAGCGCCACCGACGGATCCCCGCGGCCCAGGGCCAGCAGGATCCGGGTGAGGTCGGTGAAGGACCCGCCGGGACCGCCGTACCGGGGATCCACCCCCGCGGTCAGCAGCCCCGCGTCATGGACCAGTTGGAGGGACTCGTGGGGGAAGGCGCCAGTGCGGTCGTACTCGGGCGCCCGCGCCGCGAGCGCCGCGGTCACCTCGTCCAGCCGGCCGAGGTCAGGACCGGCCGGTCCGCTCCGGGCGGCGGTGGGACGGGCGAGAGAACCGGTCACCGAACCGGTCACCGAATCGGTGGCGACGTCCGTGGTGACATCGGCGGCGACATCGGCGGCGGGACTCATGACGCCCTCGCCTGGGCGAGGAGAGCCGGTGCGGGGGCCTGAGACATGGGCGTGTCCTTGGTGTCGGGTGACGCTCCGGGCACGTGGGGTGAGCGGAACGGGGGACGACGACACGGCCCACCTCGGGCGCGGGGGCGGGGATCCGTGCGGGACCCCGGCCGGGCGCCGGGCGTGGGGAGAGGCGGGGAGACCGTGTCGAAGAGCGCGGGCGGGCGGCCCGCGGTCCGGCCTGCGCACCCCGGGCCCACCGCGGGAGCGGCGGTGCGCAGGGTACGGGTCAGGCGGAGGGGGTCAGCGACAGCTGGTCGACTTGACCTTGCCGAAGTCCACGACGCGGCACTGCGTCAGACGGGGCATCAGGAGATCGCTGCGTCCAGGGCGGACCGCATCGGCGGCACCCCGGCCGAATTCCGTCGCAGTCATAGGCCCGAACATGCCCTTGAGCATGCAGGACCGGTCCGGGCCACGTCCAATGCCGATTTCTGATCAAGGCTGATCGCGCGGGCCGATCGGTCGGGTGCCGCCGAGGGCCCGGGGCAGGGGCGGGGGCGGGGTGCGGCGCCCGGAGAGCGCGGCTGGGCTGATATTCGTACGATATGCCCCTCGGTGTCTGTGTCGTCACGGGTCCGGGAAGGTCCGCGATATCGGACGCCGGGGCTGTTCCCAGTTCTGATCATCGGCTTCGCGAGTATCCGAGGTGCGGTGAGGGCGGCTTGCCGGAGCGGCGGGCGCGGGAGGGGACGGAACCCGATCGGCCGGAATCCGGGCGGGAGATGAGAGGAGGGCGGTGAGGGTGACATCGGACGGTGACGGTCCCCGGCGGGGACGCGCGGAGAGCGAGGAGGAGCGGGCGGACCGGCGGTGGGCCGACCTCCTCCAGGAGGTGCGGGTGACCCAGACGGGTGTGCAGATCCTGTTCGGTTTCCTGCTCGCGGTCGTCTTCCAGCCGCGCTTCGCCGATCTCTCCGACGCGGACCAGGGCATCTACCTCGCCACCGTGTTCCTGGGCGCCGCGGCGACCGGGGCCCTGATCGGGCCGGTGGCCCTGCACCGGATGCTCACCGGCCGCAAGGTGAAGCCGCAGACCGTGCAGTGGGCGTCCCGGCTGACGGTGATCGGGCTCGTCCTGCTGCTCGGCACCATGGCCTCGGCCCTGCTGCTCATCCTGCGGGTCGTCCTGCACAACACGCTCGCGGGCTGGCTGGTCGTACCGGTGGTGCTGTGGTTCGTCCTGTGCTGGTTCATCCTGCCGCTGTGGGCCCGGACGCGGAGCGGGCGTCCGCCCGGGGCTCCGGATCCTCCAGACGGGCCAGCCAGTTCGTGAGCAGCGCTTCGAGGGTCGCTGACTCGGCGGGGGTGAGCCGGTCCAGCAGCCGCCGTTCATTGCGCATGTGGTCCGTGAACGCCCGGTCGATCAGCTCACGGCCGGGGCGGGTGAGGGCGACGATCCGGCCGCGCTGATCGTCGGCCGCGCGCCGCCGGGTGACGAGCCCGGCCCGCTCCAGCCGGTCGATCCGCTTGGTCATCGCCCCCGTGGTCACCATGGTGTACGCGGCCAGCTCGCCCGGCGCCCGCTCGTACGGCTCCCCGGCGCGGCGCAGGGCGCACAGCACGTCGAACTCGCCCTCGCCGAGCCCATGACGGCCGTACACCAGCGTCAGCTCCTCGGTGAGCCGGCCGGCCAGCCGGTGCAGCCGCCCGATCACCCCCTGCGGGCCCACATCGAGATCGGGCCGCTCACGGCCCCACTCGGCCTGGATACGGGCCACGTGATCCGGCCCCGGCGTGTGCTCCCCGGCCCCGGTACCGGCCGCTTCCTGACTGCTCCTGTCCATGTCTCCGATAATAGCTTCCCGGGAAACTAATATGCGGCTACATTATCTTCCATGGAAGGCAATATGCGCTGGGTGGCCCTGACCGCCGTCGCCCCGGTGGCCTGGGGTGCCAACTACTACGTCACCCATGAGTTCCTCCCGGCGGACCGCCCGCTGTACGGGGCCGCTCTGCGCGCGCTGCCCGCCGGGCTGGTGCTGCTGGCCGTGGCCCGCCGGCGCCCGCGCGGGGCGTGGTGGTGGCGGTCGGCGGTGCTCGGCCTGCTCAACATGAGCGTCTTCTTCGTCCTCGTGTACGTCGCCTCGCAGCTCCTGCCGACCAGCGTGGCCTCGACGGTCATGGCGGTCTCGCCGCTGACGATGATGCTCGTCGCCTGGCCCCTGGTCTCCCAACGGCCCCGCGCCGCCCATCTGCTCGGCGCCACCATAGGGCTCGGCGGGGTCGCGCTCATGCTGCTCACCGGGCAGGACGGCCTGAGCCTGCCCGGCGTCGCCGCCTCCGTGGCCGCCGTCCTGGTCTCGTCCTTCGGCCACCTCCTGGCCACCCGGTGGAAGGACGGGGCGGATGTGCTCGCCGCGACCGCCTGGCAGCTCACGGCCGGCGGAATCCTGCTCCTCCCGGTGGCGGCGGCCGTCGAGGGCGCACCCCCCGCGCTCCCGGCGTCCACGCTCCTCGCCTTCGCCTATGTCGCCCTCGTCGCCACCGCGCTGGCCTTCGTCGCCTGGTTCACCGGGCTGCGCCATCTGCCCGCCGGGACGGTTGGCCTGATCGGCCTGCTCAACCCCGTGACCGGCGTCCTGCTCGGCACGGCGGTCGCCGGGGAGGCCCTGACGGCCCAGCAGGTGTGCGGGCTGGTGCTGGTGCTGGCGGGGGTGTGGCTGGGGCGGCCCGGGGGACCCGGGGGACGGGGGTGGGGACCGGGGCGGCCCGGCAGACCGGCGAGGCGGGGCGACAAGGGGTGGCCCGTACGGGTGCGGTGGGGTGAGGGGAGATGGCCGGCCTGGGCGCGGCGGCGGGGCGGTGGGCGGGTGCCCCGGCAGCCGGGGGCCGGGGAGCGCACGGCGCGCGCGGCGGCCCGATGCGATCGCCGCCCGTGAGCGGCCCGGCGGTGGTCTCCTCCGGGGCGGGGCCCCTCCGGGGTGGTCTCCTCGGGCGACGGTCGCCTCGGCTGCGGGGCGGCGACTTCCCTGCGAGGGGCGCCTTCGCCGTGGCGTGCTCCTGCGGGGTGTTTCCTCGGGCGGTGGCCGCCTTGGCTGCGGGGCGTGTTCACGGGGGTGTGCACCAGCTCGACGGCCCGCTCCTTGCTGACCCCGACTGCGGGGCGTGTTCACGGGGGTGTGCACCTCTGGGGCGGCGCCTCCCCCTGGGGGCGCTTCCCTGGCCGAAGGGCGCCTTCGCCAGGGACAGGTCTCCTCCGGTGGCACTCCGCGGAAGGCGGCTGTCAGTAGACGTCCCGCACATACCGCTTCTCCGTGGCCATCCGCCGGACATACGCGGCAGCCTCATCGCGTGCCATGCCGCCCTGGGTGGCCACGATCTCCTTGAGGGCCTCGTCCACGTCCTTGGCCATCCGGCCCGCGTCGCCGCACACGGCGAAGTGGGCGCCGTCGCGGAGCCACTGCCACAGCCGGGGCCCGTGCTCACGCATCCGGTCCTGGACGTACACCTTGTTGCGCTGGTCGCGGGAGAAGGCGAGGTCGAGCCGGTCCAGATGGCCGTCCGCCCGGTACGCCTCCAGTTCCTCGCGGTGGTAGAAGTCGGTGGCCCGGCGCTGTTCACCGAAGAAGAGCCAGTTGGGGCCGGAGTGACCCCGGGCCTGACGGTCCTCCAGGAAACCGATGAAGGGAGCCACCCCCGTGCCCGGACCGACCATGATCAGCGGGGCGGCGGGGTCGGCCGGCGGCCGGAAATGCGGGGAGCGCTGGACGAACACCTGCACCGGCCCGTCGTCCGCGTGGTCGGCGAGATAGGCCGAGCACACCCCCGTACGGTTCCGGCCCGCCTCGCCCGTGTAGCGGACGACGGAGACGGTGAGCCGCACCTCCCCGGGGTGCGCGAGCGGGCTGGACGAGATGGAGTACAGCCGGGGCGTCAGCCGTCCCAGCACCCCGGCCCACTCCGCCGCCGAGGCCCGTACGGGGAACTCGGCGAGCACATCGGCGGCCTGGCGCCCCCAGCTCCACCGGGCCAGCGCGTCCTTGTTGTCCGGGCGCAGCAGCCGCTTGAGGTCATGGCTGCCGGTCCGCTCGGTCACGAACCTGAGCAGACCGGCGCCGATCCGTGAGATGTCCAGGCGGGTGCGCAGCGCCTCTTCGAGGGACACGGGGGACGGATCGCCGAGGTCCACGGGCTCGTCCGGGCCGAGTCCGGTGAGCGCGAGCCATTCGGTGACCAGGTGGGCGCTGTTCACCGGCCAGACGCCGAGCGCGTCCCCGGCGTCGTAGGCGAGTTCCCCGTCCCGGGTGTCGAAGGCGAACTGCCGGACCTCCTTGCCCGAACCCGGCAGGCTCAGCAGCCGGTTGCCCATGAGGAGGGTGGCGAAGGGGGAGGTCCTGGTGTAGGCGGCCCGCTCGGGGGTCGCGGGCGCGCGGACGGTGACCTCGGGCGGCGGGACCGGTTCGGCGCCGTCCGTGGCGAGGGCGGTGACCACCTGGCCGAGCCAGTGCCCGGCGCTGTCCTCGAAGTCCGGTTCGCAGTCGGCGCGCGGGACGAGCCGGGTGGCGCCGAGGGCGTCGAGCCGTTCGTCGAGGCGACGGCCGTGGCCGCAGAAGTCGTCGTAACTGGAGTCGCCGAGCGCCAGCACCGCGTAGCGGGTCCCCTCCAGCCGGGGCGCGTCCGGCGCGGACAGCTCCTTCCAGAAGCCGGAGCCGTTGTCGGGCGCGTCGCCATCGCCGAACGTGCTGGTGACGAGGAGGACATCGGTGTCCCCGGCGAGCCCCGCCGGGGCCGTGTCGGCCATGGGCAGCACCTCGGCGGCCCGGCCCGCCCGCGCCAGCCGCGCGGCGGCCCCGGCCGCGAACTCCTCGGCGTTGCCGGTCTGCGAGGCCCACAGGACCAGCAGACGGCGGGCCGGGGGAGGGGCGTCGGCGGCCGGGGCGTCGGCCGCTGCGGTGGCGGTGGCCGTGTTCGTGCTCGTGCTCGAACGGGAGTACATCCCGGCGAGGACGCCGTCCACCCACAGGGCGTGGTCCGGGGCGAAGGGGGCGCCCGGGGGGAGTACGGGGACGCGTCCGTCGGGCGGGGTGCGGGCGAGGCCGGAGAGATACCCGGAGAGGTAGCGGCGTTCGGGCTCGGTGAGGGGCGCCGGGGCGTGATCGGCGAGGCCGAACAGCTCGGCGAGGGCCCGGACGGGGGCGTCGGCGGTGTCGGGCACAGGGGCCGCCACGTGCCCGCCCGGGAGGGAGCCGACCGGTGATGCCACCCCCACGCTCTGCGGCACTCCCGCCGGCCGTCCCTCGGGAAGTCCCCCCGGCAGTCCCGCCGGGCGTGGGGCGGACTCCCCTTCCCGCCGCCCCGTCGACAGCGGCGCGGCCATCCTGGTGAGGGCCACCGCGCAGACCTTGAACTCGGGCTGGAAGGAGAGCGGGTCGACGGCGTCGCTGGTGACGGCGTTGACGCTGAGATACTCGCCGAACAGGTCGTTCCAGTGGAAGGGCGCGAAACAGCTCCCCGGCCGCACCCGGTCGGTGACCACGGCGGGCAGCACGGCCCGGCCCCGCCGGGAGGCGACCTCCACCCGGTCGCCGTCGGTGACGCCGAGCGCGGCGGCGTCCTCGGGATGCACCTCCACGAACGGGCCGGGATGGAGCTTGGTGAGCTTGCCGACCTTGCCGGTCTTGGTCAGCGTGTGCCAGTGGTGCTGGAGCCGGCCGGTGTTCAGGACGAACGGGTAGTCGTCGTCGGGGAGTTCGGCGGCCGGCAGATGCGGGCGGGCGAAGAACCGGGCGCGGCCGTCGGCGGTGGGGAAGGCCAGCCGGGGGCGGGTCCCGTCGGGGCGTTCCAGGAGGGTCTGGCTGACACCGTCGTTGAGATAGCGGATCGGGTTGCGGTCCGGGCCGTCGGCGTCCGGGGCGGGCCACTGGACGGGCGTGGCGCGCAGCCGCGCGTAGCCGACCCCGCGCAGATCCCACCCCGTCTTCGGGTTCCACGCCCGCTTCAGCTCCTCGAACACCTCCTCCGCGCTGCCGTACGTGAACCCCTCCGCGAAGCCCATCGCGCAGGCCACCCGGGCGATCAGCAGCCAGTCGGGCAGGGCCTGTCCGGGCGGGTCGACCACGCCCGGGACGAGGGTGAGATTGCGCTCGGAGTTGACCATCACCCCGTCGGACTCGGCCCACAGCGTCGCGGGCAGCACGGCATCGGCGTACGCGTTGGTCTCGGTGTCGGCGAACACGTCCTGGGTGATGACCAGTTCGGCGGCCTCCAGACCCGCGATGACGGTCCTGCGGTTGGCGACCGAGGCGACCGGGTTGGTGCAGATGATCCAGCACGCCTTGATGTCACCGGCGGCCATCCGCTCGAACATCTCGACCGTGCCGCGTCCCACCTCGGTCCGCAGGGTGCCGGGCGGGAGCCGCCACAGCTCCTCCACGAAGGCCCGCTCGTCCTCGGCGAGCACGGACCGCTGGCCGGGCAGACCGGGCCCCATGTACCCCATCTCGCGCCCGCCCATGGCGTTGGGCTGGCCGGTCAGCGAGAACGGGCCGCTGCCCGGACGGCAGATCGCGCCCGTGGCCAGATGCAGATTGACCAGGGCGTTGGTGTTCCAGGTGCCGTGCGTGGACTGGTTGAGCCCCATGGTCCAGCAGCTCATCCAGTCACCGGCCTCGCCGATCCACCGCGCGGCCAGCCGCAGATCGTCCTCGGGGATACCGGTGATCTCCGCGACCCGCGCGGGCGGGTAGTCGGCGAGGAAGGCGGGCATCTCGGCCCACCCGTCGGTGAACTCGGCGATGAAGCCGCCGTCCGTGTGACCGCCCTCGACCAGCAGATGCAGCAGCCCGTTCAGCAGCGCGAGATCGGTGCCGGGCCGGATCCGGAGAAAGAGATCGGCCTTGTCGGCGGTGGCGGTGCGGCGCGGATCGACCACGATCAGCTTGGCGCCGGACGCCTTGACCCGGTCCATCATCCGCAGGAACAGGATCGGGTGGCAGTCGGCCATGTTGGCGCCGATGACGAAGAACGCGTTCGCGTGGTCGAAGTCCTGGTACGAGCCCGGCGGGCCGTCCGCGCCCAGCGACAGCTTGTAGCCCGTCCCGGCGGACGCCATGCACAGCCGCGAGTTCGACTCGATCTGGTTCGTCCGCACGAACCCCTTCGCCAGCTTGTTCGCCAGATACTGCGCCTCCAGGGACAGCTGTCCCGACACATAGAAGGACAGCGCGTCCGGCCCGTGCTCGTCCAGGATCGCCCGCAGCCTGCCCGCGACCGACGCGATGGCCTCGTCCACGTCCGTGCGCACCGGCTGCGCGCCCCGCTCGGCCCGGGTCAGCGCCGAGTCCAGCCGGCCCGGCGCGGCCATCATGTCCGCGCTCGTGGCGCCCTTGGTGCACAGCCGTCCCGCGTTCGCGGGGTGCGCCTTGTCCCCGGCCGCCCGCGCCACCCGGCGGCGCCCGTCGACGGGGCTGCGGTCCAGCTCCAGCACGATCCCGCAGCCGACCCCGCAGTACGAGCAGACCGTGCGGACCCTGTCCTCGGTCGAACCAGCTGCCACTGAACCCCCACCGTGCGGTGCGTACGCCGTCCCGGGCACCGTACGGAAACCGAATTTCCGTTCCGTCACACGGCGACGGGGAACGGCGTTACGGCCCGCGCACGGGACGCTGGCACGCGGTGTGAGAAGGGGACCGTCCACGGGGGCCTGCCCGGCGGCGGGCACGACCGGCTGCCCGACCGGATCGCCACCCACTTCTCGGGCCCCGGCAGGGCCAACGGCTTCATGAGCCGGACCTCCGTGCTGTGGTCCGGCGGCGGTCTGCTCGTCGGGCTCGGCGGGCTCTTCACCGTGCTGACGGTGACCGAGGGAGGAGGCGCGAAGGCGCGGCTGCCCGCCGCGGCCGGGGCGGGCACGGCCGTCGCGCTCGGCTGTCCGCTGGTGATCACCGTCCTGGTCAACACGGGCGTCCAGGACCCGGCGGACGTGCGGCTGCCGCTCTGGCACGTGGCCGTGCTGCCGCTCGCCGGCCTCACCACCACCGCCGTGGGCCGGCGGCTCATGGACGCCGGTCCCGACCCCGCCACCACGCCGCCGGTCCCCGCGCTGCCGCCGGCGGAGGGGGAGGCGGCGGCGTGGAGCCGTACGGTCCGCTCGCGCGCCCTGCTCCACCCGGCCGCCCTCATGGCGCTCGGCGGGCTCTTCGCCCTGCTGCTCGCCCTGCTGCTCGCCTCCTGGTGGACCGGGCTGCTGTCCCTCGTCCTCGGCCTCGTCTGCGCCGCGTCCGGGGCGGTCCGGGTCACCGTCGACCGGCGCGGGGTCACCGTCGCCTCCACCCTGCTGCCCAGACCCCGGCCGGCCCTGCCGCTCAGCGGGGTCGAGCGCGTCGGAAGCGTCCGGGTGCACGCCGTGGGCGACTTCGGCGGCTGGGGCCACCACTCCGCCCCGACCGGCGCGGAGTGGTGCTGCGCTCGGGGGAGGCCCTGTCGGTCCGTACGACGGGCGGGCGGGAGTACGTCATCACCGTCGACGACGCGACCACCGCGGCGGCCCCGCTCAACGCGCTCGTCGAGCGGCGTACCGGGGAGCGTGGCTGACGATGCTGCTCCGGGTGCTCCCGGGCTCGCCCGTGCCGCTGGGCGAACAGATCGCCGCCTGTGTGCGCGGGGCGATCGCCGACGGTACGGCGGTTCCGGGCGAGCGGCTGCCACCGGCCCGCGAGGTCGCCGAGTCGCTGGGCGTCAATGTGCACACCGTGCTGCGCGGCTACCAGCGGCCGCGGGACGAGTCCCTGATCGAGCTGCGCCGGGACGGGGCGCGGTGATCACCGCCGCTCCCGACGCGGCGGGCCGGGCCCGGCTCACCACGGGCGTCCACGGCCTCATCGGACAGGCCCGCGGGCTGGGCCTCACGGACGAGGAGTTCCTGACCCTGGTCCGCACCGGATTGGGCGGCGGGCAAGCCTGACGCGGGGCGGGCGGCCGGCACCTCACGGGTGGCCGGGCCCGGGTCGGTGCGGGGGCGATTGGGGCGGTCCGGGGTGACTGACGCGGTCCGGGGTGGCTGAGGCGGTCCGGAGTGGGGTAACGACACCCGAGTGACGGCGGTGACCGGGCCCGCGGAGTGGGGGGCGGTGACAGAGCTTACGGAATCACCACATAGATTCTCATATCATCACCGCGCGCGGCCCGCTCTTCCGAGGGGGCCGCGCGCCGCGACGGCGCCCACCACCCGCCACTCGCCGCGACCGCCCACAGACGAGGAGACCCCGTGCCGCGCTCAGCCCCCGCCGGTCCGCCCGCCGACCCCGACGGCACCGCCGACGCCTCCCGGGCCGCCCGGCGCCGAATAGGCCGGGCCGCGCTCGTGACGGGCGCGGCGGCCGGTGTCGGCTTCGGCGGGCTCTACCTCGTGGGCCTGCTCGCCGCGGGCGACGACGTACCCGACGGCGTCCGGGTGAGCGGCGTGGACATCGGCGGCATGAGCCGTACGGAGGCCAGGGCGGCCCTGGAGAAGGGCCTCGGGGACGCCTGGGCCGAGCCCATACCGGTCCAGGTCGGCGAGGAGAACGCCACCGTCGACGCCCGCACCGCCGGCCTCACCCTGGACAGCGAGCAGACCGTCACCGAGGCCGCCCGCTCGGGCAACGGCCCCTTCACGGTGATCGGCCGCCTGTTCACCAGCCCCGACCGCGATGTCGAACCGGCCGTCGCCGTCGACCGGGACCAGACCCGTACCGCCCTCACCGCACTGGCGAAGGACCACGACCGCGAGGCCCGCGACGGCGCGATCGGCTTCAGCGAGGGCGAGGTGACCCAGGTGAAGCCGGTCACCGGCCAGTCCCTCGACGTGGACGGCGCGATCGGGGCGCTGTCCTCGGTGATCCCCGGCACGACCTCGGAGCCGGTCCGGCTCCCGGTGGACACCACCGAGCCCCGCGTCGGCGCGGACGAGGTCGACCGCGCCCTGGCGGAGTTCGCCCGGCCCGCGATGTCCGGCCCCGTCACCCTCACCACGAGCGCCGGACGCGTGGAGATCAGCCCGGTCACCCTCGGCGAGCACCTCACCGTCAAGCCGGACAAGTCGAACAAGCTCGTCCCCACGCTCGACGGCGCCGCCCTCCTCGCCGACCCGGCGGTGGCGAGCCCGCTCGCCCTGGCCACCGACGAGGCCGAGGAGGCCAACCTCCGGATGGAGGGCGGCCGGGTCGTCGTCGCCTCCGGCGGCCGGTCCGGGCAGGAGGTCACGGCCAAGGCCCTCAAGGACGCCGTACAGCCCCTGCTCACCAAGGCCGGCGCCGCCCGCACCGGCGCGGTCGCCGTCGAGGAGGTCAAGCCGAAACTCTCCGCCGACAACCTCGACGCCCTGGGCATCAAGGAGCAGATGTCCACCTTCACCGTCGACTTCGAACCCGAGCCCTACCGGGTCACCAACATCGGCCGCGCCGCCGAACTCATCGACGGATCCCTCGTCCTGCCCGGCGAGACCTGGAGCATGAACGGCACCGTGGGCGAGCGCACCGAGGCCAACGGCTTCGTCGAAGGCATCATCATCAACAACGACCAGTTCGAGATGGCGGCGGGCGGCGGTGTCTCCGCCGTCGCCACCACCGTCTTCAACGCGGTCTTCTTCGCGGGCGTCGACCCCGTCGAGTACGGCGCCCACTCGTTCTACATCGAGCGCTACCCGGAGGGCCGCGAGGCCACCATCGCCTGGGGCAGCCTCGACCTGAAGTTCCGCAACGACTCAGGGAACGCCATCTACATCGACGCCCAGGCCACCGACACCTCCGTCACCGTCAGCTTCCTCGGCACCAAGAAGTACGACTCGGTGGAGTCCGTCACCGGCCCGCGCACCAATGTGAAGGAGCCCGGCACCCGCGAGGGCGCCGCCGAGCAGTGCGTGCCGCAGACCCCGCTCGAAGGCTTCGACGTCGCCGTCGACCGGGTCTTCGAGAACGACGGCGAGGAAGTCGGCCGGGAGACCTTCAACACCCGGTACGTCCCCCGCGACGAGGTCGTCTGCGACAGCTGACCCCCTGGTTCCCTTGCCCCTGGGGTCCCGCGCCTCCCGTGGTCCCCTGACCGAAACCCGCTCCCGGACCCGCGCCGGCTTCGTATCGCGCCCGCCAAGAGGGCATGCGTGTACGCATCACCGGCACGGCTCCGGGTACGCAACGCCGATGAGGCTGAGTGTGATTGACGCGGGATCGAACACGGTGCGGCTGGTGGTGGCGGACACCAAGGACGGGGTGCCGCTGCCCGTCCACACCGCGAAGTGGAAACTGCGCCTGTCCGAACAGGTCGGTGCCGACGGCGGCCTCGGCGAGGCGGCCACCGAGCAGCTGGTGCACGCCGTGGCCAAGGCGGCCAGGACGGCCGGACGCTGGGGGGCGCCGCATCCGCTGGCTTTCGCCACCGCCGTCGTGCGCAACGCGCCCGACCGCGCCGAGGTGCTCGCGGCGGTGCACGCCCGGACCGAGGTACGGCTGTGTCTGCTGCCCGGCGAGGTGGAGGCCGAGCTGACCTTTCTCGCCGTACGGCGCTGGATGGGCTGGCGGGCGGGCCCGCTGGCCCTGTTCGACATCGGCGGCGGCACCCTCGAAGTCGCCTTCGGCCGGGGCCGCACACCGGAGTTCGCGATCTCCCTGCCGCTCGGCGCGCGCCGCCTCACGGACGACTACCTCGCCCACGCCGACCCGCCGTCGGCGTCCGAGATCCTCGCCCTGCGCCGCGAGGTGCGCCATCAGCTGCGCGACGCCGGGGCCCGGATCCGCTGGGAGCACCCGCACACCGCCGTGGGCACCTCACGGACCTTCCAGCAACTGGCCAGGCTGTGCGGGGCCGCCCCGGGCCGCCGGGGCCCGTTCGTCGGGCGCGACCTGCGCCGCGCCGAGCTGCGCACGGCCATCGACCGGCTCGCGGAACTGCCCCCGGGCGGCCGCTCCGACCTCCCCGGCATCTCCGCGCCGCGCGCCCGCCAGAGCCTCGCGGGCGCGATCGTCGGCCACACCGCGATGAAACTGAGCGGCCTCAAAACCCTCGCCGTCTGCCCCTGGGCACTGCGCGAGGGCATCCTCCTGCGACACCTGGAGGACGGTCCGCACTGGTGGCAGGACATGACCCGGCGCCCCACCCCGCTCCCGTGCGGCGCTGACCCAGGTCTTTGAGGCGTACTCCGGGCGCGGTGGGCCCGTTCCTGGTCGGCGGGTTGGTGCCCGCCACCCGGCACGCCCCCGTCGGTCCACCGGGACCGGAGCCCGCGCCGCCGCGTAGGCGCTCACCCGGCGTCGCCCAGCAGCCCCGCCGGCCCAGCCCCCTCCGCCGACCCGGCCGGCGAGCCCTCCTCACCCCGCCGCGTCCCGCACCCCCGCCGGATCGCGGCCCCCAGCCGTCCCGCCCGCCCCCGCCGTACCGGGAGCCCCTGCCCCCACCCCCACCCGCGCCGGCAGAAACGTCACCTGTGGTGCCCCCGTCCGGGGATGGATCGTGACCTCGGCCGTGACCCCGTACACCTCGGCCAGCAGCCGGGGGGTGAGGACCTCAACAGGCGGGCCGGAGGCCGTGACGTGGCCCTCGTGGAGGACGTAGAGGCGGTCGCAGTAGTACGCGGCGAGGTTGAGGTCGTGCAGGGCGATCAGGACCGTCGCCGGGAGTTGGCGCAGGGTGCCGAGGACGGCCAGCTGGTGGCGGATGTCGAGATGGTTGGTCGGCTCGTCCAGCACCAGCAGCGACGGCTGCTGGACGAGCGCGCGGGCGATCAGGACCCGCTGGCGTTCGCCGCCGGAGAGCTGGTCGAAGGAGCGGGCCGACAGCTCGGCGGCGTCCACCGTGTCCAGGGCGGACTCGATCAGCCGGGCGTCGTCGGCGGTGTCGCCGTCCAGGAGCCTCTTGTGCGGGGTACGGCCCATGGCGACGACCTCACGGACCGTCAGATCGAAGTCGGCGCCCGCCTCCTGCACGACCGCCGCGACGGTACGCGCCAGCTCCCGCACCGGCAGCGTCCAGGCGTCCGCGCCGTCCACCCGCACCTCCCCGGAGTCCGGGCGCAGCACCCGGTACACGGCCCGCAGCAGGCTGGACTTGCCGCTGCCGTTGGGCCCGACCAGCCCGACCACCTCGCCCGGCCGGGCGGTCAGTGAGATGTCCCGCACCAGCCGGTGCGCACCGGCGGACAGCGTGACCTGGTCGACGACGAGTTCGGCGGGGCTCATACGGCTCCTCGATCCGTGCCGCGCCGGGCGTCCCGGCGCATCAGCCACAGGAAGAACGGTCCGCCGCACAGCGCGGTGAGCACCCCCACGGGGATCTCCAGCGGCGCGGCGACGGTCCGGGCGGCGACATCGGCCCAGATGAGGAAGACGGCCCCGCCGAGCGCGGCCGTCGGCAGCACCCGGCGGTGATCGCCGCCCACGAACAGCCGGACGATGTGCGGCAGCATCAGGCCGACGAACCCGATCGGCCCGGCCGCCGCCACCAGCACCCCGGTGACCAGCGACAGCAGGACGAACATCCGGGCCCGGAACCGCCCCACGTCCAGCCCCATCGTGGTCGCCGCCTCCTCACCGGCCAGCAGCAGATTCAGATTCCGGGACTGCACCAGCAGCACCCCGACCCCGGCCGCGAGCGCGCCGGCCGGCAGCCACAGCGTGTCCCAGTTGACGCCGCCGAGACCGCCGAGGGTCCAGGCGAGCACCTCGCGCGCCTGATTGCCCCGCTCGGTGGTGAGCAGCAGCAGGTTCGTCGCCGCGGTGAGCACCGCCGCGATGGCCACCCCGGACAGCACCAGCCGCACCGAGGTGATCCGCCCGCCGGTCCGCGCGGTGGCGTACACCAGCAGCAGCGCGCCGAGCGCACCCGCGAAGGCCGCCACCGACAGCGACACCGCCCCGAACAGGGTCAGCGAGAACACGATCACCACGACCGCCCCGAGCGACGCCCCGGAGGACACCCCCAGCAGATAGGGCTCGGCGAGCGGGTTGCGCAACAGCGCCTGCATCGCCGTACCGACCACCGCGAGCCCGGCGCCGACCACCGCGCCGAGCAGGACGCGCGGCGCCCGCACCTCCAGCACGATGGTCTCCCGCGCCCCGGACCAGTCCGGCTCGACCCACCCGGCACCCAGCGCGTGCGTCACGATGCCCCACACCTGCCCCGGCGGCACCCGCACCGAGCCGATCGCCAGCGCGGCCGTCGCCGAGAGCACCAGCAGCGCGGTGAGCACCAGCAGGGTCGTGGCGAGCGTCGCCCGGCCCGCCCTCGGCCCGCCCCCGGGAGACCCGGCGGCCCGCTCGGTGGCGGGAACCGTCACCGGAAGCTCTCGGGGTGCAGCGCCGGGGCCAGATCCTCGACCGCGTACGCCGACCGCACGCCGACCAGGGTGTCCGTCAGCGGCAGCACCACGAACCGTTCGTTCCGCACGGCCGGTACGTCGGCCAGCGCCGGCTGCGCGAGCAGGAACTCCTTCTTCCGCTCGACGCCCCCCGCCCCGGCGTAGTCGTAGATGACGATGACCTCGGGCCCGCGCTCCACGACCTGCTCCCAGGAGACGTCCCCGAAGACCTCGTCGAGATCGGCGAAGACGTTCTCGCCGCCCGCCAGCCGGATCAGCTCGCTGCCCAGCCCCTTGCCGCCCGCCGTGAACGCGGACTTGTCGCCGCTGTCGTACACGAACACCGGCACCCGCTCCTCGCCGGCCACCGCCGCGGACGCCGCCTCGACCCGGCCCTCAAGATCGGCGACCAGTGCGTCGGCCCGCTCGGACACCCCGAAGATCTCGCCGATGGCGCGGATCTCGTCGTAGGTGTCCCGCATCGTGGCCGACGCCGCCCCCTCGCAGTACTCGCGGTTGAGATAGGTGTCGATGCCCGCGTCGGCGAACGCCTCACGGGAGCGGCCCTCGTTGTCGGCGAACGCGCTGCCGTACCCGCCGTAGACGAAGTCGGGCTCGGCGTCGAGAACCGTCTCGAACGACGGTTCCTTCTCCGCCAGTTCCGGGATCGCCTCGAAGTCCTCCGCCAGCTCGGGCAGCGGCGCCGAGTCGGGGAAGGCGGTGCCGACCATCCGGTCCTTCAGCCCGAGCGCGAGCATCAGTTCGGCCGGGTGCTGGTGGATGGTGACGACCCGCTCGGGCGGGGCGTCGTACGTCGTGCTCACCCCGCAGTTGTCGACGGTGACGGGGAAACCACCGGCGGGGGCGGCCGAAGCCTTCGGATCCGCGCCGGAATCACCGGACGAGCCGCACCCGGCGGCCAGCAGCGCCGCCGACAGCGCGAGCGCCGCCGCGCGCAGCCGCCGGCGGGCAGGGGTGGACAGGGCGGGACGGGACATGCCGTCGTACACGTTGAGCCTCCTGGGGAGTCCGCGCTCCTCAAAACGGGCCCGCGACAGGCCAGTGTCCTGACTCCCGGATCGACGCTCCCCCCGCCTTCCCGCGCGTCGCGCAGTGGCATGTCGAAGGGTTGCACTCCCCGGTCACAGTGGCGGGACCGTGCCGGATTCACACCGGCTTCCTGTCTCCCGTCGCGGCTATTGACCTCGTGATACTACGTTCCGCACAGTCCGGGCCAAAAGGTCGGGGGGATCACACCCCCCCGCCCCTGGCGCGTCGCCCCCTCAGTCCTGCCGCGTCGCCCGCACCACCAGCCGCTCGGCGTTCTCGTCGTAGGGCCGCCCGTCGAAGCCGCCGAAGACCTCCACCCGGCCGAACCCGGCCTCCGCCACCATCCGCCGCAGCTCGACCGCGCTGTACACGAACCACACCAGCGTCGCCCGGGTGACCCGCTCGCCCCGCACCAGCACCCAGTCGCTGCGCAGCCGCGCCCAGTCGTCCAGCACGGTGTCCGTCTGCACCATCAGATCCTCGCCGCGCGTCACCACCTTCGGCGGGGTGACCCGGCGGGCCAGCAGCTCCTTACCCGCGAGGTCGAGCAGCAGCGTCCCGCCGGGCGCCAGGCAGTCGTACAGGGTGCGCAGCACCCGGGCGTTGTCGGCGGGGTCCTCGAAGTACCCGAACGACGTGAACAGATTGAGGGCGACATCGAAGCCGCCCGGCGCCGTGAACTCCCGCGCGTCCGCCCGCACATACGTGACGCCGACCCCCGCGTCGGCCGCCAGCTTGCGCGCCCGCTCCAGCATCGCCGGGCTCAGATCCACCCCCGTCACGGCGTACCCGCGCCGGGCCAGCGGCACGGTGAACACGCCCGGACCGCAGCACAGGTCCAGCACCCGCGCCCCGGCCGGGAAGTCCAGCAGGGGAGAGCCGCCGAGCAGGTCGGCGGCCTGGGTGTGGCGCTGCTCGGAGAACAGGAAGTCATGGAACTCGGTCCAGAAGTCGTCGTCCTGGAACCCGCCGGTCCGTGTCATACGGCCTCATCGCTCCTTCGTCGTCGGCACCGTGGGGGAGGGGGTCTCGGGTGGTACGGCGGTCAGGGCGTCCCGGGTCGCGGGGCCGCGCAGCAGCGCCAGCAGCCAGGGCAGCAGCAGACACTGCGCGGCGGCCAGCAGCCAGAACCAGCCGGTGTCCCCGGCCCGTTCCCCGGCCCCGTACAGCTGCCCGCCCAGCACCCCGCTCGCGCCCGCCCCCAGCCCCGCCGCCAGCCGCTGCTGGCCGAAGACGACGGCGTCCGAGCGCGGGCTGCGCGCCAGTGCCTCCAGGTCGTTCTTGAGGAACAGCACGATGTCGCCCAGCGTGATCAGCGCCCCGCCCGCCAGCAGCGCCGGGCGGCTGCCGATCGCCAGCACCGCCAGCCCCGCCGTGAGCCCGGCGAAACCGACGCCGAGGGCGAGGGCGTACGGCATCCGCCGGATCAGGTCCGACGCGAGCGGCTGGACGACGATCACCAGGGCGAAGCACAGCAGCAGGACCAGGCTGTAGAACTCGCTGGAGGCCCGCTCGACGGCGTACACCGCGAGGAAGTGCTGGAAGTGGAAGTACAGATAGAAGGCCAGGAGGTTGGCGGCGAACGGGAGCGCCGCAACGCCGGCCAGCAGGCCCTGCCGGGACGGCTGCCGGCCCGGCGGGCGTTCCCCGACCGCCGGAAGCCGGGTGTGCCCGGCCGTGACCAGCAGGAACAGGGCCGTGACGGCGACGAACAGCCAGCCCGGCGAGGACAGCACGAACGGCCCGGCGATCAGCGGGCCCACCGCCATGCCCGCGTTGAGCGCCGCGTTGCCCGCCGACAGGAACGCCGGGCGCCGCTCGTCGGCCACCCCGTGCACCAGATACGCCTTGTTGGCGGGCAGATACAGGGCCGCGCCGCAGCAGGTCAGGATCAGCGCCGGAACGGCCAGCGGCGGCCAGCGCAGCGCCAGCAGCATCCCGGTGAACCCGGCCGTACGGACGATCAGCGCCCACAGCATCGTGCGGCGCAGCCCGATCCGGTCCGCGAGCGCCCCGCCCGCGATCCCGCCGGAGAACTGCACGAGGGACGCCACCGCCAGCACCACACCGACCGTGCCGAGCCCCATGCCGAGCCGCTCGTGCAGGAACACCGACATGAACGGCAGCACCATGAAACTGCCGAGCGGGATCAGGAACGAGCTGAGCAGCAGGAAGCGCAGCGGCCCGTCGAGCGGCCCCAATCCTGCCCGGCCCTTGTCACGTTCACTCACCGGGCGCGAACGGCTCGGTGAGCACCCGTACGGCGTTCGCGGCGGCCACCGCCCGGTGGGTCGCCAGCTCGGCGGTCTCCGCCTCCGCGTACACGATCCCCGCGTAGCCCCGGCTGTCCGCCAGATGCTCCACCGGGTCGCCGACCCGCTTCACCGGGAACCAGGCGGGCGCGCCCGGCAGCTCCGCCAGCCGCTCCAGTCCGGCGACCCCGCTGAACACGCCCGGCGCGGCCGGATACCCCAGCACGAACGCCACGGCGGGACCGCCCGGCGGCTCGGCGTCCAGCAGCCCGGGCCGCCGCCCCAGCGCCGCCTCCACCATCGCCTCGTACACATTGACCCCGAGCGCCCGGCACAGCCCCTCCCCGACCAGCGCGCCCCCGATCCGTGGGTTGACCTCCACCAGCTCCGGCCCGTCGGCGGTCAGCACGAACTCCACATGCGCGAACCGGTCGGTGTACCCGACGGCTGCCAGCAGCGCGTCGAGCCACCCCTCCAGGGAGCCGCGCAGCGCCTCGGGAAGGGCCACCGGGAACGCCGTGATCTCCTCGCGGAAGTGCGGCTCCGGCGACATCAGCCGGCTGGACACCCCCAGCAGCCGGGTCCGGCCCGCCCAGGTGAGGGTCTCGGCGCTGTACACCGGCCCGCCGAAGTACGGTTCCGCGAACAGCCTGCCCTTCAGGGTCCGCCCGGCCGACTCCGCGAGCGCCGCGTCCAGTTCGGTCTCGTCCCGCACCAGCCACACATTCTGGCTCCCGGTGCCCGCCGAGTCCTTCACCACGGCGGGCAGGCCGATCTCCTTGAGCAGCAGTTCCCGGACGTCCCCGCCCGGCCCGTCCGCCGCCAGGGCCCGGCCCCTGCTCAGCCCGGCCTCGTGCAGCAGATTGCGCACGGCGGCCTTGTCACGGGTCAGCCGCAGTACGTCCGGGTCGAGTCCGGGCAGCCCGAACCGGGCCGCCAGTTCGGCGCCGACCAGCATCCAGGTGTCGGTGGAGCTGATCAGCCCGCGCAGCCCGGGCGTGCGGCCCAGCAGCTCCGCGACGCCGTCCACGTCGAAGGTGTCGGTCTCCACCACGTCCAGCGCGTGCGCGGGCAGCCGCTCCAGCTCGTAGGCGTAGTAGGCCGGATCACGGGTCAGCAGCACCAGCCGCTCGCCGAGCGCGTCGGCGGCGCGGACCAGGTGTCCGAGGCCGAAGGTGAGCGACTCCAGCAGTACGACACTCATGCCGCCCGCTCCTTCCAGTCGGCGGGGCAGGGGGTGCGCCGCCACGCCATGGTCGACCAGGGCATGGACAGTTCCCCGGCGCCGGAGATCTCGACGGGTTTGAGCACGGCCGGGTTGAGGGCCTCCGTATGCCGGGCGAAGACCCGCTCGACATAGCGGTGCCCGGTGTCGGCGCCGATCAGCAGATGCAGCCGGTCGGGGTGGCGGCGGGCCTCGTGCACGGCGGCCAGATAGCCGGCGCCGGTGGACAGCCCGGCGAACACGGCGTGTTCGCGCAGCAGGGCGACGGCCCCGGCCATGGCGTGGGTGAAGTCGATCCAGTGCAGGGCGTCGTAGAGATCGTGCCGGACGTTGTCGAACACGATCGACGAGCCGATCCCGGCGATGATCGCCTCCGGGTCGTGATGGTCCTGGCTGCCGAAGGTGACACTCCCGAACGGCTGCACACCCACCAGCCGCACCGAGTCGTCCGTCATCCGCAGCCGCTGCACGATGCCGCCCGTCGAGGCGCCCGAGCCCACCCCGCCGACCAGGGCCAGCGGCCGGCCGGGGAACGCGGCGGTGATCCGGTCGGCGACCTCCTGATAGCCGAGGTAGTGGATGTCGTCGTGGTACTGGCGCATCCAGTGGCAGTCGGGCCGGTCGGCGAGGATCTCCCGTACCCGGCGCACCCGCAACTCCTGGTCCAGCTTGAGATTGAGGGACGGCCGGACCTGTTCCACCGTGGCGCCGAGGACCTCCAACTGGGCCCGGGTGGTGGTGTCCACGGTGGTGGAGGCGACGATGTGGCAGCGCATGCCGTAGCGGTGGCAGGCGAGCGCCAGCGCGTAGGCGTAGATGCCGCTGGAGCTGTCGACCAGGGTCTGCCCGGGGCGGACCGTGCCCCGCTCCAGCAGCCGGCGGACGGCGGCGAGCGCCGAGTAGATCTTCATCGACTCGAACCGGATCAGCACCAGGCCGTCGGTGAGCCGTACCAGGTCGGGAATCTTCAGGGCGTCGGCGATGTGGGGGTGGATCACCCGTAGCCTCCTTGGGCGAATGAGCACTGGTGGCCGAGCGAGTGGAAGAACGCGGACAGTTCGGACTTGACGGCGGCGCCGGGGCGCCGCGCGAAGAGATAGCCGATCAGACAGCCGGTGTGCGCGACGAAGACCCCGTCGGCGCCGAACCGCTCCCGCTGGGCGAGCACGGCGTCGAACGCCGCCTTGGGCAGCACCTCCTGGGACAGCACCGCACTGCCGGTGGCCGCCCGCGCCACGGCCCCCGCGTCACCTGTGGAGAACCCTTTCAGCAGAGCGTCCAGGCAGCGCTCGTACTCCGCTCCGCGCCGCCGGTAGTGGGCGAGCAGCGGTTCGGTGACGGCGGCGGTGTCCACCGTGCCGGGCTCGGTGATGTACGCGGTGTGGAAGCCGAGCTGGGTGCCGAGCCGCCGCACCACCCGGTGCCGGCCGCTGAGATGGAGCGCGAACTCGTCCAGGAACACGCTGTCGGCCCGTTCGATCGCCGCCAGCACGCCGAGCACCACGTCCAGGTCGTAGGGCAGGCCGAAGAGCTGGAACAGACAGCGCAGGGTCGCCACGATGTCGGCGGTCGAACTGGCCATCCCCACCCCCACCCGCAGATCGGAGTGGGCGCTCCACCGGCCCGGCGGCAGGGTGAGCCCGAAGCGGTCCAGGAACAGCCGGACGGCAGCGGCCGACTTCTCTCCGAGGACGGGCGGCCCCTGTGCGGTCTCGTCCGGCGTGAAGTGCACCCACGCGTGCCGGTCGACGGGAAAGGACACCAGCGCGATGTCCGGCTCGGGCCCGGCCCGCAACGGCCCCTGATACAGCTCGCCCAGGGTGCCGTGGCAGACCCCGGACACGGTACGGGTCACCGGCTCGCGCGCCGCCGGGGAACCCTCGGCGTCCCCCGGCGCCGACCGGGGCCGGCCCGCCCGGACGACGGGCACTCGTGTGGTCACGTACGGGTCCTCCTCCTGGTCCGTGCTGAACCGCGACCGGGAGCGAGGTGCGGCGATACGTACCGCGAGAGGTGGCGATGCGTACGCCGTGCGGCATCCCTGAGCGTAGGGGGGAGCAAGCCGCTGCGGCAGGGGAGCATCCATGGGTTGTCCTGATGCGTTCGATTGTCCTGATGCAGTGGGTTGAAATGAGGCGGGAGATATGCAACGGGCGCGCGCGGTCGGGCCGGAATCCGTCCGGTATCCGGTCGCGGCCCGACCAAAATTGACCTAAAAGTGCTGGCCGAATTTGGACTCGATGATCGTGAATGGACTAGTCCAGACTGGGGCCTCGGACACCACACGTGCCCCACACCCGTAGCCGGTCCGTGTTGCCGGGAGGCCCCGAAATGCTGCCAGAGACGCCACCGGAGACATCGCCGGAGACATCCCCCAAGACTCCGCCGGAGACCGCGCCGGAGAGCGGGGCGACGGCTCCGCCCGACACCCCGGAGCGGCGCCCCGCCGAGCGGGTCGCCCTGCGCGGCGATCTGCGCGCCGCGATACCCGACGCGAGCGCGGCGATGGTCGTCACGGCCGCCGTCTTCGTGTTCTTCTGGGCCCGCATGGAGTCCGGCACCGGGGACACCGTCGCGATCATGCCGTTCATGAGCGACCCCCGCGAGTACTGGATGTACCTGCTCAGCCAGGCGTTCGGCTGGTCGGGCCTGCTGTGGGCGTGGGGCACGGTCATGTTCGGCCTGCTGCTGTCCGGGCCCGGCACCTCCCGGCTGCCCGTCTCCCACCAGCGGCTGGAGCGCTGGCACCGCACCACGAGCCTCACCACGATGGCCCTGATGTTCGCGCACGCCCTGATGTTCGCCGCCGAACTCGTCCGCTACGAGGACCAGTTGGGCTGGGCCGGACGCCTGTGGGCGGGCTTCGCGGACTCCTTCGTACCGGGCTGGTACGACTCCGGGACCGGCCGCACCGCCATCCCCATCGGCCAGGGCGCCCTGTATCTCGCGATCCCACTGGGCCTGTTGTTCTACATCCGCCACCGCATCGGCGCCGCGACCTGGCGCCGGCTGCACCGCTTCGTGATCGTCGTCTATGTGCTGAGCGTGTGGCACACCCTGCTGTACGGCACCAATGTCTGGTACGGCTCCTGGCCGCGCACCGCGCTGTGGCTGCTGCAACTCCCCATCGCCGTCCTGCTGCTGATCCGGCTGCTGCGCCCGGCCAGACGCGCCGAACGGCTGCGCGCACCCGGCCGGGGCGGCTCCCTGCCGGGCTGGGTGCTGCGGGCGGCCGGGCGGATCGCCGCCGCGGCCGTAGTGATCGGCCTGATCGTGGTCGTGGTCTCCGGTCGCGACGGCGGCCGGGAACGCCCCGCCGAGCCACCGGCGGCCAGCCCGCACGTCCATGAGACGGAGTGAACGCGCGGGGGGTCCTGGAGGCGTGGGCTCTCGGGGGTGCGGGGCACCGGGGGCCGTGAGGCTCCGGGGGCGTGGCGCCCCGGGAGACGTGACCCGCCGAGGTCCCGGGGCCGTCCGGCGCCTGGAGGCCCTCTGGGACCCGGGCCGGCCGGATGAGAGGATGACCGGCGACCAGGCGGCAGCGGTCCGAGGAAGCCGGTGCGAATCCGGCGTGGTCCCGCCACTGTGATCGATGAGCGCACCCCGGCCGGTTACCGGGCGGGGCGCTCCGAGAGCCAGACACTCACGCTGTCGCCTCCTCGGAGGCGCGGGCGAAACGTTTCGTGGCCGATGTCTCCCATGAACTGCGCACCCCGCTCGCCGCGATGACCATGGTCGTCACCGTGCTCGACGAGGAGGCCGGCCACCTCCCGGCGGACGCCGCCCGCGCCGCCCGTACGGTCAGCGAGGAGACCGGCAGGCTCACCCGGCTCGTGGACGACCTGATGGAGATGTCCCGCCTCGACTCGGGCGCCGCCACCCTCCACCTCGCGGACACCGACCTCGCGCAGGCCGTCCGCGTCACCCTGTCCCTGCGCGGCTGGACCGGCCACGCCCGCGCCGAACTCCCCGACGGCATACGGGCGTCGGTGGACCGTGTCCGCGTCGATGTCACCGTCGCCAACCTCGTCGGCAACGCCCTGCGGCACGGCGCCGCCCCCGTGACCATCACCCTGACCGGCGACCGGACGGCCGGCCGGGTCACCGTCGAGGTCGCCGACCTGGGCCCCGGACTCCCGCCCGAGGCCCTAGGGCGTGTCTGACAATTCCCGCCTGCCCCGCGACGCCATGCACGCACTCTCGCCGCACCGGGCACAAGCCCACGTACAACCAGTACGAGGACTCGTGCCCGGCACGCCGAGAGCACGCACCTGACCCCGCGGCGCCGCCCTCCGGGCGACGACGGGAATTGTCAGACACGCCCTAGCCCGGGTCTTCGACCGCTTCTACAAGGCCGACACCGCCCGCACCCGCTCCGAGGGCAGCGGACTCGGCACCGCCATCGCCCTGGAGAACGCCCGTCTGCACGGCGGCACCATCGACGCCGCCGACCGGCCCGGCGGCGGAGCCGTGTTCACCCTGCGCCTGCCGTGGCGCCCCCCGGCCGAGGAGGCCGGCGCATGACCGCGATCCGGCCCCGGCACCGGGCCATCACGGCCGCCGCCCTCGCCGCGGCGGCCCTGCTCACCGCGTGCGGGGTACGGCCCACGGGCGTCCTCGACGGCGGCGAGCCCGCCGGGGGACTGACCAAGGGCCTGCGGCTGTACTTCGTCTCCCAGTCGGGCCGCCTGGAAGCCGTCTCCCGCCCCGGCACACCCGTGCCCCCGGCACCCGAGTTGCAGAACATCCTCAAGTACCTCATGGGCGGCCCCACCCCCGCCGAACGCGAGACGGGCCTCACCTCCCTCGTGGAGGGCGGCACCTTCGAGGTGACCACCCCGGGACAGAACGGTCACGGTCGACATCGACGGCCCGCCCCTGGACCCGGCCTCCCTGCGGGACCGCAACCTCACCGGCCAGCTCGTGTGCAGCCTGGCGCGCGCCCGCGCCATGACGGACCGCGCCGGCACGACCCGCACGGACGACATCCGCGTGGTGCTCCGGGCGGACACGGGCCCGTCCACGACCCACGTGTGCTCGGACTTCCCGCGGACACCATGAGCGGGCGCCCCCAGGGCGGGGGCGACGTACGCTCCAGGCATCGAGCACGGCAGGGACGGAGACCGCGATGCTGTTCACCCGGGAAGTCCTGGACAAGATCGCCTCGGGCGCGGTCGACCTGGCCTTCCGCAGCTGGCGCAGGCCCGCCGTACGCCCCGGCACCAGTCTTCGCACGGCCGTCGGACTGGTGGAGATCACCGGCGTGGAGCCCCTCGACCCCGCCTCGCTGACCGCCCGCGACGCCCACCGGGCGGGCTACCCGGACCGCGCGGCCCTCCTGGCCGACCAGCACCGGGGCGAGGACCGCCGCCTGCACCGCGTCACCCTCCGCTTCGCCGGTGCCGACCCCCGGACCGCCCTGCGCGAGGACACCGACCTCACGCCCGAGGGCGTCGCCGAGATCGTCGCCCGGCTGGACGGCATCGACGCCCGCAGCACCCGCGGGCCCTGGACCCGGACCGTGCTGCGCCTCATCCACGACCACCCCGCCACCCGGGCCGCCGACCTGGCCGCCCGCACCGGCCGCGACACCCTGCCCTTCAAGGCGGACGTCCGCCGCCTCAAGGAACAGGGCCTGACCGAGAGCCTCGACATCGGCTACCGGCTCTCACCGCGCGGTGAACTCGTCTGGCGGCACCTCCGGGACCGGCCGTAGCACCACGGGCCGTCCGGCCCGCCGCGTGCCGGTGCTCAGCCGGCCGCCCGGGCGTCCGCGTCGACCTCCACGACACAGTGCCGCAGCTCATAGCTGCCGATGCCGTCGATGAAACCGATCGTGGGCGGCGCCGCCATCCGCACCCCCGGCAGGGCGAACAGCCTGCTGAGGAAGACATCCGTCTCCAGGAGCGCGATGTGCAGCCCCGGGCATTTGTGCGGACCGTCACCGAAGGACAGCCCCGGCGCACCGGCCCCGTCCGCCATGGCCCGGCCGGGACGCAGACAGCGCGGCCGGGACCCCACGGTCCGTTCATCGACGTTGGTGTGGTCGAGGAGGATGTCGATCTGCTCCCCGGCCGGTACGGTCACCCGCTCACCCCCGGCACCGGGCAGATCGAGCGGCGCGGTGGTCCGGCGGCTCAGCCGGCCCACGACCGGTTCGAGGCGCAGGATCTCGCCCAGGACCGCCAGCCGCTCCGGCTCTTCCGCCGCCCGGTAGCGCGCCAGCAACTCGGCCTCGGAGAACAGATGCCAGGCCGCCGCGCTGATGAACTCACGGGTCGTGACCATGCCCGCCGCGGCGAACGTGAGGCACTCCCCGAGGATCTCACCGGACGAACACCCCTCGTCGATGAGGTGCGAGATGAGATCGTCCCTGCGGGCCCGCCGCCGGGCCCGCACGGCCGGGCGTACGTCGCCGAGGTACACCCGTAACCAGTTGGTGTTCAGCCGCGCCATCCAGTAGACGCCGTGCAGGCTGGTCAGCCCCGGCCTGCCGAACCGCTCCGGGAAGAAGCTCTCCAGCCGCCTCTTGATGCCGGGCCTGCTGTCCGTCAGACCGATGACCGCGCACGCCACCTCGATGGCGAGATCGAAGCTCAGCTCGGACAGCCGGGCCCGCCCGTCGGCCCGCAGCCGGTCCAGCCGCGCCTGCGCGACCCGGACCATCACCTCGCGGTAGTGCTCGTCCACGCGGCGCGGGGTGAAGAACCGCGCGGTCTGCCGACGGTGCTCCCGGTGCTCGGGCCCGTCCCGGTAGAGCACCGGCCGACGGACGCTCGGCGGCAGCTTCTCCACGGTCTCGATACCGAGCCCGGCCTGGACGGTCGCCGTACTGCGCAGCACGGCACGCGCCTCGTCGTACCCGCGCACCTCCCAGACCCCGTCACCGCCCCGCACGACAGGGCACCCGGCCGCCGCCCCGCCCCGCTCGATCCGCCGGAACCCGTACCCCTTGCCCCCGCCGGGCCCGCTGTCCCCATCGGACTCCCCGAACTCGCCGCCCACGAGCGGCACCTCCCTCGCGCCGAAGACGCTGCCGAGTACCTGCCGGTGGGTTCCTTCCCGCCCGGGCGCCCGGGGAAGCGAGCGAACCCGGCCAGTCACCGCCACCACCGGCCGGGCGCCGATGGCCCGGCGGGCGCGGCACCCGACCCGGGACCGGTCCCGGGGCACTCCGACCTGTGCGGCCCCCTCAGCCGGGCAGGGCGCACACCGCCAGCTCGATCAGATACCGCCTGGTCACCCGGCCGCCGTACCGGCCGTCGATCAGCCCGGCGACACACCCCAGCAGCCCCTCCCGCGCGGCCCCGGGCAGCGCCCGGTGACCGGAGTAGGTCCGCAGCAGCTCCAGATACTCCGCGGTCGTGTACGTGATCTCCCGCTCGTGGCGCCCACCCCGGGGCGGCCCCCGTGCCGCCGCCCGGAGCGATGGGTTGACCTTGTCGCGACGTCACGGTCTGTACTGGCTGTGCGCCCCCACCGGGCGCCCCGGCCGCCGCGCATCTCCGCGCCACCCGAAGCGAGGAAAACCCCATGAACACGTCCCCGTCCCACCGAACCGCCGACCGGTCGGCCGTCGATCTCCTCCGTGCGGCGTTCACGGCGTTCAACCGCGAGGACCTCGACGCCTGCGTCCAGCTCCTCACCGAGGACTTCGCGATCAACATCGCGGGCATGCCGTTCCAGATGCGCGGCCGTGACGCCTGGCGGGGCAACGCGACCGTGCTGCGGACGGCGTTCCCCGACTTCGAGGTGCGGATCGACGACGCCTTCGGGTCCGGCGACCGGGTCGCGGTCCGGCTGACCATGCGCGGCACCCACCGCGGTGAGTTCCGCGGCCTGCCCGCCACCGGCCGGCGCGTCCGGTTCTCCAGCCTGGAGCTGTACCGCGTCACCGACGGTCTCCTCGCCGAGGAATGGATCGGCTGGGACATGGAAACCCTGATGCGTCAGCTCGACGGCTCCGAGGAACCGCCCGCACCGGATGCCTGAGGCCCGTAGGCCCGGGGCGACCGAGGGCCTGCCCGCTCTGGGCGCCTCGGGGCCGTACGGACCGATCCCGCCGGTCGGCCGTCCCCGTCCCGTCCGGGGCGGCGGGCGGGCGCCCACCGACCGCAGGGACCGGTCGAGTTCGCCGGTACGACGACCCGCACCCCGTCGCGGGCGGCGTCCGGTGCCGCGCGCGGGGCGGGCCGGTGGTGCGGCGGCGACGCCGAGCGCGGGGGCTGCTTCCGCACGCCGGTACCCGCCGGGATGACCTGGCCGGAGACTTGATGACAGCTGTGCCCGCCCGTGGCCGAAGGAGTTTCATGCTGTCCCAAGACCCGCCGGTACTCGCCTGTCCCTTCGACTTCAGCGACGCGCTGGACTTCGATCCCGCACTGGCCGAGCTGGCGGGCAACGGCCCGGTCAGCCGGATCCGGCTGCCGTACGGGGAGACCGGGGCCTGGCTGGTGACCAGCTTCGCCGGGGTGCGCCAAGTGACGTGCGACGCCCGCTTCAGCCGGGCGGCGATCGTGGGCCGGGACTATCCGAGGATGACCCCGGAGCCCATCGTCTCGCCGGAGTCGGTCAATGTGGCCGACCCGCCGCAGGCGACCCGGCTGCGGCAGGCGGCGGCGGTGGCGTTCACCCGCGACCGGGTGGCCGCGATGCGCCCGGCCGTGGACCGCGCGGTGGCCGAACTGCTCACCGCGATGGCCGCATCGGGACCGCCCGCCGATCTGGTGGCCCGGCTCGCGGTGCCACTGCCCCACCTGACGATCTGCGAACTGCTGGCCGTCCCCGAGGCCGACCGCGACGAACTGCGCGACCACACCATGCGCCTGCTGTCCACGGCCCCCGACGCCCGCCAGGGCGCGACCAAGGCCCAGTTGCGCTCCTACTTCGCCGAACTCGTCCCGCGCCGACGCCGCGCACCCGGCCCGGACCTGCTCAGCGCCATGGTCACCGCCGACGTACCCGACGGCCAGGAACCGCTGAGCGACGACGAACTCGCGGTGCTGGCCGTCACCCTGATCCTCAGCGGCAACGACACGGCCACCTGCCAGATCAGCAACATCGCCTATCTGCTGCTGACCCGGCAGCAGGAGCGCGCCGCACTCGCGCGCGAGCCCGCCCGCGTCCCCGCCGCGCTGGAGGAACTGCTGAGGTACATCCCCTTCCGCAAGGGCGTGGGCATTCCCCGCGTCGCGCTGGAGGACACGGAGGTCGAGGGCACCCTCATCCGCGCCGGTGACTACGTCCATGTGTCCTACCTGGCCGCCAACCGCGACCCGGCCGTCTTCCCCGACCCGCACACACTCGACCTGGACCGGCCCAGCCACCCCCATATGACCTTCGGCTGGGGCGGCCACCACTGCGTCGCCGCCCCGCTGGCCCGCGCGGAACTCGACGCCGCGATCACCGGCCTGCTCACCCGCTTCCCCGGCCTGCGCCTGGCCATCGCCCCGGAGGACGTCCGCTGGGACACGGAGACCATCCGCCGCTTCCCGCTGAGCCTGCCGGTGACGTGGTGACGTGGTGACGTGGTGACGTGGTGACGTGGTGACAGGTTGACCGGCGGCGGGGGTGGGATCAGGCCGAGGATCCGCACACCCCCACCGGCACCCGCTCACCGACGGCCCTGATCACGGCGGCCACCGACTCCGGATCCCACTCGCCGTACAGCTCGATCAACTGGACGGAGTCGGCGAACTCGGCCGCGACCGCCGCCCCCGCACCCGCCTCCGGCACGGCGACGAAGGCAGTGGCGCCCGCGTTGCGCAGCAACCGGTCCGTGCCGGGGTCGGCGCCCGGCTGGACGTACAGGAACAGCTCCCGCTGAGCCTCGCCCGCGAGGGCACGCTGTTTGAACCGGGCGACATCGACGAGGGACTCGAACCCGAAGAGCACGGTACGCACCCGGGCCCGGCCGCGCACGGCGGCCTCCACCTCGGCCGTCCACAGATAGCCGGTGGCACCGCACAGCTCGATCGTGGTCACCCCCCGGTCCGCGTACTCGGCCGCGACGGCCGCCGCGGCGGCGGGGGTGGCGGCCGTGAGAATGTGCGTGGCCGCGCCGTCCGGTCCGGTACGCACCGGGTCCGGACCCGGTGCGCCGGGCTCACCCGGTTCGTCGGCCCGGAAGATGATCGCCCTGTCACCGGCCATGATGGTTTCCTCTCCACGCTGTCGGTCTCTCCGGGCCATCTTCTCCCCAAGAGGCCCGCACGCAGCGGGTCGCACGCACCGGGTCGCACGCGGCCGGTCGGCTGGACAGTGCCGGTATCACCCGCCGCCCCGGGCCCGGTCGGCGTCCGCCGCCATGAGGGAGGGGCCCGCCGAATCCGCCAAGGGGCGGGCCGGGACCGCGCCCGAGGGGACCATGACCACAATGCCAGAGGCAGCCACTGACAACGCCCCACCGTCGAACCCGCCTTCGATCATGGCCTGATCCGGAAGGGTGGACGAGACGAGCGGACGGCGCTCCCGAACATCACTAAACTCTGCGTGACAAGCTCCGTCGAACAGTGGACCTGTGAGGTACTCGCGAACCATGGCGACTGAAACATTTGAGTTCCAGGTAGAGGCGCGTCAGCTGCTCCATCTGATGATCCACTCGATCTACTCGAACAAGGATGTCTTCCTGCGAGAGCTGGTCTCCAACGCGTCCGACGCGCTGGACAAGCTGCGTCTCGCCGCCCTGCGCGACGACACGCTCGGCGCCGACGTCTCCGACCTGCACATCGAGATCGACATCGACAGGGAAGCCCGTACGCTCACCGTGCGGGACAACGGCATCGGGATGTCGTACGACGAGGTCTCCCAGCTGATCGGCACCATCGCCAACTCGGGCACGGCCGCGTTCCTGAAGGAACTGCGGGAGGCGAAGGACGGCGCCGGGGCGGACGGACTGATCGGCCAGTTCGGTGTGGGCTTCTACTCCAGCTTCATGGTCGCCGACGAGGTCACCCTGCTCACCCGCCGGGCCGGTGAGACCAAGGGCACCCGCTGGACGTCCCGGGGCGAGGGCACGTACACCCTGGAAGCCGTCGACGAGGCGCCGCAGGGGACCTCCGTCATCCTGCGTGTGAAGCCCGCCGACCCCGAGGACCAACTGCACGACTTCACCGACCGCTGGAAGGTGAAGGAGACCATCAAGCGCTACTCGGACTTCATCACCTGGCCGGTCCGGCTCGTCCCCGAGAAGGGCGACGGCGAGGACACCCCCGAGCCCGAGACACTCAACTCGATGAAGGCGCTGTGGGCCAGGCCGCGCAACGAGGTGTCGGACGACGAGTACCACGAGCTGTACAAGCACATCAGCCACGACTGGCGCGACCCCCTGGAGACCGTCCGCCTCCAGGCCGAGGGCACCTTCGAGTACCAGGCGCTGCTGTACATCCCCTCCCACGCCCCGCACGACCTGTTCACCCAGGGCTATCAGCGTGGCGTCCAGCTCTATGTGAAGCGCGTCTTCATCATGGACGACTGCGAGGAACTCCTCCCGTCCTACCTGCGCTTCGTCAAGGGCGTCGTGGACGCGCAGGACCTCTCCCTCAATGTCTCGCGGGAGATCCTCCAGCAGGACCGGCACATCCTGATGATGCAGCGCCGGCTGACGAAGAAGATCCTGTCCACGGTCAAGGACCTGAGGACCTCCGCCCCGGACCGCTACACCACCTTCTGGCGGGAGTTCGGCGCCGTCCTCAAGGAGGGGCTGATCACCGACCCCGACAACCGTGACGCCCTCCTCGCCGCCTCCTCCTTCGCGAGCACCCACGACGCCGACGAGCCGACCACCCTCGCGGCCTACGCCGAGCGGATGAAGGACGGCCAGGACGACATCTACTACATCACCGGCGACTCCCGGCAGGCGCTGGAGAACTCCCCGCACATGGAGGCTTTCGGCGCCAAGGGCATCGAGGTGCTGCTGCTCACCGACCCCGTCGACGAGGTGTGGGTCGACGCCGTGGGGGAGTACGACGGCAAGAAGCTGCGCTCGATCACCAAGGGCGAGATCGACCTGGGCGCGGACGACGACGAGATCGCCGACACGGAGAAGGAGAAGCGGACCGAGGAGTACGCGGCCCTCCTGGCCTGGATGACCGAGCGGCTGGCCGAGGATGTCAAGGCCGTCCGGCTCTCCTCCCGGCTCACCGTGTCGCCCGCCTGTGTCGTCTCCGACTCCGACGGACTCACCCCCGCCCTGGAGAACATGTACCGGGCGATGGGCCAGGAGGTCCCGAAGACCAAGCGGATCCTCGAACTCAACCCGGGCCACCAGCTGGTGAAGGCCCTCAACGAGGCCCACGGCCGGGGCGAGGAGGACACGGCCCTCACCGAGACGGTCGAACTCCTCTACGGCCTCGCCATCCTCGCCGAGGGCGGCCAGCCCGCCGACCCGGGCCGCTTCGTGAAGCTGGTGGCGGAACGGCTGGAACGGGCGCTGTAGCGCGCCGGCACCGGTGGGGGGCAGGGCCCGGCGATGCGCGCCGGGCCCCGCCCCCCACCATCACCCGCCCTCTCCTCCCGTCGATGGCGGACGCAGCGGCACATCCCCGCTGTCCCGCAACGCCGCCACCCGCCCGAAGAGTTCCTCCGCCGCGTCCTGCGCGTGCCGTCGTACGTCGTCCGCGTCGGCCGTGAGCAGGGTGCGGTCGGCCATCAGCCGGCGGCCGGCCACCCACACGTTGTCCACGTCATGTCCCGACGCGGAGAACACCACATGTGCCGCCGCGTTGAAGTCGGGGCCGTGCAGGAGGGGAGTGAGGTGCAGGGCGCGCAGGTCGAGGGTGATGAGGTCGGCCTGTTTGCCGGGGGTGAGGGTGCCGGAGACGGCCGCCAGACCCAGGGTGCGGGCCCCGCCGATCGTCGCCATCTCCAGGATGTCCCAGGGGTCGCCCGACGTGGGGTCGAGGGTGGTGACCTTCTGGAGGAGGGAGGCGAACTTCATCTCCTCCACGAGGTCGAGATTGTTGTTCTCCTTCTCCCCGTCGGTGCCCAGCCCGACCGTCACCCCCGCCTCGCGCAGTCGCCGCACGGGCGCGGCGCCGGAGGAGAGTTTCATGTTGGAGCAGGGGCAGTGGGCGACCGAGGTGCCGGTCCGGGCGAGGAGTTCGATCTCCCGGTCGTCCAGCCAGACGCAATGGGCGACCACACTGTCCTCGCCGAGGATGCCCCAGTTGTAGAACTGCTCGATCGGCCTGCGCCCGAAGCGCGACAGGCACTCCTGGACCTCCCAGACGCTCTCCGAGGAATGGGTGTGGAAGCCGGTCTCCCAGGAGCGGGCGAGATCCACGGCCTTGCGGATGCCGGACTCCGTGCTGTACAGCCAGTGCTCAAGCCCGACCCACGCCCGGATCAGCGGATCGGCCCGGTCCGCGACGGACTCCAGCAGGCGCAAGTTGCTGTCCAGCGTCTCGAAGTAGGTGTACGGCTCCAGATCCGCCGTGTAGGGGGCGAGCGTGGCCCGGATTCCGAGGGCCGCGGCCACCTCGGCGCCGCCCTCCTGGAAACGCCACATGTCGAGGACGGAGACGGTCCCGGCGAGCAGGCCCTCGGTGTAGGCGAGTTCGGCCGCCGCCCGCGCGATCTCCGGGGTCATCGCGCGGTGCGCCGGGTCCACGTGGTACTTCAGCCAGTCCCACAGCGACAGTGACTCGGCGGTGCCGCGCAACAGGCCCGAGTGGAGATGGGTGTTGTGCAGGCCCGGCATCACCACATGGCCGGTGGCGTCCACCGTACGGGCGCCCGCGCTCCGCGGGTGGGCGTCGACCTCGGCGACCGGGCCCACGGCGAGAATCCGCTCCGTGTCGAAGAGGACCGAGCCGGTGTCGAGTGCCCGGCGGCCGGGCTCCATGGTGAGAACGATGCCGCCGCGCAGCAGGGTCGGAGCCGGGTCGGTGAGGTGCCGGGTCATCGGGTCACTCCGGACCGCTGCCGCTCGCGCCCCGCCAGCACCGCGTACACCAGCGCCGCCACCACCGCGCCGACCAGCGAGGTGAGGTCTCCGGCGCCCGGGTACGCCTTCGCGAAGGGGCCGATGTAGATGTCCGCCTGGTTCATGAACGGGATCGCCGCGGCGAAGCCGACCACCCAGGCGATCAGCCCGGGGCCGAACCGGCGGGTGCGGTCGTAGAGCTGGCGGCGCAGTTCCTCGCCGCGCGGGCCGACCTTCAGCTGTACGAGCATGATGGCGACCCAGGGGCCCAGCCAGTAGCCGAGGAAGATCAGGAACGTCTCGAAGCTGCGGTAGTAGTCGTTCGTCCCCGCGTACCAGGCGGCGAGCACTCCCAGGCCGCCGACCGTCAGTGCCGACACCCAGCGCCTGACCGGGACCCCCATCACCAGCGTGGCCAGCGACGACGAGTAGATGTCGATACAGCTCGACGCCGCCGTCGACAGCATGAGGGCGATCATCGCGATCACCCCGAGCGCGGTGGGCAGCAGCCCGGTGACCAGGTCGGCGGGGCTGCCGATGATGGCCACGAGCCCGAGTGCGGCGCCCAGGACGCCCATCCACGTGCCGCCGATGAACGAGCCGAGGAACACATGGCGGGAGACATCCCGGGGGCGGCTGTCGGCCGGGAGGTAGCGGCTGTAGTCGGACGCGGCGGCGGCGAAGCCCAGACAGCGGGCGGCGCAGATCGCGGTCACCGTGGCGAAGGCGCCGCCGACCCCGAGCCGGGCGTCCGCGAGCCCTTCCACGGAGACCCCGAAGTCCACCCGGAACAGGGCGTACACGGTGACCACCAGGAACAGCACCAGCAGGATCACCGACAGGATCTTCTCCACCGAGTGGATCACCCGGTAGCCGAACACCGCGATGGCGACGATGGCGACACCGAACCCGACACAGGCCACGGCGAACGGAATGTCCACCAGGGCCTGCACGGTGAACACGCCGAGGACCACACTCACGGCGAACCAGCCGGTCGCCGTGAGGAAGAACGCGGCGGCGGGCAGCAGATTGCCGAGATGCCCGAACGGGCCCCGGGACTGGACCAGTTGGGCGGCGCCGATCCGGGGACCGGCACCGGCCAGGACGGCCAGCGCCGCCGAGCCGAGGCCCGTACCCAGGACGATCGCCACCGATGCCCACAGGAGGTCGAGGCCGAAGACCGCGGTGGACAGGGCCCCCGCGGTCAGTGCCGCGAACTGCACATTCGCCGAGAACCACAGCGTGGTCTGGTCGCGCAGCCGGCCCGTGCGTTCATCGGGCCCGACCAGCTCGATGCCCTTGCTCTCGATCAGTTCGGGGGCGGCCGGGGGCGTCGTGGACCCCGTGCCGTCGAGGAGTTCTCTTTCCATGTCCGTGCACCACTCTCCAGCCGGTGCGGGGGCACCGGCTCAGTGACTTGCTGAGCGGGATGAGATCTGGGGACGGCTGGTGGGGGACGGCCGGTGGGGGCGACGGTCGGCGGGTGGTCGGGGGACGGGGGAGGAGGGGGAGCAGGGGAGAGCGGGGGGGTGAGTGTGGATGAGGGCGGGTGAGTGGGGGTCAGGTGCCGGTGAATTTCGGCTCGCGGCCCTCCCGGACCGCCGCGAAGCCCTCCCGCAGGTCGCGCGTGCCGAACATCAGCTGGTAGCCCCGGCGTTCCAGTGCGATGCCCGCTTCGAAGGGGGCGTCCAGGCCGAGCCGTACGACCTCCTTGATCTGCCGTACGGCGAGACGGGGACGGGACGCGATCAGGGCGGCCAGTTCGACGGCCCGGCCGAGGGCGTCGCCCGCCACGACCTCGGCGACATATCCGAGGCGATAGGCGTCCTGGGCGGTCAGGGGCAGCCCGGTGAGCAGGGCGTACAGGGCGTTCTGGCGGCCGATGGCGCGGGGCAGGCGCTGGGTCGCGCCGCCGCCGGGGACCAGGCCGATGGTGACCTCGGGCTGTGCGAAGCGGGCGGCGTCGGAGGCGATGACGAAGTCGCACTGGGCGACGAACTCGTTGCCGCCGCCGAAGGCGTCTCCGTTCACGGCGGCGATCACCGGCTTGGCGCTGTACCAGAACGCCTGGTGGGTGTAGGCGCCGATGGCGCCCACCACATCGCGGTCCGCCTGCTCCGCGAGGTCGGCTCCGACGGCGAAGACCGTCTCACCGCCGGTGAGGACGAGGGCGCCGACCTCGTCGTCCTGGTTCAGCTCGGCCACGGCGTCCGCCAGCAGCCTGCGGACCTCGGTGTTCAGGGCGTTGCGGACATCCGGCCTGTTCAGGCGGACGACCGCGACGCCGTCCTGGGGTCGGTCGACTTCTACGACGGCCATGGGGCGGCCCTTTCCATGCGTACGGGACAGTCGGTGGTGGGACGGTCAGTGGTGGTGGGACGGTCAGTGGTGGGAGTCGAAGGCGTCCATGTTGGGGTTGTTCTTCAGGCGCCCGAAGATCTCGGTGCCGTCGTTGATCAAGTGCGGGGCGTCCGGGGTGCCGGTGGCGGCGGCGAAGTCGGTGACGCCGATGAAACAGACCATGAACCAGATCAGTTCGGCGGCGAACATCTCCGGATGCTCGCGTGGATCGCGTCCGCCGACCCGCCGGGACCATTCGGTCATCGCCTTGGCCAGGTCGATCCGGAAGCCGAGCGTGACCGACGGTTCATCGGTGTCGTGGAAGGTCACCAGGAGCCGGTCGACGCCGTCCTCCACGACATGCACCACGTCCTCGAAGGTGAACGCGGGCCAGAAGGGGCGCTCATGGAGGAACTCGTCCTCGGCCGGGGCCCCGCCCGCCCGGCGGTTGGTGCGGTACCGGTCGCTCAGCAGGGACCACATGCTGTCCCGCACGATGACGTACCGGGCGGTGTCCGACCCGGCGGTGTCCGACCTGGTGTTGTCCGACCCGGCGTTGTCCCGGGCCGTGAGGTCACTGGGCTCGTCGCTCATGTCGTCGTCTCTCTCATGCCGTGCGGGGCCGGGGCCGGGGATACGGCCGGGGACGCGTCCGGCGACTGGATCAGCGCCTTGGTCCGCATCACCGCGCGGGTGGCGTTGACCCCGGCCGCGGCGACCAGCCGCCCCTCGCGGAAGTACGTGACGAAGGGCCGTCCGCCGGGGCCCGTGGTGGCGACGCTGACCTCGTCATGGCCGCGCGCGTGACCGGCCATCTGGTACTTGAGCCCGTACTGGTCGGACCAGAAGTACGGGATGTCGGCGAACACCGGCCGCTCGCGCCCCTCCAGGTCCGCCAGCCAGCTCTCGACGGCGTGCCGGGCCTGCGCGGAGGCGTTGCTCCAGTGCTCCACCCGCAGCCGCCGGCCGAACACCGGGTGCGGCCAGTTGGCGATGTCCCCGGCGGCGAAGACGGACGCCCGCCCGGTCCGCAGCGTCGCGTCGCAGCGCAGCCCGTCGGAGGTGTCGAGCCCGGCGCCGCGCAGCCAGTCGCAGGAGGTGACAGCGCCGAGGCCGAGGACGACGAGGTCCGCCCGGGTGCCCGTACCGTCGTCGAACTCCACCGTGACCGGGCCGCCCGGCGAGGAAGATGTCAGAGCGGTGACCATCGTCGAGGCCCGGGTGACGACCCCGTGGGCCGTGTGCTGGTCGAGACAGAACCGTCCCAGCTCCTCGCCGACGATCTCCTCCATGGGCAGGGCGCCGCTCGCGATCAGTTCGACCGGCAGCCCCAGCGTGCGCAGGGAGGCGGCGGTCTCACTGCCGATCAGGCCCGCGCCGACCACCACCGTCCGGGGCCGCCCGGTGAGCCGGGCCCGGATCGCCGCCGCGTCGGCGAAGGTGCGCAGGGCATGCACACCCGGCAGCCCGGTGAACGGCCGAGGCACCCGGGCCCGCATCCCGGTGCACACGAACAGGGCGTCGAAGTCGATCCACGTCCCGTCGACCAGGACACGGTCCGCTTCGGGGTCGAGCCGGGTGCACAACGCGCGGTCGAGGCGGCGCAGCCGGATGTGATCGGTGGGCGGTGGGGGCAGGGAGATCCGGTCGCGGGCGAGCTTGCCCTGGAGGAACTCCTTGGAGAGCGCGGGCTTGGAGTAGGCGGCGACACCCTCGTCCCCGCCCACCCACACGACGTTCCCGGTGAAGCCCCGGCGGTCGAGTTCCGTGACCACCGTGTGGCCGGCGAGTGAGCCGCCGGCCAC
Organism: Streptomyces sp. NPDC056734; assembly: GCF_042790455.1. Taxonomy (NCBI): domain Bacteria; kingdom Bacillati; phylum Actinomycetota; class Actinomycetes; order Kitasatosporales; family Streptomycetaceae; genus Streptomyces; species Streptomyces sp. NPDC056734. The sequence goes on from NZ_JBHTZD010000001.1 coordinate 172,168, forward strand.
GACGACGGTCCGTACGGAGGTGGCGGTCATGGCCGCTCACTCCTCCAGCGAGAGGGCGAGAATCGGGCAGGAGGTGACCGACTGCCGTACCTGGGCCCGGATCACCGGGTCGTCGGGGATCTCGGCGGCGATGTGCAGCGTCAGATCGTCGTCTATGTCGAACACATCCGGCGCGATGCCCATGCACACGCCGTTCCCGTCGCACAGCTGGCGGTCAACAGTGACTTTCATGGCGGTCCTCACAGGGGTGTCGTGGGTCAGGAAGCGGCGGGCGCGGGACGGTCGGCGAGGGATGTACCGCTGGTGGTGTCCGTGCCGTCCGCGTGGGCCGCATAGTCCTGGTACCGCTTGAGCAGCCACTGGTTGAACTGGAGCAGGGACTCCTCCTGGAAGGAGTAGCGGCCCGGCCTGCGGAAGCGGGACCGCATGCCCTTCTGGAGCGACGCGTCCGAGCTGGCGTCCTGCTGGTGGAAGAGGACGAGACCGTCCTGGGCGATCCGGTAGAGCTGCTCGAAGCGGGGGTGCTTGGTGCTCTCCTCCGGATAGAGATGGCCGATCCGCAGGTTCATGTGCTCGGGTCCGGCGGGCAGCACCAGATAGTAGAAGAGGCCCTCCGGTACCGCGCCGAAGCCGAGGTTCGGCGGGATCGACGCGAAGATCACCTGGTTGCGTTCCTTCTCGCCGAGCGTCGGGATGACCGGCAGCAGCGCCTTGGTGGTCGGGTTGAAACCGGCGTCGGGGTGATAGAAGCCGGTCGGGTGGTAGATGGCGCCCTCGTCGGGGCTGATGTCCACGAAGCTGGTCAGCCGGACATGCGCGAAGTCATGCAGCATGCCGTGCAGATAGGCGCTGTGGTACGGCTCGATGCCGTTCTCCAGCTGGGACTTCCAGTTCCAGTGGTTGCCGCGCAGCTCGGCGACCGGCATGCTCACCATCTCGTCGACGTGGTAGTTCTCCAGCTCGGCGGTGAGCTTGGTGAGGGTGGGCGCGAGGGGCGCGGCGTCCGGGTCGAGGTTGGTGAAGACGAAGCCGTTCCAGATCTCGACCCGGTGCGAGGGCAGATACGCCTCGCTCTTCAGATTCTTCAGGCCGATCGTGTCGTTCATGGACGGGGCCGCGATGAGGTTGCCGTCGAGGCCGTAGGTCCAGGCGTGGAAGGGGCAGCGGAACAGCTTGCCCGTGTTCCCGGCGCCCTCGCACACCAGATGGGCCCGGTGCGCGCAGATGGGGGAGAGGACCCGGATGTCCATGTCCTTGCCGCGGACCATCATCAGCGGTTCGTCACCCATGTCGACCCGGACGAAGTCACCGGGCCGGGGGATCTCGTCCACGCGGCCCAGACAGAGCCACTGCCGCATGAAGACGGCCTCCTGCTCGAAGGCGTAGAACTCCGGGTCGACATAGCACTCACGGGGGAGGTTCCATCCCGTGGTCATGTCGTGGGAGCCGTCCTTGATGACCTTGAGGATCTTCTGGATGTGTGCGGAGACGGGTGCGTGACCCATGGTGGTGGTGCTCCTTCACTTACTGACGTGCGGGTTCGTGGAGAGGTGGGGCGAGGTGGGGCGGGGCGAGAGGCTGGGGTGAAAGGCGGGGACTCAGGCCCGGCCGTCGGCCTCGCGCGGGGCGTCCGTGCGCCCGGTACCGGGCGTGAGCCCGGCGCCGTCGGGCAGCACCACGCCTTCCGGCACGGCGGTGCTCTCCGGCACACCTGTACTCCCGCGCCCGTCCTCGACCCGGACCACGACTCCGTTACCGGCCTCGCCGCCGCCCCCGGTGCTCCCGCCCCCGGCGCTCGCACCCCGCTGCCCCGGCAGCAGATGGTTGAACAGCAGATTCAGTACGAAGGCCACCAGCACCGTCGCCGTGATGGCGCTGCCCAGGATGAACTGGGCGTCCCGGTGGAAGTTCTGGTAGATGGCCGGCACGACGACCGGCAGCATGCCGACCCCGAGGGCGACGGCGACGATGAGCAGATTCTGATTGCCCTCGAAGTCGACCTTCTGGAGCATCTGGATGCCGACGGCCGCGGTCATCGCGAACATCACCAGGCCGGCGCCGCCGATCACCGGACCGGGCAGACTGGCGACGACCTCGCCCAGCTTGGGGATGGCGCCCATCACCAGCAGCAGCACGCCGGTGACCGTGATGACGTACCGGCTCTTGACCTTCGTCAGACTGATCAGGCCGACGTTCTGCCCGAAGGTCGAGTCGGGCACCGAGTTCATGAAACCGGCGAGAGTGGCGGCGAGCCCGTCCGTGGCCAGCCCGCGGGCCATGTCCTTGTCGGTGACCTTCTTGCCCACGGCGTCCCCGATGGCGAGGACACAGGCGGTCATCTCGCTGAACACCACGATCATGGCGACGCACATCGCGATGATCGGTACGACCTTGAACTCGGGTGCGCCGAAGTGCAGCGGCGTCGAGAAGCCGAACCACTTGGCGGCCCCCACCGAACCGAAGTGGGCCATGCCCATCAGCCAGGCGGCGACGGCCCCGATCGCCAGTCCGAAGAGCACCGACACATTGCGGACGAAGCCCGTGAACAGCCGGTTCATCAGCACGATGACGACGACGACACCGAACGCCAGCAGGATGTACTTCACACTGGCGTAGTTGGCCGACTCGGGGTCGGACCCGATGATCAGATCGGCGCTGACCTTGATGAGGGACAGCCCGATGATGGTGATGACACACCCGGTGACCAGCGTCGGGAAGAACCGCAGCACCTTGGAGAACGGGCGCGCGAGCAGCATCCCGAAGACACCGGCGGCGATCATCGAGCCGTACATGGTGGGCAGGCCGTACTCGGAGCCGATGAGGATCATCGGGGTCAGGAAGGTGAACGAGGCACCCGCGACCACCGGCATCCGGATGCCGAAGAAGCGGGTCAGGCCGACGCTCTGGATGATCGTGGCGATGCCCGCCACCAGCAGGTCGGCGTTGACGATCAGCGCGATCGTATGGGTGTCGAGCCCGAGGACGGCGCCGAGCACCAGCGGAACGGCGACACAGCCCGCGTACATGATCAGCATGTGTTGCAGGCCGAAGAAGAAGAGCCGGGAAGCGGGGAGGACTTCGTCCACCGGATGGCGGTCCGAGGTCGCGGCGCGGGGTGCGCGGCTGAGAGGTGACACGAGGGTCTCCTGGCACTAAGACGACGATCGCGCCCTGGTCCCTCCGACGGTGATCACCCTGCGTGATCCGGAGTTATGGGCAGACGATTGCGAGGGCTGCCAGAGCAGCGCACACGCATCTGTAGAGGCCGGGGATTTCCCGTCAGAAGGTCCTGCGACCGGGATCCGGTATACGGAGGCTAAGCGTGGTCCAAGTCACTGTCAATGAGGAGTCAGCCTTGATTTTTGGCGCCTCATCTCTCTACATTCCTGTATACCGTATCCCTGCTGAGCGCCCTGGAAGGGAGGCTCCCATGCGGCAGGCCGCCTTGCGGATCGGAATGATCACCCCCTCCTCCAACACCGTCCTTGAGCCGGTGACCAGCGCATTGACCCGCGATCTGGCCGATGTCTCCGTGCACTTCACCCGGCTGCGGGTGACCCGGATCAGCCTCGATCCCCAGGACACCGACCAGTTCGCACAGGAGGCGTTCGTCCGGGCGGCACAGCTGCTCGCCGACGCCCGCGTCGATGTCATCGCCTGGCACGGAACCTCCGGTTCCTGGCTCGGCCCCGACCACGACCGGCAGATGTGCCGGGCCATCGAGGACGCCACCGGCATCCGGGCCACCACCGCCACCCTCGCCCTCCTCGCCGCCCTGGAACACTGCCGGACCCAGCGGCTCGGACTCCTCACGCCCTACACCGACGACCTCGCCGGTGCCATCACCGGCCACTACGCGGCCAGGGGCTTCCCCGTGCACGCCGCCCACCACTTCGCACGGACCACCAACTACGACTTCGCACTGACCACCGACGGCGAACTCGACACCGCCTTCGACACCCTCGCCGCCCGCGGCTGCGACACCGTCGCGGTCGTCTGCACCAACCTCCGCGCCGCCCACCTCGCAAAGCGCTGGGAACAGCGGCGGCCGGTCACCGTCGTCGACAGCGTGGCCGCCACCCTGTGGCAGGCACTGCGGCTCGCCGGCGACGCGACACCCATCCAGGGATACGGGCGGCTGCTCGCCGACCTGCCACCCATCGCCGCCGCCCCCGCCGGACCCCGGCACCCGCACGCGACTCCCGACGCCCACCACACACAGACATGAGGGACACCATGGCCAAGAACATCAAGGTGCTGATCGGCGTGGACGTCGACGCGGTCGCGGGCTGGCTCGGCTCGTACGGCGGCGAGGACTCCCCCAACGACATCCAGCGCGGTGTCTACGCGGGCGAGGTGGGCACCCCCCGTCTGCTCCAGCTCTTCGACCGCTACGACCTCCGCACCACCTGGTTCATCCCCGGCCACTCCATCGAGACGTTCCCCGCCGAGATGGCCGCCGTGGTGGAGCGGGGCCATGAGATCGGCGCGCACGGCTACTCCCACGAGAACCCCGTCCAGATGAGCCCCCAGCAGGAGCGCGACGTACTCGGCCGCTGCGTCGAACTCGTGGAACGGCTGTGGGGCAGACCCCCGCGCGGCTATGTCGCCCCCTGGTGGGAGATGAGCCGCGACACCGCCGCCCTGCTCCAGGAGTTCGGCTTCTCCTACGACCACTCGCAGAACTACAACGACTTCCACCCCTTCTACGCCCGGGTCGGCGACGAATGGACGAAGATCGACTTCTCGCGGCGGGCCGACGAGTGGATGAAACCCCTGCGCCACGGCACCGAGGTCGACCTGGTCGAATTCTGCGGCAACTGGTACGTGGACGACCTGCCGCCGATGATGTTCGTCAAGAAGTCCCCCAACAGCCATGGCTTCGTCAGCCCGCACGACGTCGAGCGGTTGTGGCGCGACCAGTTCGAGTGGGTCTACCGTGAACTCGACTACGCGGTGTTCCCCGTGACACTGCACCCCGATGTGTCCGGACGACCGCAGGTGCTGATGATGCTGGAACGGCTCTTCGAGAGCTGGCTCGACCTGCCCGGCGTAGAGTTCACCACCTTCGACGCGGCGGCCGACGACTTCCGCCGCCGCTACCCGTTCGACGCCGACGAGCGCCCCTCGCCCATCGGGACCGGACCGGGTGCCCGCACGACACAGGCCACGACCAGGGAGACCACCCGGTGAGCAGGCAGGCCGGCGACGCCGGTTCCTTCGACATCGACGCCGACTACCAGCCGCTGCGCGACCGCGTCCGTGACGAGCTGCGCCGGCGCATCATCGACGATGTCCACCCGCCCGGCACCCGGCTCGTGGAGAGCGAGATCGCGGCCCAGCTCGGCGTCTCCCGCGTCCCGGTCCGCGAGGCCATGCGGGGACTGGAGAGCGAGGGCTTCGTACGGACCGTCCCGCGCCGGGGCGCCGTCGTCGTGGAACTGTCCGCCCAGGACATCGAGGAACTCTTCGACGTACGCGAGGCGCTGGAGGTGCTGGCCTGCCGGCAGGCGGCGACCCGGGCCACCAAGACCGATCTGCGCCGGGTCCGCTCCCAGCTCACCCGCGCCCGCAAGGCCCTCGACGCCGGGGACCAGGTCGCGCTCGGCCACGCCAACGAGGCGTTCCACGACGAGATCCTGAAGCTGTCCCACAACGACCTGCTCCAGACCGTGCTGCACCCCCTGCAAGGGCGGCTGCACTGGCTGCTCCGCAAGACCGGCGACCCCTACGACCTCCTCGCGGAGCACACCGCGCTCTTCGAGGCCATCGCCTCCGGCTCCCCCGACCGCGCGGCCGAACACGCCCGCCACCACAACCGGCTCAACCGTGAGATCGTCCGCCGCCTGATGGCCGAACGCGCCCAGGACACGCCCTCCGCGTGACGTCCGGGGCGATGCCCGAGCGCTCTCCACCGGGCCTCGTCACCGGCACCTGACGGGCTTTTCCGCCGGGCCTCGTCACCGGCGCCCGACGGCTTCCCCGCCGGGTGGCGGCGTCCGCGCCCGACGGTCCGGACCGCCCGACGGCCCCCCCGGTGGTGCGCCGACGTGCCCTCATCCGGCGAGCAGACGCGCCCCCTCCCTCCTCCGCCTCCCACCCAGGAGCACTCGCATGCCCACCTCCACCCCGGGCCCGGCGATCACGCCGTCCCCGACCCAGGTGTCCCTCGACGCCCTCAACCACACCGAGGTGCTGCTGCATCGCGTCTGCAAGGCGCGGGAGGTGACCGACCGGGTGTCCGGACGGCACTTCCTGCACGCCGGACCCCCGATCGCGCTGGCCGACATCCCGGGCCCCATGCGGGGCGCGATCATCGGCGGGCTGCTCCTCGAAGGCGAGGTCGCCTCCGTCGCCGAGGCGGAGGCCGTCATCGACCGGGGCGAGGTCGGCATCAGCCCCTGCCACGACGCGGGCGCCGTGGGCGCGATGGCCGGGATCATCACCCCCAGCACCCCGGTCGTGGTGGCCGCCGCCGGGGCCATCCGCACCTTCTCCCCGCTCAACGAGGGCATCGAGGGTGCCGTGCGCTACGGCTCCTACGACGGGGCGACCCTCGCCCGGCTGCGGATGCTCGGCGACGTCCTCGCGCCCGCCCTGGACGAGGCCGTGCAGCGGTCCGAGCCGCTCGATCTGCTCGCCCTGGTGGCCGAGGGGCTCCGGCGCGGCGACGACTGCCACAACCGGCTCGTGGCGACCAGCGCCGCCCTGCTCACCGCCCTGACGCCGGGCCTGCTCCGGGGCTCCGCCGACCGCGAGGACCTGGCCCGGATCACCGGCATCATGGCCCGCAACGGCCACTTCGCGCTGCCCTTCGCGATCTCCGCGGCCAAGGCGGTCACCCTGGCCGCCGCCGGTGTCCCCGGCAGCCCCGTCGTCACCACGATGTCCGGCAACGGCCGCACCTTCGGCATCCGCGTCAGCGGCCTCGGCGACCGCTGGTTCACGGTCCCCTCCCCGGTCGGGAACCCGGTACTGCTGGACGGCGCCACCCTCGCCGACGTGACCCCCACCATGGGGGACTCCATGATCGCCGAGACCGCCGGTTTCGGCGCCTTCGCGATGACCGCGGCCCCGGCGATCATGTCCTTCGTGGGCGGCGACCTGGCCCAGGCCCAGCGGATCACCTCCCGGATGCGCGAGATCTGCGCCGGCACCAGCACCCGGCTGCTGATCCCCGGCGAGGACTTCCGGGGCACCCCGCTGGGCATCGACGTGCACAAGGTCCGCGCCACCGGCATCGAACCCGTCATCAACAACGGCCTGGCCCACCGCGAACCCGGCAGAGGACGCGTCGGCGCCGGGATCACCCCCATCCCCGTGGAACCGTTCATCGAGGCCAGCGAGGCGCTCACGACCGACACCGGCCGACCGGCCGGAAAGGACCGCGCATGAGCGCCACCGAATCCTCCCCCGACCGCGGCTGCGGCACGGGAGGGCACGCGGCCGCCGAACCCCGCTCTGGCCCCGGCACGGAGGGGTACTCGGCCGCCGAATCCGGTCCTGGCTGCGGCACGGGAGGGCACGCGGCCGGCGAGCACTGTCCTGGCCCCGGCACGGAGGGGCACACGGCCGCCGGACCCGGTCCCGGCACCGGCACGGGAGGGCACACGGCCGCCGAACCCCGCTCTGGCCCCGGCACGGAGGGGCACACGGCCGCCGAATCCGGTCCTGGCTGCGGCACCAGAGGGCACGCGGCCGCCGAGCGCTGCTCTGGCCCCGCCACGGAGGGATACTCGGCCGCCGAACCCGGTCCTGGCACCGGCACGGGAAGGCACACGACCGCCGAACCCCGCTCCCGCCCCGGCACCGAGGGGCACACAGCCGCTGAACCCCGCCCCGGTACCGGAGCGCACGCGAGCGCCCGATCAGCCACCCCCGCCTGGCAGTTCACCCCCGCCGACCTCACCGCCGTGGCCACCCGCTGGCATCTCGACCCCGCGCTGGTCGAGCAACTGCGCCCCGCCATCGAGCGGATGCGGGACACCTACGAGCGGGTACGGGACCTCGCGGCCGAGGGGCTGCCCGCCGAGCCGCCGCCGGTCGCCGTGGCCGAGCCCGCCCGTGGCCCGGGCAACCCGCACGGCGCCTGGCGCTACCGCGTCGAGACCCCCGAACGCCCCGCCGCCGGAGCGCTGGCCGGCCGCACGGTCACCGTCAAGGAGGCCATCGCGGTGCGCGGCGTGCCCATGACCCTGGGCAGCCGCCTCATGGCCGGGTTCGTCCCGGGCTCGGACGCGGCCGTCGTCCGGCGCGTCCGCGCGGCCGGAGCCATCGTCCTGGGCACCTCCGTCTGCGAGGACCTCTGCTACTCCGGCTCCAGCTTCACCAGCGTCACCGGCCCGGTCACCAACCCCTGGGACAGCGCCCGGGCCGCGGGCGGCTCGACCAGCGGCGCCGCCGTCCTCGTGGCGACCGGCGCCGCCGACTACGGCATCGGCACCGACCACGGCGGCTCCATCCGCAACCCCGCCGCCTGGTGCGGAGTCTTCGGCCTCAAACCGACCTACGGCACCATCGACTACGACGGCGCCATGCCCACCGAACGCACCCTCGACCACATCGGCGTCCTCACCCGCCACGCCGCCGACCTGCCCGCCTTCCTCGACGCCACCGCCCAACCGGCCACAGCCGAGTCCTACACCGCCACCTACGCCCGCGACCTCACCGGACTGCGGGTGGGCATGGTGACCGAGGGCTTCGACTGGCCGGACCGCTCCGACCCGCGCGTGGACCAGCGGGTACGGGAATCAGCCCACGCCATGGAGTCACTGGGCCTCACCGTCCGCGAGGTCTCGGTGCCCCTGCACCGGCACGGCCGCGACATCCACCTGCCGATCTCCGTCGAAGGCGGACTCGGCACGGTCTTCGAGTCCCGTCTCCAGGGCACCAACCACACCGGCCCCTACCACCCCCACCTCGGCGCGGTGTTCGGCGAGGCCATGGCCCGGCGCCCCGAGGACATCCCCGTCGGCGGCCTCCTCGCCCTCACCGGAGCCACCCTGCTGCGGGACGCGACCCACGGCCGGGTCATGGCGTACGCGCAGGGGCTGCGCCGTCGGCTGCGTGACCAGGTCGACCGGGCGCTGCGCGAGGTCGACGTCCTGCTGATGCCGACCGTGCCCATGCTGCCGCACCTGCTGCCCGCCGATCCGCACGAGGCGGTCATCGGCTCCGACCTGCCCTTCGAGATGCACGACAACAACTGTGTCTTCAACCTCACCGGACACCCGGCGCTCAGCGTCCCCTGCGGACTGGTCGACGGACTGCCCGTCGGGCTGCTGCTGGTGGGACGCCCCGGCTCCGACGCGCGACTCGCCCGTATCGGGGCCGAGTTCGAGGAGCGGATCTTCGCCTGCCCGGCGCCGCCGACGTCACCCACCCATCCGACCCCCGTCAGGAGCACACCATGACCGAGCCCGCGCTGAACGTCCTGGGCGAGCCCCTCGAAGCCTGCGGTTTCGACCCCGTCACCGGCTACCGCCGCGACGGCTACTGCCACACCGGCCCGGACAACCCGAAGGGCCACACGGTGTGCGCGGTGGTCGACGAGCAGTTCATCGCCTACCAGACCGTCATCGGCAACGACATCGCCACCCCCCGCCCCGACCTCGACTTCCCCGGCCTCAAGCCGGGCGACCACTGGTGTGTCATCGCCGCCAAGTGGTGGGAGGCGTACCAGGCCGGACACGCCTGCCCCGTCAATCTCGCCGCCACCAATGTCAGAGCCCTGGACGTCATCCCCCGTGACGTCCTGCTGGAGTACGGGTTCGACGCCCGCCGGAGCGACCCCGTGTGAGCCGGTGGAACGCCGCTTGCGGAGTGAACAGAGCGACGCTCACGGCTTGTACGGCGACACACCCCCGGTCGCCCGGCCCCGCCGCAGCTCGTTGTGCGAGGCGACCCAGGTGATCAGGGCCACCTCCGCTTCCCTGACCGCACCCGCCTCGCGGAAGCGGGCGGCACCGGCCAGACCGGACGCCACGGCCTCCTCGAACCGCCCCATGTGCCACAGGAGTTCCCCGAGGTCGCACCGCATGACGGCCTCGTCCGCGGGGCCGTCCGCCTCCGTCGTCAGGGCGAGGCTCCGGGTGAAGGCGCCCAACGCCTCGTCGAGACGCCCCGCCGCCCGATAGGCCCGTGAGAGGTCGGCGAGCGCCCCGCTCTCGCGACGGCGTTCCCCGGCCTCGCGGAACACGGCCAGCGCCCCATGGTGCGCGTCGAGGGCCTCGTCGATCCGCCCCCTGAGCCGTAACGCGGTCCCGAGGTTGCTCAGCGCCACGCCCTCACGGTCGCGGTGGCCCACCTTCCGCGCGACGGCGACCGCCCGGGTGTGCAGGTCCACGGCCTCCTCGTACCGGCCCAGCTCCACCTGGGCGAGCCCCGAGTGCATCAGGGCGGCGGACTCGCCCCGCAGGTCCCCGGTCCGCCGGAAGAGCGTGAGCGCGCGGGCGTGCGCGTCGACGGCCTCCGCGGGCCGCCCGGCGGCGGTGAGCGCGACGCCCAGGTGGTCCAGCGCCGCCGCCTCGTCGTGCGGACCCCCGCTCGCCCGCGCGAGGCTCAGCGCATCGGCCAGCACGGTCGCGGCCCGCTCGGGCCGGTCGGTCTCCCGCAGGGCGGCGGCGAGGTTGGCCAGCGCCATGGACTCGCGGTAGGGATCGCCGTACTCCCGGTAGACGACCGCGGACCGGGAGTGCGCCTCGGCGGCTTCCGCGAACCGCCGCAGGTGCTGGAGCGTGTTGCCGAGGTTGTTCAGCGCGGCGGCCCGCTGGTAGGGCAGGTCCAGCTCCTCGAAGAGCCGATAGGCCCTCACCTGGGCGTCGACCGCTTCCGCACCCCGCCCCAACGGGGCCAGCGAAAGCCCCAGATCCAGCAGCGTGACCGCCTCGCCGAGCCGGTCGTGACGCTCCCGGTACGCGTCAAGGGCCCGCGTCTGCACGGCGGCGGCTTCCTCGAACCGCCGCATCCCCATCAGGGCGGAACCCAGGCAGCTCCGGGACGCCGCCGTGTCCCGCCAGTCCCCGGTGACCTCGCACAGGGCGAGCGCCGCGTGGTGGGTGCCGATGGCCTCCTCGAAGCGCCGGGCCTCGCACAGCGCGCCGCCCAGCCGGTTCAGTGCGTGGATACGGACGGCCGAGGGCGGGCCCGCCTCAAGCACCGCGCAGGCGCGGGTGGCGACCGTGATCCAGTCGTCCAGATACCGGCGGCGCTCGAAGAAGACGGCCAGGGAGAAGGAGAGCGGGACAGCGGCCGACCCGGCCAGGTCCCCCGGCGAGGTGGCGACGGCGACCAGGTTGAGGCGCTCCGCCTCCAGCCAGGTGAGCGCGTCGGCCCGGTCGGTGAAGCGGTCCGACGGGGGCCCGGCGCCCGGTGCGCCCCGGTTCAGCCGGCTGCCGGCCGCTTCGGCGGTGCTGACATAGAACCCCAGCAACCGGCGCACCGCCTCCTCCCGCGCATCGCCCTCCGCGTGCTCCCGCCCCTTCTCCCGCGCGTACAGCCGCAGCAGGTCGTGCAGGGACCAGCGTTCCCCCGCCGACCGTTGCAGCAGATGGGCCCGCGCGAGGGCGGCGAGGAGGGGCCGGGCCCTCGCGGAGCCGAGGAGTTCGGCGGCGGCGGTCGTGGAGAGGTCGGGGCCGGGGACGGCCGACAGCAGACGGAAGGCGCGGGCCTGTCCGGGGGTGAGATGACGGTAGGAGAGGTCGAAGGTGGCGCGGACGGCGAGGGTGCGTCCATGGGCGTCGGTGTCGGCGTAGTCCAGGGCGTCGAGGCGGGTCCGGGCGTCGGCCAGGTCGGCGGCCTGATCGGCGAGGGACCGGTCCGGCTCGTCCCGCAGCAGGGCGGCGATGATCCGCAGGGCGAGGGGGAGCCGACCGCACAGCCCGACGAGCCGTACGGCGTCGGCGGCTTGGTCCGTGACACGGTCGTCCCCGGTCCCGCCCGCGCGCAGGGCCCGGTCGAGCAGGTCAAGGGCCTCGGCCGAATCGAGCGGGTCGAGGCCGAGACGCCGCGCGGAGAGACCGGACAGGTCCTGCCGGGAGGTGATCAGGGCACGGTGGGGCGGGCCGGGAAGCAGGGGCGCGGTCTGCGCGGCGCTGCGGGCGTTGTCCAGGACGACCAGGAGCGGTCGGCCCTGCCGGGCGAGGCCGTCCAGACGCAGCCTCCACAGGTCCAGCTTCTCCTCGACGGTCGCCGGCAGTTCACGGCCCGTCACACCGAGCGCGCGCAGGAACCGGTCGGCGACGGACCCGGGTTCCAGGGGCGGCCCCTGGCTGTACCCGTGCAGGTCGGCGAAGAGCACCCCGCCGGGGAACCAGCCGCGCGCACGGGCCCGGTGGGCGGTGTGCAGGGCGAGCGCGGTCTTGCCGACGCCACCCATCCCGGCCACCGCCGACACCACGACGGCGCTCCGCTCCCCGGCTGGTTCCCCGGCCCGCTCCTCGGTGGGCTCGCTGGTGGGCTCCAGCCACCCCATGAGCTGCGCCACGGCCCCTTCGCGCCCGGCGAAGCCCGTGGGCGCGGGCGGCAGCGTGACCGGGCCCGGTTCGGTCGGGCCCGGTGCGGCCGGGGAGCCGGCCCCTGGGGGCAGCGTGCCGGGTCGTCCGCCCCGGGCCCGGTCACGTTCCTGGCGGGCGCCGGTCAGCAGCAACTGCCACCAGCCCTCGGGACGAGCCTCGTACTCCACCGCCTGGGCCTGGAGGTGGGCCACCAGGACCAGCAGGAAACGGGTGTGCCGGGGGCCGGGCACGGTCCGGCCGTGCAGCCACTCGTGCAGCGTGGAGTCCGCCACCGCCAGCGGCGGACGCTGCCGTGTCCCCAGGGCCACCAGACTGCTCAGCGTCGGCCCGCCCGCCGCCTCGTACAGCGCCCGCAACTCCGCCCAGAACCGGTCCGCCTGCTGCCCCACCGGTCTGCCACCCCCTGTCCGGAAAACCCACGGTGAACGCGGTCGGACCAGGCTAGGCCCTTTCCCGGGGCGGGGCCGGGTCCCCGGAACATCGCCGGAAACCCTCCGGAGACGGCCCGATGGACCCACCGCCCGGCGCACTCGGCACCGGGCCCGTCCCTCGTAGACCGGGAGCCCACCATGACCGCCGAACCCCGCGAACCTTCTGGCCCCTCCGGCCCCTCCGGCCGACCTTCCCGTACCGCCCGGATCACCCTCATCGGTCACGCCATCGCCGGGATCCTCTCCGGCACCTTCCGGGCACTGATGACCCGACTGCTCGGCGACTGACGGGCCCGGCACCCCTGCGCCGCCCCCGTTCCGGCGGCCGGTCAGAAGGACGTATGCACCCGCCCGATCACCCCGTACTCACCGTCGACCAGCGGCATCACCCGCCACTTGTCGAACGTCGTGCACGGATGCGAGATCCCGAACCCGACGAGATCGCCGACCCGTGCCGGGGCGTCCGGTGGGAGGTCCACGTAGGTGTGCTGGTCGTTGACCGCCACGACCCGCCAGTCCGGCGGGGGAGCCGTCGGGGGACCGGTGCCGGTCCGGACCCGGAGCGGGACGGGGAACCCCGCGTCGGTGGAGAGGTCGCGCTTGCCCAGGCCGACGATGATCCGGCCGGGCTCCGGCCGGGAGAGCACCGGGGCCCACACCTCAAGGGCGGGCCTGAGCCGGGCCCCCGTACGGAGCCGTCCGGCCAGCGGGGAGAGCCGCTCGTAGCCGCCCGAGTCATGGGTGACGTAGCACCCGCTGCGCAGCACCACCCGATAGCCGGTGCCGCGCAGCGCGTCGGGCAGGACGGCGACGACCCGGTCGAAGTAGGCGCTGCCGCCCGCCGTGACGATCGGGACATCCGCGTCGAGCAGTCCCTCGGCGTGCAGACGGCGGGCGGTGGTGGCCATCCGGGACAGCAGCGCGTCGACCAGGATCAGCGTGGCGTCCAGATCACCGCCGTCGATGATGCCCTCGAACCCGGCGACCCCGGCGAGCCGGAGCGGCCCGGCCGCGATCCGGGCGGCCAGGGCGAGGGCGGCGGCGTCGTCACGCAATCCGGTACGTCCCTCGGGGACGCCGAGTTCCAGGAGCACCCCGAGCCGGTGTGCCGCGCCGGGGGACAGTCCGCGCTCCAGCAGGACGAGGCCGTCCTCGGAGTCGACGTAGGTCAGCAGTTCCAGGCCGGGGTGGGTCAGCAGGAGCGTGTCGAGGTGATGGACCGACGCCGGGTCGACGACTTGGTTCGCGACGAGGACCCGGCGTACCCCCATGGCCACCACCGCGCCCGCCTGCCAGCTCGTCGCGACCGTGATCGCCCACGCACCGGCCTCGATCTGCCGCGCGATGATCTCTGGGCTCATGGTGGTCTTGCCGTGCGGGGCGAGCCGCACGCCGTGCTGGGCGCAGTAGTCCGCCATGAGCGCGATGTTGTGGCGGAGGGGTTCGTCCAGCAGGACGGCGGTGGGGAGGAGAAAGGTGCCGTCGAAGAGGTTCGTGCGGTGGGTGTCCGACAGGTGGGTGAGGTCGTCGGGCGGGAGGCCCTTGGGGGCGATGCGGGCCGGTGGGGCCTGTCGGTCAGCGGTGGTCGGTGGCTCAGTCATGGTGGAGGAACCTCCCCGGGCGGTGGTCGGTCAGGCGTCCATCCGCGACGACCGTCCGCCCCGCGACCAGGACCCGGCGGATCCCCACGGGGGCCCGGCGCGGGTCGGCGAAGGTCGCGCGGTCGGCGACGGTACGGCTGTCGAACGCCACGAGGTCGGCCACGTACCCCGCGCGGATCTCGCCGCGCCCGCGCAGGCCGAGCCGCCGGGCCGGAGCCACGGTCATCTTGTGCACGGCGTCGGCCAGGGTCAGCCGGCCGGTGTCACGGACATAGCCGCCGAGCACCCGGGGGAAGGTGCCGAAGCCGCGGGGGTGCGGGGTGTCCCCGGCCGGGGCCAGCGGCAGCGCGTTGCCGTCGGAGCCGACCACCGACAGGGGATGCGCGAGGAACGTGCTCATGTCGGCGTCCGTGCGGTAGTGCAGCACGGCCTGCGCCGCGCTGCCGAACTCCGCGCACAGGTCGAGCACCACCACCTCCGGCGGTGTGCCGCGCGTGTCGGCGATCTCCGCGACGCTGCGGCCCACGACGGCCGTCTCCCCGCCCGCCGCGCTGATCACCACCCGGTCCCACAGCCAGGGGATACCGCCGAACCATCCCTTGCGGATGTCCGCGAGCGCGCGCCGCCGCCAGGCCGGATCGGTGCTGTGCTCCCGGAGCGCGTCGCTGCCGCCCGCCTGGACCCACGCGGGCAGGTACTGGACGAGGGCGGACGACGACGCGTCGTAGGGGTAGACGTCGAAGGCGAGGTCGGTGCCCGAGGCTACCGCCGCCTCGAACAGGCCCAGCATCTCGGGAGCGCGGCCCCAGTTCGCGGGTTCGTTGAGGGCGAGGTGCGAGTACTGGGTACGGACACCCGTGGCCCGCGCGCAGGCGACCGCCTCGTCCACGGCCGCGAACTCCCGCCCCGCGCCCGCCCGCGCGTGTGTCGCGTACAGCGCGTCATGGCGGGCGCAGACCTCGGCCAGCGCCTCGATCTCCGCGCTGTCCGCGAGGGAGGACGGCGTGTGCGTCAGGCCGGTCGACATCCCGAACGCGCCCTGGTCCAGGGCATCGTGGAGCAGCCGCCGCATGATGCGGACCTGCGGCGCCTGCGCGGTCGTGGCGTACGGGTCGGTCATCGCGGCGATGCGCAGCGCGCTGTGTCCGACGAGGGCCGCGACATTGAGCGCCGGGGGGTGGGCTCGTAGGGCGGCGGCGTAGCCGGTCAGGTCGTCCCAGGTGATCGTGGTGGGGCGGTCGCCGAGGCGGGCCAGGTGGTCGGTGAGGGTGGCGCGGTGTGCCGGGTGCGAGGGGAAGGCTGAGAAGCCGCAGTTGCCCACCACCTCGGTGGTGACGCCCTGGAGGACCTTGCTCTCACCCGCGGGGTCGTGCAGGAGGCTCACGTCGGAATGCGTGTGGATGTCGATGAACCCGGGGGTGAGGACGAGCCCGTCCAGGTCGAGGGTGTGCCGGGCGAGGCGGTCGGCGTCGGGGGCGTCCGGCGGGGTGAGGGGTGGTCCCGCGTAGGTGATGGTGTCGCCGGTGATGCCTATGTCCAGGGCCTGTTCGGGGCGGCCGGTGCCGTCCAGGACGCGGGCGCGGCGCAGGAGGAGGTCGAAGGTCATCGGGGGCCGTGCCTCATGGGGTACCTTCCCTTCGCTGCCCGGCGTCGGCCACCGCCATGGATCCGATGCCGGCCACCGCCAGGGATCGACGGTGGGCGGCGCCATGGATCCGACGGTTGCGGGTGCCATGGATCCGACGGTGGCCGGTCACCGGGTCACCGGATCAGTTCACCGAGGTCCGCCGCGGCGCCCGCCACCCGGCGGCCCACCCGCTGGAGGGTCTCCGCGCGCATCCGGGTGGTGGGGGCGGAGACACTGAGCGCCGCCACCGGCTTCGCCGAGCCGTCCAGGATCGCGGTGGCGACACAGCGCGAGCCGAGTTCGTTCTCCTCGTCGTCGACCGCGTACCCCATCTCCCGTACGCCCTCCAGCTGGCTCAGCAGGGCGGGGACCTCGGTCAGGGTGTGGGACGTCATCCCCGTCAGGTCGGCCGCCTCCAGCCGCTTCCTGGCCTCCTCGACCGGCAGGGCGGCCAGGATCGCCTTGCCCAGCGCCGTGGAGTGCACACAGTCGCGCAGTGCGATCTGCACGGTCGAGCGGAGTCGGTGGGTGCTCTCGATGGTGTCCAGGTAGACGATCTGGCCATGGCTGAGGACGCCGAGGTTCACCGTCTCGCCCAGCTCCTCGTTGAGGCTCTCCATCACGGGCCGGGCGACGCGCACCAGATCGCTCGAACTGCGGGCCGCCCGGCTCAGGCCGTGCAGGGCGGGTCCCAGCATGTACTCGCGCTGTTCCTCGTCACGGACGACATAGCCGCTCAGGTCGAGCGTCTTGAGGATCCGGTAGGCGGCGGGTTTGGTCACCCCCGCGTGCTCGCTGATGTGCGCGGCCGTGCAGGGGGCGTCCACCGCGAGGCAGTTGAGGATGTCGAGGGCCTTGAGGAGGACAGCCACCTCGTCGGTCCGTCGTTCGCGCGCCATAGCGCTTCGCTCCTTTCCGCGCACGCCGCCGGTTCGCGGCCATGGCGAGAGGTGGGGGAGGGGTGGGGGAGGGGCACCGGGTCCGTGGAGCACAGACCGAGCGATATTCCGGCAGTCGGACTCTTGTTCCGGCTACCGTACACACGCGGGACACACGACGGAAGGGGACCCGGATGCTCAGGATCGGTGTCGGAGGGATCTGGCAGGAGACCAACACCTTCGTGCCGCGCGCCACGACGCTGCGCGACTTCGAGAACTACCTCCTCGCGGAGGGCCCCGCGCTGCTCGACGCGGTGCGCGGCACGGGGACCGAACTCGGGGGCGCCGTCGCGTTCGCCGAGCAGAACGGGGTGCTGCCGGTGCCGCTGTGCTTCGGCGCCGCGCTCCCCTCGGGGGTCGTGGACGGGCGGGCGTTCGCGACGATGCTGCGCGCCCTGGTCGGGCGGGCCCGGAGCGCGGGCCCGCTGGACGGCGTGGTGCTCGCCCTGCACGGCGCGATGGTGGTCGAGGGCTGCCCCGACCCCGAGCTGCGCGTCGTCACCGCCCTGCGCGACGCGATCGGCGACGTGCCCGTGGCCGTCACCCTCGACTACCACGCCAACGTCGGGCCCGACCTGCCCCGCGCCGCCGACTTCCTCGTGGGCTACCGGACGTACCCGCACGTGGACATGGCCGAGCGCGGCGCCGAGGCGGTGGAACTGCTGGTGCGGCGGATCGGGCGGCCGCGCCGGACCCCGTACGCCTTCCGGAAACTGCCGCTGCTGACGGTCCCGCTCGCCCAGGAGGGCTCGGCCGAGCCCATGCGGTCCCTGCTGCGGGCCGTCGGCGACCTCACCCGAAGACCCGGTGTGTGGACGGCGAGCGCGCTCCCCGGATTCGCCTACGGCGAGGGGGACCGGCTCGGCTTCGGCGTCTACGTGTCCGCAGCCGACGGAGCCCACGGGCACGCCGCCGACCTCGCCGAACAGATCTGGTCCCAGCGCGAGAACTTCACCTGCGACCTGGTGGACGCGGACGCGGCGGCCCGCGCCACGATGAGCGGGCCCGGCCCCGTCGTTCTGGTCGACGTGGCCGACAACGTCGGCGGCGGATCCCCCGGCGACGGCACCGCGATCCTGCACGCCCTCGCGGCGGCGGGCGCGCACGGCTCGGTGTCGGTGCTGTGGGACCCCGTGGCGGTGGCGGCGGCCGAGCGGACCTACGGCGAGCTGGTGGCGCTCCCCGTGGGCGGGCGCAGCGACCCGTCCATGGGCACGCCCTTCGTGCTGTCGGGTCCGGCCCGCCGGCTGGGCCGGGTCGGCTACACCCGCACGGGGAGCTACATGCGCGGCCAGCGCGTCGACATGGGCCGGGTCGTCGTGGTCGACGCCCCGATCGGGACCGTCGTCCTCACCGAACACCGGGTGGTGCCCTTCGACGACGACCACCTGCGGGTCCTCGGGGTGGAGCCGCGCGCGGCCCGGTCCCTCGTCGCCAAGGGCGCCATCGCCTGGAAGGCGGCCTTCGGCGGCTACGCCGCCCGCACCCTCCACGTACGGACACCGGGCTACTGCCCGGCCGCCCTGGACCAACTCCGCTACCGGCACCGCCCCACGCCCCTGTTCCCACTGGAGCGCGACCCCGCCTGGGAGGCGGCCGTGGCGGCCGGTCTGCGGGGGTGAGAGGCGACTCCACCCCGCGTACCCCCCCCGCGTACCCCCCCACGTACCCCCACCATCCCCGCCACTCCCACACCACTCATTTCGGCCATGTCCGATCTATTGACACCCCCCTACCCCCTTCCTACGGTGTCCGCAACGCAAAAACCCAATCCGCATTGCGGAATCAGGGGGTGTCGAGTGTCTGTACTTCACTACCGGCGGAGCAGATCGGAGCGCCGCTACCGGCGCATGGGATCGGAACCTCACCACCGGCGAGGCGGATCGGGCCGACGGCCCCGCGCGCCGCGCTCCCTCGCCTTCCTGGCCGGGTCCCTCGCCGCCGGGATGCTGCTCACCGCGTGCGGCGGGTCCACGGACTCGGGTTCCGCCGCCTCGGGCGACGGCGAGGGGGACATCGGGCCCGGTATCGCCGCGCCGAAGGATCTCAAGCCGTTCGAGTTCGGCCAGCCGGCCGGCGAGAAGCCCGACCTGCCCAAGCGGATCGCCTGGGCGAACACCTCGGACGCGGAGTTCTTCCTCCAGATCACCAACTCCATCGAACTCGCCGCCAAGGAACGCGGCCTGGAATTCGTGACCGCCATCGCCAATGACGACTCAGCCAAGAACATCGAGCAGATAGAAACGTTTCTGCAGCGCGGGGTGGGGGCCCTCTGCATCCAGCCGCTCGACGCCAACGCCCAGGCCCCGCTCATGCAGCGGGCCATCGAGTCGGGGGCCGCGGTGATGTCGCTGGTGACCCCGCCGAGCACCGTGCAGGCCGTCGCCGACCAGTACAAGGTGGGGCAGGCCCAGGGGCTCGCCGCCGCCAAGTACATCACCGAGGAACTCGACGGCAAGGCCAAGGTCGTCTACTTCAACAACGACACCATCGAGGTCCTCAAGGCCCGGCACCAGGGCGTTCTCGACGGGCTCAGGACCGCGGGCGACGGAGTCGAGATCGTCGCCGACGTCCAGCCCCCGGCCATCACCCAGGAAGGCGGCTTCAAGGCACTGAGCACCGTCCTCCAGAAGGAACCGGACATCGACGTCATCCTCGGCGGCGACACCCATGTCCTCGGCGCGCTCTCCGCGCTGGAGTCGGCCAAGGCCGTCAAGCCGCACATGTACCTGTCCGGCATCGACGGCGACGAGCAGGCCCTCGCCGAGGTCGGCGAGAAGGGCGTCTACCGGGCCAGCTTCGCCTTCGCCTACCCGCTGATGGGCTACGCGTGGGCCCAGTTCGCCGCCGACTGGCTCGAAGGCAAGCCCGTACCCCAGGTCATGCAGTTCAACGCGATCGAACTGAACTCACCCGAGACGATCGCCGCGTACAAGGCCGACATGAAGGACGTCGCCACGACCTGGAAGAACGCCGAGACCTACTTCACCCTGCTCGGGTCCGTCGACTACGAGCACCGCGACCAGTACATCAACGACGCGGCCTGAGGGCCCGGCCGGGCCTCGGGACGTTCGCGACCCACCTCGAAGGTCCGCCCTCGAAGAGGCCCGGCCCCGCCCCTCCGGACTCCGGCACGAGTTCCGGACCACCGCGGCACCCGCCGAGAACGGGGTTTCCACCGTGAGGTTCAACCGTCCGCCGCGCACCTATCTGGTGCCCGGGGAGCCGAGCAGACGTATCGGGCTCGCGCTCCTGTGCATCGGGCTCATCGCGTACTTCGGCGTCAGCTTCGACAACTTCTTCGCCGTGTCCAACGGCCTGACCATCTCACTGAACGTCTCCGCCATCGCCATCGCGGGCGTCGGCGCCATGTTCCTGCTGATCTCCGGGAACGTCGACCTGTCCATCGGCGGCCAGTACGCCCTGATCTCCGTGGTGACCGCGCAGGTCGCCGCCGACACCGGCGGCGTCGTGCTCCCGGTGGCGGCCGGGCTGGCCATGGGACTCGTCCTCGGCCTGGTCAACGGGGTCCTCGTCCGGGTCATGCGGATATCGCCGCTCATCGTGACCCTGGGCACCATGGCGGTCTTCAAGGGCTGCGCCTATCTCGTCGGCGAGGGCCGGTCGGTCTTCGGGTTCTCCGACGCGTTCATCGAACTGGGCCGGGGCCGCCCCGCCGGCATCCCCGTCCCGGTCATCGTCGCGGTCGTCGTCCTCGTGCTGGGCGGCCTGTGGCTGCTGCGCACCCCGGCGGGCCTGCGGCTGTACGCCATCGGCGGCAACGTCCACGCGGCCCGGCTGACCGGCGTACCCGTGGACCGTACCGTCATCAAGCTGTACGTCTTCAACGGGCTGCTGATGGGGATCGTCGCCGTCCTCACCACCGCCCGCCTCGGCAGCGGCACCCCGCAGATCGGTACCCAGTTCGAACTCGACGTCCTGACCGCCGTCATCCTCGGCGGTGTCGGGTTCGCCGGGGGAAGCGGCCACCCCGCCGGGGTCTTCGTCGGCGTGGCGACCATCGGTGTCCTCGGCTCCGGGCTGATCTTCGCCGGGCTGGAGGACTGGTGGCAGCAGATCACCAAGGGTGCCGTGCTGCTGCTCGCCCTCGGCGCCGACCAGCTCGCCACCCACCGCCGGGACCACGCCGTACGCAAGGAGGCACCGGCCGAGGCCCGTGACCCGGCGCGTGCCGACGCCGCCGCCGACGAGTACGGCACCGGCCTGGAACGGGTCCGTGAACCCGGCCGTACGGTCCTGGAGTGCCAGGGTCTGTCCCGGCGCTTCGGGTCGGTGTTCGCCCTGCGTGACGGCTCGTTCTCCGTGCGCGCCGGGGAGGTGGTCTGTCTCGTCGGCGACAACGGCGCGGGCAAGTCCACACTGGTGAAACTGATCTGCGGGGTGCACCGCCCCGACGGCGGCCGGATCACCTTCGACGGCGAACCGGTGCGCTTCAGCACGCCGCTCGACGCTCGCCGCAGCGGCATCGAGACCGTGCACCAGGATCTCGCGGTCTGCCCCAACCTGGGCGTCGCCCACAATCTGATCCTCGGCGACGAACCCCGCCGCCGCTACCTCCCGGTCCGCGACGACGCGGAGGCCGTCCGCAGGACCCGCACGCGCCTCGCTTCCCTCGGTATCGAACTGCCCGACCTCAACCGCTCCGTCGGCCGCCTCTCGGGCGGACAGCGGCAGTCGGTGTCCATCGCCCGTGCCATGCGCGAGGACGTGAAACTCGTCATCCTCGACGAGCCGACGGCCGCGCTCGGCGTCACCCAGACCCGCAATGTGCTGCGCATCGTCCGCCAGGCCGCCGAGAACGGCGCCGGTGTCATCCTCATCAGCCACGACATCCGTACCGTCTTCGCCGTCGCCGACCGCGTCGTCGTCCTGCGCCTCGGCACGGTCGTCCATGACGGCGATGTCGCCGGCATCACCCACTCGAAGCTGCTGCACCTGATGGCCGGCCTCGACCAGGACACCCCCGCCGCCACGCCTGCCGACAGCCCGCCACAACCCGCGTCCACCAGCGGAGGGAAGTGACCATGCACCCACCGGACTTCGACCTCACCGGCCGCCGCGCCCTGGTGACCGGCGGCGGCGACGGACTCGGCCGTCAGCTGACCGAGGCACTCGTCGACGCGGGCGCCACGGTCACCATCTGCGGCCGGCGCCCCGAACCACTGGAACGGACGGCCGCGGAACTCGACCCCGGCACCGTCACCCCGATCCGCGCCGACGTCACCGACCCCGCCGACGTGGACGCCCTGGTCGCCGCCGCCGGGCCCGTCGACATCCTGGTCAACAACGCCGGACTCGCCCACCGCGCCCCCTGGCCCGAGGTCACCCAGCAGGACTGGCGGCAGATCATGACCCTCAACGTCGAGGCCCCCTTCCGGCTCTGCCAGAAACTCGTCCCCGGCATGGCCGAGCGCGGCTGGGGCCGCGTCGTCAACGTCGCCTCGGTGTACGGGCTCGTCGCCGGGGACGCCTCCCGCTATCCCGGCGTCGGACTGGACATCGCCTCCTACTTCGCCAGCAAGCACGGCCTGATCGGGCTGACGAAATTCCTCGCCGCCCAGCTCGGACCCACCGGGGTCACCGTCAACGCGCTGTGCCCCGGCATGTTCCCCAGCCCCGCCAACGACGACGCCCTCAGCGACGAGGTGTCCACCGCCCTCAGCGCGGGCACCCCGGCCGGCCGCCTCGGCACCGACCGCGAACTGCGCAGCGCGCTGCTCTTCCTCACCGCCCCGGCGTCGTCCTTCGTCACCGGCCAGAGCGTCGTCGTCGACGGCGGCTGGACCCTGTGGTGACCCCGTGACCGCGGCGATCCCCGGCCGGCCCGGGACCGGCACACCGCCCGAGACCGGCACCCCACTTGGGACCGGCACCCCACCTGGGACCGCCACCCCGCTCCCGCCTCAACCCCCGCCCCACCGACAGGAGTTCCCCATGCGGTTCGACGTGTCGAGGCAGCGGATCCGTGACGGCGGCCGCTACGTCGCCGGAGGCGTCAACAGCGCCTTCCGGGCCGGCATCCGGCCCACCCCCCTGGTGTTCGAGTCCGCCCACGGCGCCCGGCTCGTCGACGCCGACGGCAACCACCTGCTGGACTACGTCCTCGGCATGGGTCCCATGCTGCTGGGCCACAGCCCCGCCCCGGTCCTGGCGGCGGCCCGCGAACAGCTCGGCCGCAGCGTCCTGGTCGCCGGACAGACCCCGCTGGAGTACGAGGCGGCCCGGCTGGTCACCGAACTGGTCCCCGCCGCCGGACGCGTCCGCTTCTCCTCCACCGGAAGCGAGGCCGTGCAGTCCGCGCTGCGGCTGGCCCGCGCCGCCACCGGACGCCGGGTCGTCGTCAAGTTCGAGGGCCACTATCACGGCTGGTTCGACAACGTGCTGTGGAGCGTCGCCCCCGACCCCGCCGCGGCGGGCCCCGCGAACGCCCCCGTCCCGGTACCGGGCTCCGCGGGCCAGCTCCCCGCCCAGGACATCGCCGTACTGCCCTGGAACGACGCCGACGCCGTACGGGCCCGGCTGGCCCCCGGTGACGTGGCCGCCGTGATCATGGAACCGGTCATGTTCAACAACGGCGGCGTCCCGCCCCGCGCCGGATACCTGGCGGCGGTCCGCGACCTGTGCGCCGCCACCGGCACCCTGCTGATCTTCGACGAGGTCATCACCGGCTTCCGGGTCTCGCCCGGCGGAGCCCAGGCCCGCCTGGGAGTTCTCCCCGACCTGACCGTCCTCGGCAAGGCCCTCGGCAACGGCTTCCCCGTCGCCGCCCTCGCCGGACCCGCCGACCTCATGGAGCTGATCGGCGACCGGCGGGTCCTGCACGGCGGCACCTACAACACCCAGTCCGTCGCCATGGCCGCCACCACCGCCGTACTGCGCGAGATCGCCACCGGCGAGCCGCACACCCGTATCGCGCGGACCGGCGCCCGCCTGATCAGCGGCCTGGAGAAGGCGTTCGGCGACGCCGGGGTGCCCGCCCAGGTGGCCGGCTACCCGGCCGTCTTCCATGTGCGGTTCACCGACGGCCCGCCACCGCAGGACTACCGCTCCGCGCGGGCGCTCGACAGCACCCGGTACACCGAGTTCGCCCACCGGCTCCTCGAACGCGGTGTACGCGTCCTGCCGCGCGGCACCTGGTTCGTCTCGTCCGCGCACACCGACGACGACATCGACATGACCCTCGACGCCGTCACCCACGCACTCTCCCGGATCTGACCCGCGACCTGTGACCCGTGACCCGCGATCCGCAACCCGCGATCCGTGACCCGCGACCTCGTGAAGGAGCCGCTTCCATGAAGATCGTCAACATTCGGGCGACACCCGTCACCGTGCCGCTCAAACGGCCCCTGCGCTGGTCGTTCGGCGTGGAGACCAGCACCACCCGCACCATCGTCGAACTGGAGACGGACGAAGGGCTCATCGGCGTCGGCGAGACCCGCGGCGGCGACGAGGTGGTCCGTGCCCTCGCGCTGCACCGCGATCTGTTCATGGGCACCGACCCCTTCGAGGTGTCCCGGATCGCCCGCCGATTCGCCGTCTTCCGGATGACCAGCGAGCAACTCGCCCTCGTCGGCGCCGCCAAACTGGCCGGTGCCGCCGTGGAGATGGCCTGCTGGGACCTGATCGGCAAGGCCCTCGGCAAACGCTGCGGCGACCTCTGGGGCGGCATCGGCACCGAGCGCGTCGAATTCGCCGCCTACGTCTTCTACCGCTACGCGAGCGCCACCGACATCGGCGACGGCGACCGCCCGGAGAACGCCGCCGACCACGCCGAGGAACTCTTCGACACCCACGGGTTCCGCGACATCAAGTTCAAGAACGGGGTCCTCACCCCCGAGGAGGAGATCCGCTCGGTCCGGCTGATGCGGGAACGCCTCGGCGGACGGCTGCGCCACCTGCGGATCGACCCGAACGCCGTGTGGTCGGTGCAGACCAGCGTCCGCGTCCTGAACGAACTGGACGAGTACGGGCTGGAGTTCTGCGAGGACCCCACCTGGGGCCTGGAGGGCATGTCCCTGGTGCGGGAACGCACACCCGTCGCGCTCGCCACCAACATGGCCTGTGTCACCTTCGAGCAGATCCCGCTGTCGGTACGGCTGCGCGCCGTCGACGTGATCCTCGGCGATGTCCACTTCTGGGGCGGCCCCAGCGCCGTACTGCACCTGGCGAAGGTGTGCGAGACCTTCAACATCGGACTCAGTCTGCACAGCGACCGGGAACTGGGGATCTCCACGGCCGCCGTACTGCATCTGGCCGCGTCGGAGACCATGGTCAGCCACACCGTCGACACCCACCTGCTGGAACAGGCCGACGACATCATCACCGAGCCGTTCACCTTCCACGAGGGGCGCGTACAGGTGCCCACCGGTCCCGGACTCGGTGTCACCCTCGACCGGGACAAGCTGCGCTTCTACGCCGAGCACCACCAGCGGGTGGGGGAGAGCAGCGAGTTCAAGGACCCGGCCCAGGCGGGCTTCCGGGCCCGGTTCCCGAAGTACTGACATGACGGGAACAACGGATGCGGCAAGTACCCCAGGCACCACCCCAGGCACCACTCCCGGCACCACTCCCGGCACCACTCCCGGCACCCCGGGCACCCCGCCCACCCCCGGCGCCGCGGGCGTGGCCCTCGTCACCGGCGCGGCCGGGCTCATCGGCCGGGACGTGGCGACCCGGCTGGCCCGGGACGGCTACGCCGTCGCCGTGAACTGCCCGCCGGGCCCGGAGCACGAGACGGCGGCCGCGGCGGTCGTCGCGGACATCACCGCCCGGGGCGGCCGGGCCGTGGTGGTGCCCGGCGATGTCTCCGACCCCGAGCAGACCACGGCGATGGCGGCCCGCACCCGCGCCGAACTCGGCCCCGTGACCTCCCTCGTCTGCAACGCGGCCGTGTCCGTCGCCGCCCGCCGGGACTGGCGCGCGCACTCGGCCGCCGACTGGGCCGAGGTGCTCGCCGTCAATGTCACCGGGGCCTACCTGTGCGCACGGGCCGTCCACCCGGACCTGGTCGCCTCCGGACGCGGGTCCGTCGTCGTGATGGCGTCGGTGACCCCACTGCTCGGCCGCACCGGCAACCTGCCCTACGTCACCTCCAAGGCCGCCCTCATCGGCCTCACCCGCGCCCTGGCCCGCGAGGTGGGCCCCGACGGCGTACGGGTCAACGCCCTCGCCCCCGGCGCCATCCGGGGCGAGGCCGAGGCGGTGTACGGCGACCCCGGCGAACTGGAGCGCACCATGGCCGCCCTCCAGTCGCTGCCCCGCAGGGGAGAGGCGTCCGACGTGGCCTCCGCCACGGCCTGGCTGCTGGGCCCCGATTCCGGATTCGTGACCGGACAACTCCTCGTGATCGACGGCGGATGGGTGATGCACTGATGACCGGGACACCAGGCACGCCAAGCACACCAGGCACACCACGTACACGAAACGCGCCACGCGTGGCCGTCGCCGCCCTCATCCAGGAGACCAACACCTTCTCACCGGCCGCCACCACCCTCGCCGACTTCCAGGCGCACGGCCTGTGGCTCGGCGCACCGGCCGCCGACCTCTCGTACGGCACCAACACCGAGATCGCCGGAGCCGTCGAGACCCTCGCGGAGGCGGGCGACGAGCCGGTCCCGATCCTCCGCGCCTGGGCGATGTCCGGCGGCACCCTCGACGCCGACGCCTTCGAAACCCTCCGCACCCTCCTCACCGACGGACTGCGCGCCGCCGCCCCCCTCGACGGCCTCGTCCTGTGCCTGCACGGCGCCCTGGCCGCCGCCCACGAACCAGCGGCCGACGCCGCCCTCACCGAGGCCGCCAGAACCGTACTCGGCCCCGGCACCCCCCTGATCGTCACCCACGACCTGCACGCCAACGTCACCGCCCGTATCGTCGCCGCCGCGACCGCCCTCGTGGGCTTCCGGACCTACCCCCACATCGACCAGGCCGACACCGGCCGACGCGGCGCGAACCTCGTCCTACGCGCCCTGCGCGACCGCCGATCGGCACCGCACACCGTCCTGGCCAAGCGCCCGCTGCTCCTCCCCGCCGAGTCCCAGGCCCTGGCCGACCCGCCGATGGCCCGGCTGCGCCGGCTGGCCGACGCCGCCACGACCGGCGACATCCTCGACGTCTCCCTGTTCCCGGTACAGCCCTGGCTCGACGTCCCCGAACTCGGCTTCGGCGTGACCGTGACCACCACCGGCGACCGCGCCACCGCCGCCCGCCTGGCCGACGAACTGGCCGAGGCCGCCTGGACGGACCGTGCCGCCTTCGACGTGGCACTGCACGACCTCACCACCACCGTCAGCGGCATCGAGCGACGCGACGGCACCGGCCCCGTGCTGCTCGTCCAGTCCGCCGACTCCCCGACGGCCGGGGCCACGGCCGACAGCGCCACCGTCATCGGAGCGCTCCTCGACCACGGCCGGGGACTCACCGGCCTCGCCACCGTCGTCGACCCCCCGGCCGTCGCCGCCTGCTTCGACGCGGGCCCCGGCGGCGCCGTACGCACCACCCTCGGCGCCACCCTCGACCGCCGCTGGTCCGACCCCGTCGCCGTGCGCGGCCATGTCGCACGCCTCGGCACCAGCCCGGTCGTCCTCACCGGCGACTCGATGACCGGCCAGCGGATCTCGATGGGCCGATGGGCCGTCCTGGACACCGGACGGGGCCCGGTCATCCTCGTCACCGAACGCCCGGCCCCCACCTTCGACCCGGCCGCCTACCGCCACGCGGGCCTCGAACCACGCGACGCCGACGCGGTGGTGGTCAGGTCGGCCACGATGTACCGGGCCGGGTTCCAGGGCCAGTACTCCACGGCGTACGTCCTGGACCTCCCCGGCGCCAGCACCCCACGGTTCGGCTACCTCGACTACCGGCACGCCCCGCGCCCCCTGCACCCGCTCGACCCGGCGGCGCCCCCACCGACCGCCCTCTTCGTCGAGGACAACCGGGTGCCCGTCTACTACGCGGGCGGCGCCCGCATCACCGAGTTCCGCACGGGCGACGACAGCACGGACGGCGGCCCCGAGGACTGGGTGGGCTCGGTGACCGCGCTGCCCGCCTCCCTGCTGCCGCCCGGAGCCGCCTCCGACACCGGCGTGTCGATGACCGCCAAGGGCTCCCTGCGCGACCTCATCACCGCCGACCCCACCGGCTGGCTCGGCGACCGCCTCGCGCGGGCGTTCGACGGCCACACCGGCCTGCTCGTGAAACTCCTCGACGCGGGGGAGCGCCTCCCCGTCCACTGCCACCCCACGCGGGAGTTCGCCCGCACCCACCTCCACAGCCCGTTCGGCAAGACGGAAGGCTGGATCGTGCTGCGCGCCGACCCGGACGCCAGGGTCTGGCTCGGCATGCGCGAGCGGGTCACCCCCGCCGACCTCCGCCACTGGATCACCCGGGGCGACCTCCCGTCGATGCTCGCGGCCATGAACGAACTCCCCGTCCACCCCGGCCAAGTCATCTACGTACCCGCCGGACTGCCCCACGCCATAGGACCCGGCGTCACGGTGATCGAACTCCAGGAACCCACCTCCTTCTCCGTCCTCGCCGACCACCACGCCTTCGGCCTCGGCGAGGACACCGCCACCCTCGGCCTCGGCTGGGACACGGCCCTGTCCTGCTTCGACCTCAGCGCCCACGGCACCCGCCTCGACGCCCTGCTGCCCCCGCCCCGCCCCGTCCCCGGCACCGCACCCGGCGGACGCCTCACCACCCTCTTCCCGCCCGGCGCCGACCCGTACTTCCGCGCCTGGCTGGCCGAGTGCGACGGCGAGTTCACCCTGCCCCCGACCGGTTTCGCCGTCCTGGTGGTCACGGCCGGGACCGGCACCCTCAGCTGGCCCGACGGCCCCGAACTGCCGGTACGGCGCGGCAGAACCCTCGTCGTCCCCGCCGCCGCGGGGCCGCTGACCGTACGCGGTGACCTCACCGTCGTCGTCTGCCTCCCGCCGGAGGTGTGACATGGACTGGGCATCCCTGCCCCGCCTGGACGCCTCCGTCGTCCGCGAGATCGAGTGCCGCGCCGCACTCGCCGAGAGCCCGCTGTGGCTCCCCGGGCCGGGCCTCCTGCTGTGGGTGGACGCGTTGGCGGGCACCCTGTACGTCCTTGACGACACCTCGGGTCCGTGGCGCGTCCACCGCCTCGCCGAGGGGAACGCGGCGAGTGCGGTGGCCGCCGACACCCAGGGCGGCATCCTGCTCACCGCCGGAACCCAGGTGACCCGGCTGGACCTGGAGGAGATCACCCGCCCCACCCTTCACGCCACCATCCCCGCCGACCCGCCCGGCGTGCGCTTCAACGACGCCAAAGTGGGCCCCGACGGCCGCCTGTGGGCCGGTACGGTCCGCCCCGGCACCGACGCGGGCGGCGCCCTGTGGACCATCGACGCGGACGGCCGGGCCGAACGGCACCTCACCGGAGTCACCCACGGCAACGGCCTGGCCTGGAACCCGGCCGGGGACCGCCTCTACTTCGTCGACAGCGGCCCCCGGACCCTCACCCGCTTCGGCTACGACGCCGCCCTCGGCCTCACCGGCCCGGGCGAGACGTTGTTGCGCCTGCCCCCGGAGGCCGGTGTCCCCGACGGGCTGGCCAGCGACGCCGAGGGCGGGCTGTGGCTCGCGGTGTGGGGAGCGGGCCGCGTCCTGCGCCTCACCCCGGACGGCGAGCCGGTCGCCCGTATCGACCTGCCCGCACGCCATGTCACCTCCTGCGCGTTCACCGGCGCGCGGCTGAACCTGCTGGCCGTCACCACGGCGGCTGACGACGACCGCCCCGGCGGCTCCGTCCACCTCCTGGACGTGGGTGTGACGGGCCTGCCGGTGCCAGCCTTTGGCACCCCGGCCACCGCCCCACACCCCGCACCCCACCCCACCCGACACGACGTCAGGGAGCCGCGATGGGAACACTGATGCGCCAGGTCTGGATCACCGGACCGGGCTCGGTCGAGGTCCGGACGGTGGCCGTGCCCGACCCCGGCCCCGGCGAGGCCCTGGTCCGGACGGCCTTCGCCGGGATCTGCGGCTCAGACCTGCACACCCTCACCCGTGGACACCCCTGGCTGCCCTACCCCCTCGCCCCGGGACACGAGGCATCGGGCCAGGTCGCGGCCCTCGGCGACGGCGCCCACCGCTTCGCCCCCGGCGACGACGTCTACCTGCGCCCCGTACTGGCCTGCGGAACCTGCGCCCGCTGCCGCAGGGCCCGCCCCAACCTCTGCACCGACCTGATCGGCGTCGGATCCCACCTCCCGGGCCTCATGGCCGACTTCGCGGTCGTCCCCGAAGCCGCCCTCGCCCGCGTCCCCGCCGGGGTCGGCCTCGCGGAGGCTGCCCTGATCGAACCACTGGCCACGGCCGTGCACGCCCTCACGCGGGCCGGTGACACACGGGGCGCGGCGGTGCAGGTGACCGGCGGCGGAGCCATCGGCCAGTGCGTGCTGCTCGCCCTGACGGCGGCGGGCGTGGGCCCGGTGGCCGTGGTCGAGCCCGTCGCGTCCAAACGGGCGCTCGCGTCGGCACTGGGCGCGGCCCACGCGATCGACCCCGCGAGCGGCGACGCCCGGGAGCGGGTGCGTACGGCCCTCGGCGGACGGCCCGACGTCGTGTTCGACTGCGTGGGTTCCGCCGTGACGATCAGGGCGGGCGTGGCGGAGGTGGCGCGCGGCGGTTCCGTCGTGGTCGTCGGAGTCGGCCACGGCGAGGTCCCGGTGCCGATCGAGACGGTCCAGGACCACGAGGTGACGGTGACCGGTTCCGCGATGTACACACCGGAGGATCTCGACCGCGCGGCGGAACTCGTCGCCGAGGGCGTACCGGTGGCCCGCCTCATCACCTCGGTACGGCCCCTCACCGACGCCGCCGACGCGATGGCCGCCGCGGCCACGGGCACCGAGACCAAGATCCACCTGGCGGGCCGGACATGACCCGCGCCACCCTCCTCTCCCTCTCTCACCTCCGGCGGAGGCACACATGCTGATCCCCACCCCCGTCTTCTTCGGCGCGGGCGAGCCCCACCGCATAATCGACCTGGAGGTGGCCGAGCCGCGCACGGGCGAGGTCCGGGTCCGGATGGCCGCCTCGGGCGTCTGCCACAGCTGTCTGTACGCCATGGACGGCGAACACGCCGCGATCCCCGTCCCGATCGTGCTCGGTGACGAGGGCGCCGGTGTGGTGGAGTCCGTCGGCCCCGGTGTCACCTCCGTGTCCGAGGGGGACCATGTCGTGGTCTCCTGGGCCCCCGGATGCGGCACCTGCCGCGCCTGCCGCCGGGGCGCCCCCGCCATCTGCCGCCGCCCACCGCCGTTCGGCAGGATGCGCGACGGCACCACCCGCCTCTCCGCCGCCGGTCGGGAGGTGTTCCACTACGGTCCCGCCACCAACGCGCCGCTGACCGTCCTGGAGGAACGCGCCGTGGTGCCGGTCCACCCCGGCATGCCGCTCGACCTCGCCGCGCTGATCGGCTGCGCGGTGGCGACGGGTATCGGTGCCGTCCGCACCACGGCGGCCGTCCGGGTCGGTGACGCGGTCGCCGTGCTCGGCTGCGGCGGGGTGGGCGCGAGCGCCGTACATGGCGCCCAACTGGCGGGAGCCCACCCGGTGATCGCCGTCGATGTCGTACCCGCCAAGTTCGAGGCCCTGCGCGCACTGGGCGCCACCCACTGTGTCGACGCGCGCTCCAACGACGTGGCGGGCCAGATCCTGGACCTCACCGACGGCGGGGTGGACCACGCCTTCGTGACCACGAGTGCCGCCCCGGCGTTCGACACGGCCCTGCGCGTCCTGGCACCGCGCGGGACCGCCGTCCTGGTCGCGGGCTACCCCGACGGCGCACGCGTGGCGTTCGACCCCGGCCACCTGCTCAACGGTGAGCGCCGCATCATCGCCTCGAAATACGGCTCGTCCAACCCGCCCGTCGACTTCCCCGACCTGGTGGACCTCCACCTCGCGGGCCGGCTGAAACTGGCGGAGATGGTCGCCCGACGCTGGCGCCCCGACCAACTGGACGAGGCGTACGACGCACTGCGCTCCGGCGCGGCCGGGCGCGGCCTGATCGTCTTCGACCCGCCCCCGGCCGACGAGCGGGGGCGGTGAGGATGCGTGCCGTGGTGGCCTCGGCGCCGGGACGGCAGGCGGTGGAGCACATCCCCGACCCCGACCCGGCCGCGAACGAGGTGGTGATCGAGGTACGGGCGTGCGGCATCTGCGGAACCGACCTCCACCTCCTGTCGGGCGGACTCGGCGACGGCCGGTTCCCGCTGGTGCCGGGACATGAGTCCTGGGGCGAGGTCGTCGCGGTCGGCACCGGCGTCCACGACCACCGCGTGGGCGACCTGGTGGCCGTGGACCCCTCGCTGCACTGCGGCCGGTGCGGGCGCTGCCTGCGCGGACAGGGCAACATGTGCGAGGACTGGGGCGCGATCGGCGCCACCAGACCGGGCGCCTGGGCCGAGTACGTCGCCGTCCCCGAGGCCAACTGCCACCGCCTGGGCGAGTCCTTCCCCTGGGAGGCCGCCGCCCTGCTCGAACCCGTGGCCTGCGCGGTACGCGGCCTGGACCGGCTGCGCCCGCGCGCCGACGAACCGGCCGTGGTGTGCGGGGCCGGCACGATGGGCCTGATCCTCGCGCTGCTGCTGGACGCCAGGGGCGTGGGCCCGGTCACCGTCGTCGACCCCAACCCGGCCCGCCGGGAACTGGCCGCCCGGCTGACCGACGCCACCGCCCGACACCCCGACGAGGTGACCGGACTCCGGGTGCCCTGGGTCGTGGAGGCGACCGGACACCCCTCCGGCTTCACCCAGGCGCTCGACCTGGTGGACCGGGCCGGCCATCTCCTCGTCTTCGGAGTGGCCCCGCCCGCCGCACGCGTCGAGGTGTCGCCGTACCGCGTCTACGCCGACGAGTTGACCATCGTCGGCTCGATGGCGATCCTGCACAGCTTCCCCGCCGCCGTGGACACGGTCCGCAGACACGCGGCCCGGCTCACCCCGCTGGTCACCGCCGCCTTCGGCCTGGGGGACATCGGCACCGCCCTGGACGGGGTGCGCGCGGGTACGACCGTCAAGACGCTGATCGTGCCGGGCGCATCGCAGGGGGCAGGGAGGTGACCGGCAGGCGCGTCCTGGTGACCGGGGCCCGCCGGGGGATCGGCGCCGCCCTGGCCGTGGGCCTGGCCCGCCCCGGTACGGCCCTGGTGCTGCACCACCTGGACGCCGCGCACGAGATCGCCGACGTGGCCGCCCGGTGCCGTGACCTCGGTGCGGCGGTCGAGACCCTGGAAGCCGACCTGGGCGACGCCCGCGAGATCGCCCGCCTCGCCTCGGCCGCGGGCCCGGTCGACGTGCTGGTGAACAACGCGGCCCGCGCCTCCCAGTCGGCGCTCGACGACCTGACCCACGAGGAGTGGGCGTCCACCCTCGCCGTGAACCTCACCGCGCCCGTCCTGCTGGCCCGCGCCCTGGTCCCCGGCATGCGCGCACGCGGCTGGGGACGCATCGTCAACATCACCTCGGCGACGGTACGGCTCGGCGGCCCGTCCGGCCCCGCGTACGTGGCCGGCAAGAGCGGCCTGGTCGGCCTGACCCGCGCCCTCGCGCGCTCCCTGGGCCCGGCGGGCATCACCGTCAACGCCCTGTCACCCGGGGCGGTCCGCACCGAGAGCGAACGCGAACTCGCCACCGCGCACGGGCCCCAGCACGACCTGGACGCGGACATCCTGCGCCGCCAGGCACTGCCCCGCCGGCTCACCCCCGACGACATGGTCGGCTGCCTGCGCTTCCTGGTGTCCGAGGGCGCGGCGGGGGTGACGGGGCAGGTGATCGAGGTGGGGGGTGGGCTGGTCCATCGATAGGCGGGCCGCCGCCGCGCGGGCCTCGCCGCGGCCCGATCAGCCTGATCGACCCGACCAGCCCGACCAGCCCGACCAACCCGACCGACGAGGAACTGTCGGCCGGGCACGAGGTCTTTGAGGCGCCTCATCGCATCTCACTGCGCCTCACTGCACCTCCGTCAGCTGCCCCGTCTCCACGGCGAAGACGAAACCGCGAATGTGTCGCTTGTGCGGCACGAAGGGATCGGCCTTGATACGCCGGATGGACTGCCGGACATCCGTCTCCAGATCGGCGAAGGCTTCCGGCGCCCAGGGCGGGCGGATTCCGGTCTCGTCCTCGATCTCGCGTTTGAAGTCGTCGTCCTTGAAGGTCTGCATGCCGCAGTCCGTGTGGTGGATGAGCATGAT
Organism: Streptomyces sp. NPDC056734; assembly: GCF_042790455.1. NCBI lineage: Bacteria > Bacillati > Actinomycetota > Actinomycetes > Kitasatosporales > Streptomycetaceae > Streptomyces > Streptomyces sp. NPDC056734. The sequence continues at coordinate 206,525 of NZ_JBHTZD010000001.1, forward strand.
CCGCCGAGTGCCCAGGAGGCGCTGGCTGATGACCAGCGACCGGATCGCGTCCTCCGTCACCGCGCCGCCCGCATTGCGGATGATATGGGCGTCTCCCTCCTTGAGGCCCAGCATCGAGAAGATGTCGAGCCGGGCATCCATGCAGGCGAGGACGGCCAGTTCGCGTGCCGGAGGAAGTGCGAGGCGACCGCCGAAGGAAGCGGCGTACACCTCATTGTTGACGAGTGATTCATCGATGACCGACATTATTTCCTCCCGTTTTTTCGGTGTGGAGAGGGGCTGCCGGACGCAGCGAATGCTCACTTCTCCAAAACCAGAGGGAATGTACCGAGTCCGAATTCGAACAGGAAAGTCCATGCAAAGAAATGGGTACCGATCCGGCCAGGTCCGGACCGGTAGCCCTGCCCGCCCGGCAACCAGGCGCAAGCCCTAGTCGCAGATTTCGACGGTCCCGACATAGTCGAGTTTCTTCCGCAGGACATAGCCGGTCGCGCTGCCGGAAATGACCTCGTCGACGGTGCCGTAGTAGCGATCGTCGACGGGGGCCGGATAGCTCGCGGGCTCCAGCCGGAAGAACAGGGTGCCCGAGGCCACGTCCCCGACGCGGTTGCCCCCGGCGTCCCAGATCTGCCCCTTGTTGTTCACCCGGTACTGCTTCCGCAGCGGACAGGTCCGGGCCGGGGACGGCGTGGGTGTGGGGGTGAGTGTGGGGGTGGGACGTGCGGGGGGTGGGCTGGACTCCGGAGGGGGGCTCGGGGCGGGCGCGGGTGCCGGCGGCAGGGCCTGCGGTGGAGACGTGGTAGTCGGCGCGGGGTTCTGGGTGGGCGTCGGCGCGAGGCTCGGCCGGGTGCTCGCTGTGGCCGTCGGGGCCGGTGAGGGCGCCCCGGGCGCGGGCGGGATCGGCTGAGCGGGTTCCGAGGTGTCGGGGCCGCCGAAGGCGACGACCGCCAGCACCGTGAGCCCAACGACCATCGCCCGCCGTGCCGCGGGCCGTACGGGGACTTGCGGGAAATGGTTGTGCTGGACGGCCTTTTCCCCGATGACGATGCCATTACCGCGAGCCGAGACCTGCATTCCCTCGCCGTCAGCGAGGCGGTTCTTCGTCACCGGTCGGTGAAGTAGTTGGTCTGGCTGATGTGGTCGCCGAACGCGACGCCTCTGGACCTGTTCACGAACACGCCGCACTTGCCCGCCGGAACGCCCCGATCGGGTTCGTTCACCGGCTCGCTTCCCTCGCCCGCGTCCGGGGCGGACTCCTCCTCACCGGCCGTGGCGTCCCGCCGCCTGCGCGACACCAGGGACATCAGCCCGTTCCAGGCGCTTCGCGCGGCCCGCTGGCCCGTCTCCGTCAGCCCGCCCGTGAGCCCGCCCACCAACCCCGCGGCCAAGGCCCCCGCGACCAGTTCCATCGCAGCCACCGTTCCCCCTTCATCACGCTTCATCGACCCGGCAGCGCGCGGACCGAAGAGACTTCGACACGGCCCAGTGTGTCCAGGAAGTCTCACCAGCCCCGCCGGGCGACGGCACCCGACACGGCATTGACCTCGCAGGACTTCGGAGTGTTTTCGCTCGCACGGGTGATGTGGGGGACACGATGGCCCGGACACGGGCGGCTTCCGGCTTCGGGCCGGTGGGAGCCTGGTCAGCCGGGCTGGATGACGGGCTGGATGACAGGCTGGATACGGGTGCGCAGGAGGCAGAACTCGTTGCCTTCCGGGTCGGCCAGGACATGCCAGCTCTCGGCGCCGGTCTGGCCGATGTCGACCGGCCTGGCGCCCAGCGCGAGCAGCCGGTCCAGTTCGGCGTCCTGGTCGCGGTCGGTGGCGCTGACGTCGAGATGCAGCCGGAGCTTCCCGGCCCGCGGTTCGCCGCTGGGACTGAGGACGAGGGTGGGCAGCGGGCCGCCGAATCCGACGTCGGGCGGTCCGATCTCGATGCTTCCGTCGTCCTCCCGCAGCAGTTCGACGTAGCCGAGAACCTCGCTCCAGAAGGCGGCGAGCCGTTCGGCGTCGGCGCAGTCGATGACCAGCTCACTGATACGGCATGCCATGCCCGCCAGTGTACGAAGCGATGTGCCGACGACCGATGAGTCCGCGCCCTCCGCGAGGTCTACATGATCGACAGACCAGGAACAGCCCCATTCAAGAACAGCCTCATCAAGAACAGCCCCATCAAGAACAGTCTCATCCGGAGAGAGCATGACCACTGACTCGACAGACTTGACCGATACCACTCGCACGGCGGACACCCCCGAGACCGGTGCCGTCGGTTCGCTCAGGGTGCCCGGCGCGCTTCTGCACTACGAGGTGCGCGGCGAAGGCCCGCTGATCGTGCTGGTCGGTGCCCCGATGGACGCCGCCGCCTTCGCCCCGCTGGCCGAGCTGCTCGCCACCGACCACACGGTGCTCACCACCGACCCGCGCGGCATCCACCGCAGCACGCTGGACGACCCCGAGCAGGACTCGACGCCGCCTCTGCGCGCCGACGACCTGGCCCGGCTGATCGCCCATGTCGACGCGGGCCCGGCCCTCGTCCTGGGCTCCAGCGGCGGTGCCGTCACCGCGCTGGCCCTCGCCCAGGCCCACCCGGACCATGCGCACACCGTCATCGCCCACGAGCCCCCGCTGATCGAGCTGCTGGAGGACCGCGAGCAGCTACGCGCCGGGACCGAGGACCTGGTGACCACCTACCTCGACGGTGATGTCACGGGAGCCTGGAAGAGATTCTTCGCGCAGGCCGGCATCGCGATTCCCGAGCCCGTGATCGAGGAGATGTTCGGGGGCGAGCGCGATCCGCGCCAGGTGGCGGACGAGCGTCGCTGGTTCGCCCATGAAATGCGTGGCTCCACCTTCTGGCAGCCGGACACGACCGCCCTGCGCACCGGGGCCACCCGCGTCGTGGTGGGCATCGGCGACGACTCCACCGGCCAGCTCTGCGACCGGACCTCCCAGGCGCTCGCTCAGGCCCTGGGCATCGAGCCGGTGATGTTCCCCGGCGGTCACACCGGATTCGTGGAGACCCCCGACTCCTTCGCCACCCGTCTGCGGGCGGTCATCCGCGCGGACTGAGCCGGCCCCGGGGGAACAGCTGCGGAGGGCGGCCTGGGCCACTACGGGGATCAGGCCGCCATCGCCGCCACAGACGCTGGACCGACCCGACCGACCCGGTCGCCGGGACCGGCGCCAGACCGTCTCGACAGGCCCGGTCGGCCGCGTCTCCTCTCGGGCCGCTCAGCCCCACAGCTCCTGGATGGTCGAGAACACCTTCTGGTTGTGCGAGAACTCGATCGTGTTGCCGTCGGGGTCGTTGACGGCGCAGATGTACCCGATGTGGGCGGCCATCTCCACCGGCTCCCAGCGCAGGTTCCCCATCTCGCGCGCCTTGGCCGCGACCGCGTCGACGTCCTCGCGGTGGGGCAGCTCGATGCCGATGTGGGCGAACGGCGCCAGCGTCGGGATCTTCTCGCCCGGCTCGATGCCGAAGCGCGCCCCCACCTCGGGGATGAACTCGGCCAGGACGAGGACGAACGCCGAGTCGACCTGCCCCTTGTTCGACAGCCAGGCACCGCGCCCGTTGCTGTCCACGTTCTTGGTGACCAGCACCAAGGGGGTGAGGCTCGTGTAGAACTCGATGGATCGGTCCAGGTCGCTGACCGGCACGGCGACGTGGGTCCAGCGGGGTTCGGTCAGTTCAGCCATGGTTCTGCTCTCCTCGTTCGTTTCACTTCATTCATGGGGTTCGTTCGGCCCGGCCGTGACACGCGGCCGTGTGGTCAGACGGTGGGCCACTTGGCCCGGTTGGGCAGGCCGGAGCGGGCCACGATGCCCTCGCCCGCGGTCTGGGCGCGGCGCAGCAGGTCGTCCTCGTCGATCGTCGTGCAGCGGTAGTTGTCGACGACGCGCCGCCCGTCGACGAACACCGTGTGCACGCCCCGCCCGTCCGCCGACCACACGAGCTGGTTGGCCACGTTGTGCAGGGGCCGCCACTCCGGCCGGTTCGTGTCGTGCAGGACCAGGTCGGCCTTCTTGCCCGTCTCGATCGAGCCGATCTCATGCTCGGCCTGGAGCCCACGGGCACCGTTGCGGGTGGCCATCGCGAACGCGTCCTCGGCCGGGAAGATCGTCGCGTCCCGCCGGGCGTCCTTGAACAGCCCGGCGACCAGGTAGGTCGCGCGCATCAGGTCGTGGTAGTTCGAGGCGTTGTTGCCGTCGGTGCCGATCGCCACATTCACACCGGCGGCCACCATCTCGGGGAACTTGCCGATCTGGGTCACGCCGTAGGACACCTTGAGCGCGGTGGTCGGGCAGTGCGACACACTCGTCCCCGTCCTGGCGAGCCGCGCCACCTCGTCGTCGTCCACATGGACGGCATGGGTCAGGATCACGTTGTCACCGAGCACACCCAGCTCGTCGAGGTGCACCATGGGCCGCTGCCCGTACGCCGCGAGGAAGCCCTCGGGGTCCATCGCGGCCGGCGACATGTGGAAGCTGAACCCGCTGCCGTACTCGATCGACAGGTTCTTGGCGGCCTGCCACAGTTCGTCGCTGCAACAGGTGTGGCCGATGATGATCGGCCAGGCCTGGATGCGGCCGTCGGCCACCGAGGCGTACTTGCCCATCGTGTCGTTGAGGCGGGCGATGGCCTGTGCGGTCGACATGCGCAGGATCTCCGGCTCGGGCACGAGGTCCCATGCCCACGGTCCGACGCGGGCGCGGATGCCGATCTCGGTGAGGGCCTCCACGACCGGGTCGATGAACCGGATCGTGCCCGCTTCCAGGAACGCGGTCGTGCCGCTCTTGAGCATCTCCAGCGCCGCGAGCTGGGCCGAGATGTGCTCGTCCTCCTCGGTGTAGTGGGTGTGGATCGGCGTGAGCCACTCGAAGACGTTCTCCAGGAACGGGGTGTCGTCCGGGACGAAACCGCGGGTGAGTGGTTCCCCGGTGATGTGCACATGCGTGTTGATCAGGCCGGGGGTGACGACGAACCGCTCACCGGAGATGACGGTGTCACTGTGCCACTCGGCGGTCACGTCGGCGGTCTTGCCGACGGCCACGATCAGGTCGTCCCGGATGGCGACCGCCCCGTCGCTGATCACGCGGCGGGAGTCGTCCATCGTCACGACGAGGGTGTTGACGATCAGGGTGTCGGCGGGCGCCGTGGCATTCGGGGAATTCACGAGGTGGCCTCCGAGGTGCGGGAGCGGATGAGGCGGACATGCTGGCGGGGCACCGGCTCGAACGAGTCGGTCAGCTCGGCTCCGGCCGCCCCGGCCCACGCGCGCAGGTCCGCGACCGTGACACCGAGCCCGGCCGTGGAGGCCAGCATCGTCAGGGACAGCAGCAGTTCATGACGCGCGGCGCGGCAGACGGCACCACGGTCTTCGCCGTCGGTGCCCTGTCCCGTGCGGGGTGGGTCGGGGCGCGGATAGTCGACGACCACGACGACCCCGTCCGGGCCGGCCAGCTCGACCGCGCGGGCGAGCAGCCGCCGGGCCCGCTCGGCCGGCTCGGCCCGCAGCACATGTGCCAGGACGACGACATCGGCCGAGGTGACCGGGAGCGCGGACTCCAGGTAGTCGCCGGGAACGGCGATCACCCGCTCACGCAGGCCCGCGTCCATGGCCGCGCGCTCGGCGATCGGCAGCACGTCCGGCAGGTCGACCGCGACCACCGTGCCCTTCGGCCGGGTGCGCAGCAGCGAGGTCAGCCACGCCCCCGAGCCGCAGCCGAGGTCGACGATCACCGGCTGCTCCGGCCACAGCCCGCGCTGCTCCAGCTCCGCGGCGACAGCCGTGGCCACAGCCGCCTGGGTGGGGCCGGTCGCGCGGACGAGCGCCGGGTACAGCTCGGTCAGGTCGGCGGTCACGGCCGGCTCGGGCGCGCCGCTGCGGATGGTGTCGGCGAGGCCCGGCCAGGCCCCCGGCGGCCCCGGGGAATGGTGGACGAGGGCGGCCATCGAGGCCGGTGCCGTCGACACCAGGTAGCGCTCGGCCACGGGCGTGAGCCGGAACCGGTCCTCGTCGGCGGCGAGCAGGCCGAGCGCGACGAGCGTCTCGGCCAGGACGGACACCGGGCCGGGCCCGTCGGCACCGATCGCGCCGGCCAGCCGCACGGCGTCCAGTCCGCCCCCGTCGGCGCCCGCCGCATCTTTCGCATCCCCGGCATCCCCCGCATCCTTCGCGAGGGCGTCGAACAGGCCGAGGTCGAGCGCGGCCGAGAGCGCCCAGTAGGACGTGAAGCCGTTGATCACGTCCCACACCGGCGCCGGGCCGACCGGGGTGGTGGTCGCCGTGCTCATGGCCGCAGCACGATCTTGCCGGTGGCCTGCCGTGACTCCATCCGGGCCTGTGCCGCCGCGGCCTCGGCCAGCGGGAACTCGCTGTCGATCGGCGTGCGGAACGGCGACGCCCAGTAGGCGTCGAGCATCGCGGCGAACTCGCGGCGGTCGTACGGGTCCGAGCCGAGCAGTTGCAGCCCGAAGTGGTAGGCATAGACCAGGTCGAACTCGGCCCGGTTGCCGGTCGTGTTGCCGAAGAACACCAGCCGCCCGCGCGCCGCGAGGCTGTAGATGCCGGTGTTCCAGGTGGCCGGGCCGACATGGTCGAGTACGAGGTCGGCGCCCCGTCCCGCGGTGACCTCGCGGACGGTTTTCACGACGTCGCCGGTGGTGGAGTTGACCACGACATCGGCGCCCAGGCCGCGTGCGTAGTCGACCTTCGCGTCCGAGCTGACCGTGGTGATCACCCGGGCGCCGGCGGCCTTGGCCAGCTGGATCAGGGCGGTGCTGACGCCGCTGCCGGCCGCGTGGATCAGCACGGTCTCGCCGAGGCGGACCTTGCCGATCTCGATGAGCGCGTGCCAGGCCGTCATCCAGATCGTCGGTACGACGGCCGCTTCGACCAGGTCGACCTCGTCCGGCACCCGGTGCACATTGGCCGCCGGGACGAGCACGTACTCGGCGTAGCCGCCGGCCAGGGTGGCACCGATGACACCCGCGCTCGGGCACCTGCCGTCGGCTCCCGTGACGCAGCTCTCGCAGCGATCACACGGCACGGCCGGATTCACGACGACCCGCGTGCCCTCGGCGAACGCGGTGCCGCCCTCCCGCCCGGCGCCCGCGGGGCCGACCGCCGCGACGGTACCGGCGACGTCCATGCCGGCCACGTGCGGCAGGGCGAAGCCGGGGATCAGTCCCGGCCCGCGTCGCTGGAGGACGTCGAGGTGATTGAGACCGCAGGCGGCGACGCGGACGAGCACTTCACCCGGTCCCGGATCGGGCACCGGGACGTCGGCCACCTGGAGTACATCCCGGTCACCGTGCGTTCGATGGAGTACAACCTTCATACGAGAGACCTCCACTGGCTGTGGGACTTCGGTCACCGGCCAGTTCGATGCACACCTGGTCGGCATGCAACGGTCTCCGGAGCGCCGCGAGGACGCTCCCCCCGATCGATTTGTTGCCCATCGACCGGATCGGCCCGAACGTATTGCGGCCCGTCGACGGCTGTCAATGCCCCGGACACATCACCTCGAACTCGGCGGAGTCATCCTCGCCGGGTTCCGGCACCGCACACCAACGGCCAGACCGAAGATCCACATCGTCCGCGATCGCCACGGGTTACCCCTCTGACCGGCGCAAATCGGTTGCCGCCGGTCAGTGCTCCGGGGTAGGAATCTCGCATGCTGAAGGGTGGCAAGGTCGGGCTCAGGGCCCGGCACGAGGATGACATTCCGGTCCTGCGGACCGAGCTGTACGACGACGTGATCACCGGTTCGCGGGCCGAAGGCGGGCCATGGCGCCCGGTCACGCCCGGCTCGAAGGATCCGCGTCTCGTGGTGGACGACAAGGAGGAGGGGCGGGTCCCGTTCTCCGTGGTGGAGCTGGCGGGCGGCACACTGGTCGGCACCGCGCTGCTGTGGGGCATCGACACCCACAACCGGTCCGCGCACATCGGGCTGGGGCTGCTGCCGTCCTCCCGGGGCAAGGGCTACGGCACCGATGTGGTCGCGGTGCTGTGCCACTACGGTTTCGTCGTGCGCGGCCTCCAGCGGTTGCAGATCGAAACCCTGTCGGACAACGCCGCGATGCTGGGCTCCGCCGAGCGCAACGGCTTCGTCCGCGAGGGCGTGCTGCGCTCCTCCGCCTGGGTGCTGGGCGAGTTCCTGGACCAGGTCGTGCTCGGCCTCCTCGCCCACGAGTGGAAGCGGGATCCGAAGGTCTAGGTGTACCGCCGATCCGCCGGGAGCGGCCCGGTCGGCGCACCCGTCCCTACAACAAGTACCTGGAGTGGGAGCTGACCCGGTTCCCGCTCCCCGGCTGGGACACCGGGGTGCTGCTCGGCGCCTTGGACCGTATCTCGGGAAGGGGCGACATATTCACCCGACGGTGTCTCTTCGCACAGGTCGAGGCGGTGGTCCGTAGGGCCGGGCATGGGTCGGTGTTGGACGCCTGGGGCGAGGACCTGGAGCTGATGCGGCCGGCCTGGGCGCTCGGTCAGACATTTCGGCGGTACTGGCCCCCGACCTCGAAGAACGCGTCCGTGATCTGTTGCAGTGTGCAGACGCGGGCGGCGTCCATCAGGACCGCGAAGACGTTCTGGTCGGTGACCGCCGTGGCCTTGAGCGCGGTCAGGGCGGTGTGGGCCGCTTCCTGGTGCGCGGACTGGTAGGTGTGGACGCGCTTCAGCTGGGACTGCTTCTCGTCCTCGGTGGCCCGGGCCAGTTCGATCACGCCGGGCTCGGCGGTGCCCGCGTGGGGGTTGCGGAAGGTGTTGACCCCGATGATCGGGAGCGTGCCGTCGTGTTTGCGCTGCTCGTAGAGCATGGACTCGTCCTGGATCCGGCCGCGCTGATAGCCGGTCTCCATGGCGCCGAGCACCCCGCCGCGCTCGTTGATCCGGTCGAACTCCCGGAGGACGGCCTCCTCCACCAGGTCGGTGAGTTCGTCGATGATGTACGAACCCTGGAGCGGGTTCTCGTTCATGGCGAGGCCCCACTCGCGGTTGATGATGAGCTGGATCGCCAGGGCCCGGCGGACGGACTCCTCGGTGGGGGTGGTGACCGCCTCGTCGTAGGCGTTGGTGTGCAGGCTGTTGCAGTTGTCGTAGATCGCGATGAGCGCCTGGAGGGTGGTGCGGATGTCGTTGAAGTCCATCTCCTGGGCGTGCAGCGAGCGGCCGGAGGTCTGGACGTGGTACTTGAGCTTCTGACTGCGCTCGTTCGCGCCGTACTTCTCCTTCAGCGTGACGGCCCAGATCCGGCGGGCCACCCGGCCCATGACGGAGTACTCGGGGTCCATGCCGTTGGAGAAGAAGAAGGAGAGGTTGGGCGCGAAGTCGTCGATGTCCATGCCGCGTGCCAGATACGCCTCGACGTAGGTGAATCCGTTCGCGAGGGTGAAGGCGAGCTGGCTGATGGGGTTCGCCCCGGCCTCGGCGATGTGGTAGCCGGAGATGGACACCGAGTAGAAGTTGCGGACCCCCTCGGTGATGAACCACTCCTGGACGTCGGCCATCATGCGCAGGCTGAACTCGGTGGAGAACAGACAGGTGTTCTGGCCCTGGTCCTCCTTGAGGATGTCGGCCTGCACGGTGCCGCGTACGTTCGCCAGCGCGTGGGCGCGCAGCCCGGCCGCTTCCTCGGGGGAGGGGTCGCGGCCTTCGACGGCGCGGAACCGGTCCAGCTGCTGGTCGATGGCCGTGTTGAGGAAGAACGCCAGGATCGTCGGCGCCGGTCCGTTGATCGTCATGGACACCGAGGTGGCCGGCGAGACCAGGTCGAAGCCGTCGTAGAGCGCCTTCATGTCCTCCAGCGTCGCCACGGACACGCCCGAGGTGCCGACCTTGCCGTAGATGTCGGGGCGTTCGTCGGGGTCGCGGCCGTACAGGGTGACGGAGTCGAAGGCGGTGGACAGACGGGTGGCGGGCTGGCCCTCGGACAGCAGCTTGAAGCGCCGGTTGGTGCGGAAGGGGTCGCCCTCGCCGGCGAACATCCGCGCCGGATCCTCACCGTCCCGCTTGAAGGGGAACACCCCCGCCGTGAAGGGAAAACTGCCGGGCAGATTCTCCCGTAGCCAGAACCGCACCAGCTCCCCGTGATCGGTGAAGCGGGGCAGGGCGACACGCGGAATCCGGTTGCCGGAGAGGGACTCGCGGGTCAGCTGGGTACGGATCTCCCGGTCCCGGATCCTCACGACCTGCTCGTCACCGGAGTAGGAGGCGACGACCGAGGGCCAGTTCTCGATCTGAGCGGTGATGTGGCGCGGGAGCCGGTCGCGGGCGTCGTCCAGCAGTGACTGTACGTCCCGGGGGTCGGAGCCGGCCTCGACCAGCTCGCCCCTGACCGCGTCCAGCCGCTGCACCCGGCGCGCGGCCTCGGCCAGTACCTCGCCCTCGCGGTGATAGGCGCGCACGGTGTCACTGATCTCGGCGAGATAGCGCACCCGGTGCGCGGGCACCACCTGGCGGATGCCCGAGGAATGCCGGACGGCGACCGGCGCCAGCGTGCCCTTGGACACCGGCAGTCCCTGCCCGGCCAGGACGGACCTGAGGTGCTGGTAGAGCGCCGTGACACCGTCGTCGTTGAAGGTGGCCGCGGAGGTGCCGTACACCGGCATGTCCTGCGGCCTCTTGTCGAACGCCTCGCGGTTGCGGACCAGTTGGCGGGCGACATCGCGCAGCGCGTCCTGGGCGCCGCGCCGCTCGAACTTGTTGATCGCCACGACATCCGCGAAGTCGAGCATGTCGATCTTCTCCAGCTGTGACGCCGCGCCGAACTCCGGGGTCATCACATACAGGGAGGTGCCGACGAACGGCACGATCGCCGCGTCGCCCTGGCCGATACCCGGTGTCTCCACGATCACCAGATCGAAGGCGGCGGCCTTGAGGAGGGCGATGACATCCGTGAGATGTTCGGGCAGTTCACGGCTGCCCCGGGTGGCCAGACTCCGGAAGAACACCCTGCTTCCGTCGAGGGAGTTCATCCGGATCCGGTCTCCGAGCAGGGCACCGCCACCCCGGCGCCGGGTCGGGTCGACAGCGATCACCGCGATCCGCAGCTTGTCCTGCTGGTCGACCCGGAACCGGCGCACCAGCTCGTCCGTCAGGGACGACTTCCCCGAACCGCCGGTGCCGGTGATACCGAGCACCGGCGTGGTCCGGGCCGCCGCCGTGGCCCGCACCTGCTCCAGCAGCTCCGCCGGCAGTCTGCCCAGCTCGGCGCCGGTGGTGGCGCGGGCGATGGCGAACCGGTCGCCCGCGACCACGGCGGCCAGGTCGGCCGGTCGGTCGTCCCAGAGGTCGAAATCGCAGTCCTTCACCACCGAGTTGACCATCCCGGCCAGCCCCAGGCGCTGGCCGTCCTCGGGGGAGAAGATGGTCACCCCGCTCTGCCGCAGCCGGGTGATCTCCGCGGGCACGATGACGCCGCCCCCGCCCCCCACCACACGGACATGCCCCGCGCCCTGGGCGCGCAGCGACTCGACCAGGTACTCGAAGTACTCCACGTGCCCGCCCTGGTAGGACGAGACCGCGACACAGTGGACATCCTCCTCCAGCGCGGCGTCCACGACCTCCTGCACCGAGCGGTTGTGCCCCAGGTGGATCACTTCGGCGCCCTGGGACTGGAAGATGCGCCGCATGATGTTGATCGACGCGTCATGCCCGTCGAACAGGGCCGACGCGGTGACCAGGCGGACAGGGTGCACGGGACGGTGCGGTTCGCTCATCGGGGCCTTCCCGGACAGGTCAGAAGGAGTTCTTACCCGAGATACTAGGACGTCCTAGTATCTAACTGAAGGTGGTGAGCGTATGACCAGGAGCACAGCGGGGGAGACGCTCGGCGCTGCTAGCGTTCTCCGGCTGTCCGGCTGTCCGGCTGTCCGGCTGTCCGGCTGCCCCGCTGCCCGGCTCTCCGGCCGCCCGGCTTCCGTGACGTGGGCCTACGGCCGGTAGGCGGCCCGGTTGTGGTAGGTGACCTTCGCCGCGGGGAGCTTGGCGGGGGCGAAGAGCTGGTCGACCGTCACGAAATGGAAGCCGCGTGCCTTGAGGGCCTGGATGATTCCCGGGACCGCGTTGACCGTCGTCTTGTGGATGTCGTGCAGGAGGACGATGTCTCCCGGCCTGGTCTGCGTCTTGACGGTGTTGATGATTCTGGCGCTGTCGCGGTACTTCCAGTCCAGGGTGTCGACGCTCCAGTGCACGAGCGGCCGGGCGGCGGCCTGGCGGACGGTCGCGTTGTGGGCGCCGTAGGGGGCGCGGACGGTGGTGGGCTTCTTGCCGGTGGCCTGCTTGATCGCCGTGTCCGCGCGGGCGAACTGGGACTTGATCTGCGCGGCGCTGAGCCGGGTCAGGTCGGCGTGGTCCCAGCTGTGATTGCCTATCTGGTGACCCGCGCTCGCCGCGCTCCGCACGGTCGACGGGTACCGCTGGACGTTCTTGCCGACGACGTAGAAGGTCGCCTTGACGTTGCGGTCGTTGAGCGTGCGCAGCAGCCGCTGGGTGTCGGCGACCGGCCCGTCGTCGAAGGTGAGGGCGACACACTTCACCTTGCGACAGTCGACAGCCGCGGGCGCGGCTGTGGGTGCGGCGGCGGAGGCGGGGGCGGTGGTGCCGGCCAGCATGGCGCCGCAAAGGGCGGAAACGGCAACCGAGATGACGAGGCGTCGGTGCATCAGGTCCTCCAGGGGAACGGGCTTGCCCTGTGAGACCAACACCTCGGGGGCATGGATGCCCTTGCGTTTCGCGCCACGGGGGCCGGTTTCGGGCCTGGGTACGGAACCCGCCGTGACCGGCCGCTCGCCGCCGGGGCGGGACTGCTCGCCGACCCGGACCCGCAGGTCGGTGCCTGTCCTGCGACGGGCAGGCGAGTTCGGTCGCTCCCACCAATCGATGGACCGTTTGTGGTGGGAGCGGATGAAGAGCGCGGTTTCCGCCGGTTCTATGCTCGTCCGGAATCGAGCGGGGAGGTAGGGACACCGTGCCGAAGCCGGATGGGCTGGATGGCGTTGATGAGCTGGATGGGCCGCGGGAGCGGGATGCGCTGGACGGGGTGGGTGCATGGTTGCGCCGACGGTTGCCGGGGCTGCTCCGGGAGAGCCAGGTGCCGGGCGCGGCGGTCGCGGTCAGTGTCGGCGACGAGGTGGTCGAGGCCGCGGCCGGGGTGCTGAGCACGGCCACGGGTGTCGAGGCGACCGTGGACTCCCTCTTCCAGATCGGTTCGATCACCAAGGTGGTCACCGCGACCCTGGTCATGCAGTTGGCGGACGAGGGGAGACTGGACCTCGACGCTCCCGTGCGGGCCGTCCTCCCGGAGTTCCGGATCGCCGACGAGCGGGCCGCCCGGCGGATCACCGCGCGCCACCTGCTGAGTCATGTCGCCGGTTTCGAGGGGGACGTCTTCACCGACACCGGCAAGGGTGACGACTGCCTGGAGAAGTACGTGGGTGTCCTGCGCGACGTGCCGCAGCTCTTCGAGCCGGGCGCGATGTTCTCGTACAACAACGCGGGCTTCTGTGTGCTGGGGCGGATGGTCGAGGTGCTGCGCGGGGAGCCGTACGACGTCTGCGCCCGGAACCACCTCTTCACGCCGCTGGGCATGACCCACACCGCGAGCGACCCCTACGAGGCGATCGTCCATCGCGCGGCGGTGGGCCATGTCGAGCGGGTGCCGGGGAAACCCCTGGAACCCACCCCTATCTGGGCGCTGGCGCGCTCGAACGCGCCCGCCGGGTCGATGCTGGCCATGCGCCCCCGTGACCTGCTGGCCTTCGCCCGGATGCACCTCGCCGAGGGCCGCGGCCCGCACGGCACCACCGTACTGAGCCCGGCGAGTGCCCGGGCCATGCGGCTCCCGCAGATCACCCTGCCCGATATCGACCAGGGCACCGCCTGGGGGCTGGGCTGGGAACTCTTCGACCTGCCGGACGGCCCGCTCTTCGGCCACGACGGGAACACCATCGGCCAGTCCGCGTTCCTGCGCGTGGCACCGGAGCGCGGTGTGGCCGTGGCGATTCTCACCAACGGCGGCCTCTCACGGCAGGTGTACGCCGAGATCGCGGGCCGGGTGCTCGGCGAACTCGGCGGTGTCGGACTGCCCGCGCCGCCGACACCGGGAGGGACCGCTCCCATCAGGGAAGCGTCCAGGTATCTCGGTACCTACACGTCGAGCACCTCCGAGACCACGGTGAGCCGCGACCCGGCGGGGCGGCTGTGGATGGAGCGCACCCCCCTCGGGATCATCGCCGACCTGGACGAGCCGCCGTACCGCACCGAACTGGTCGCCTGGCGCGGTCACTCACTGCTCCCGGTCGAACCGGAGCGCGGTGTGCACGCGCCGCTCGCCTTCCTCGGTGACGACGGGCAGGGGCACGCCCGCTATCTGCACACCGGCCGGGCCGACCGACGGGTGACACGGTGAACGAGCTGCACCGGCGCGCTGTCGTCGCCGACCTGCACAACGACCTGCTGTGCGCGGTGGCCGCCCGGCCGGTGGAGGACTGGGCCGAGTTCTTCCGCGAGCGCTGGCTGCCGCAGTTGCGGGCCGGTGGGGTGGACCTCCAGGCGCTGCCGGTGTTCATCGACGACCCGTACCGGCCCGAAGGCGCGCTGCGCCGGACCCTGCGGATGATCGAGGCGGCCCACCGGCTCGCGGCCGGCAACAGCGATGCCGTCACCCTGTGCGAGGACGGCGTCCAGATCGATCAGGCGCTCGCGCAGGGCCGTATCGCCCTGGTGCTGGCGCTGGAGAGCGCGCCCGGTGTGGGCGAGGACGTGGAACTGCTGGAGACCCTGTTCCGGCTGGGGGTCAGGATCGCGTCCCTGGCACACTTCGGGCGCACCGCCCTGGCCGACGGCAGCGGGGAGGACGGGACGGGCGGCCGGCTCACCCGGGCCGGGGTCGCGGCGCTGGCCGAGATGGAACGCCTCGGCATGCTCTTCGACATCAGTCACCTCGGCGCGGCCGGGGTCGGGCATGTCCTGGAACTGGCCTCGCGGCCGGTGATCGCGACCCACTCCGCCGCCCGGGCGCTCTTCGACCACCATCGCAACCTCACGGACGAGCAGCTCCGGGGTGTCGCGGCGGGGGGCGGGGTGGTGTGCGTCAACTTCTTCGCCCCGTATCTGCACGGCAGCGACTACTCGATGGACCGCTTGATCGACCACTTCGAGCACATCGCCGGGGTGGCCGGGATCGGGCATGTCGGACTGGGCCCCGACTTCATCAAGGAAGTCCTCGCCGACACCACCCCGCCGTGCTGCGAGCGTGCCTTCGTCGAAGGGGTGCCCGCCGACGCCTATCTGCCCGGCCTGACGGGCCCGGCCGGGCTGCCACTGGTCACCGAGGCGCTGCAACGGCGTGGCTGGCCGGAAGGTGACATCGTCGCGGTCCTGGGCGAGAACGTGCGGCGGTTGCTGCGGAACGAACTCGGCCGGCCGGCCACGTCCTCCGGCTGAGCGGACTCGTACATCCCAACCCAACCCACCCCACTCCTCGCCGACCCCTCGTACGGACCTCTTCGTACGACTTGCTGACCTCTTCGTACGACTGGACAAACCCCAACCCGAATGTTCGATGAACCCGACGAACGATATTCGCGCCCTGTGTCTGAATATCGTCGGGTGGCCAAGGAGATGGAGAGCGGTACCGTGCGCACGAGCGATGGTTCCGAGAACCCGCGTGGGCCCGCGGACGGCAGCCGCGTGCTGACGATCCGCGATCTGTCGGTGGAGATCCGGCGCGGCGACCGGGTCGTCCGCCCGGTCTCGGGAGTCAGCCTCGCGCTCGACCGCGGGGAGACCCTGGGAATCGTCGGGGAGACCGGATCCGGCAAGTCCATGACCGGTCTGGCGATCATGGGCATGCTGCCGGCCGGCGGCCGGGTGACCGGCGGGTCGATCGACTTCGGCGGCACGGAACTCGTCGGCCTCCCGGCGGCCCGCTACCGGGCCCTGCGCGGCAACGACATCGCCATGGTGTTCCAGGACTCCATGACCGCCCTGAACCCCACCCGGCGCATCGGCGAACAGGTCGCCGAGCCGGTACGGCTGCACCACGGCGCCTCGAAACGGGCCGCCCGCACGCGCGCCGAGGAACTGCTCGCGCTGGTCGGGATACCGAGGCCCGCCGAGCGGATGGACGACCATCCGCACCAGCTGTCGGGAGGCATGCGGCAGCGCGTGATGATCGCCATGGCGCTGGTGTGCGAACCGAGGGTCGTCATCGCCGACGAGCCGACCACCGCGCTCGACGTCTCCGTCCAGGCCGAGATCCTCGATCTCCTCGACGACCTCAGATCCCGGCTGGGCATGTCGATGATCCTGGTCACCCACGACATGGGGGTGATCGCCCGGCACGCCGACCGGGTGGGCGTGATGTACGCCGGACGCGTGGCGGAGACCGGGCCGACACCCGCGCTCTTCGCCCGCACCCGGCACCGCTACACCCACGCCCTGCTGTCCTCCATCCCCTCGCTCACCCAGGACCGGCGCGAGAAGCTCTTCAGCGTCCCCGGCGCACCGCCGGACCTGGCCGCACACCACGCCGGCTGCCCCTTCGCCCCGCGCTGCACGGCCGCGACGGACCGGTGCCGGGAGGAGCGGCCGGGGCTGTCGGTGGGGGAGGGCGGCCATACTCATGCCTGTTGGCACCCGGTCGAGGTCGAGGTCGAGATCGAGGGTTCGACGGTCGGGGACCACCACGCCTCGGCCGACCTCCCGTCGCCCGACCGCCCCGCGTACGATCACCTCTCGCCCGACCGCTCTGCGCCTGACCACCACGCGCCCGTTCACACCTCCCCCCACCACCCCCCGGCCCCCCTCCCCGACCGCGACACCCCGCCGCGCCTGCGCGTCATCGACCTCCGACGCGAGTACCCGGTCGGCGGGCGGCGAGGCGGTCTCCTCGGGGAGCGCCGCACGCTCAAGGCCGTCTCCGGAGTGAGCTTCGATGTCGCGGCGGGCGAGACATTCGGGCTGGTCGGCGAGTCGGGATGCGGCAAATCCTCGCTGGGCCGGATGCTCGTGGCCCTGGACCGGCCCACCTCGGGCGAGGTCATCTTCGACGGCGCGCGGGTCACCCGGATGAGCCCCCGGGAACTCGGGCCGCGCCGGGCCCAGCTCCAGATGATGTTCCAGGACTCGAACGCCTCCCTCGACCCCCGGATGCGCATCGGCGCGATCCTGCGCGAGCCCCTGGCGATCCAGGGCATCGGCACCCGGGCCGAACGGACCGCCCGCGCCCGCGAACTGCTGCACGACGTGGGTCTGCCCCTGACCATCCTGGACCGCTACCCCCACGAACTCTCCGGCGGCCAGCGCCAGCGGGTGGGACTGGCCCGCGCGCTCGCCCTGGATCCGAAGGTGCTGGTCGCCGACGAACCGGTCAGCGCGCTCGACGTCTCCGTCCGCTCCCAGGTCCTCAACCTGATGCAGCGCGTCCAGCGCGAACGCGAACTGAGCAGCGTGGTGATCTCCCACGACCTCGCCGTCGTGCGGTACCTGGCCGACCGGGTCGGTGTCATGTACCTCGGCAAGCTGGTCGAGACCGGCACCACCGAGGAGGTGTACGGCGCCACCGCGCACCCCTACACCGCGGGACTGCTCGCCGCGGTCCCCGAGGCGGACCCGGGGGCGCCGCGTCCCCCGGCGGACGCGCGGGTGCGCGGCGAACTGCCGAGTCCCCTCGATCCCCCCAGCGGCTGCCGCTTCCGTACCCGGTGCGCGCTCGCCACCGAGCTGTGCGCGACGGTGGAGCCGCCCCTGACGACGGTCACCGGTCCGCCCCCGGCACCGGCGACCGGTACACATCAGGTCGCCTGCCACCACCCCTTGCGGTCGAAGGCCGGGCGGCCCGAGGAGCTGACGGCACGATGACCCGCTTGTCACCCCTTCCCCGGGTTCCACAGGTCACGACCTCGCGGCCCGCACGCCTCACACGCCTCACACCGCTTTCTCGCAGAGGGGCTGGACACGCATGACCTGGTACGTGGTCCGACGGCTGGCGATCTCCTTCCTCGTCCTGCTGGGGATCTCCGCGGCCGTCTTCTTCCTCCTGCACCTGGTGTCGGACAGCCCCGGACGCGTCGTCCTCGGACAGCGCGCCTCACCCGAGGCGGTGGCCGACTTCAACCAGGAGCACGGGTTCGACCGCCCGATCGTCGTGCAGTACGTCAGCTACCTGGGCCAGCTCGTCCAAGGCGACCTGGGACGGTCCTACAAACTGAACGAGAACGTGATCACGCTGCTGGGACAGAACGCCGGCCGCAGCGCCACCCTGTCACTGGCCGGTCTCGTCCTCGCGCTGCTGATCGCCGTACCGCTCGGCATCCTCCAGGCGGTCAAGCGCAACAGCCTCATCGACCGGGGCGCCACGGCCGTCTCCTACGTCCTCTACGCGACCCCGTCGTTCCTGCTGGGCCTCATCCTGATCGCCGTCTTCAGCCAGTCCCTGCCGTTCTTCCCGGCCGAGGCGTCCCAGTCACGGTCCCCGTGGGTGGTCCTCACCGATCCACGCGCCATGGCCCTGCCCGTCATCACGCTCGCCATCACCAGCGTCGCGGTCTTCTCCCAGTACCAACGCTCCTCCGCGCTGGACCAGCTCGGCCAGGACTACATCCGGGTCGCGCGAGCCAAGGGGCTCCCGGAACGGCTCATCCTCACCCGGCATCTGCTGCGCAACGCCTGCCTGCCGCTGATCACCCTGGTCGGCACGCTCGTCCCCACCCTCCTGGCGGGCAACCTGATCGTCGAGTCCCTCTTCAACTATCCCGGCCTGGGCCTGCTGTTCCTCAACAGCCTGCAACGCGAGGACTATCCGGTACTCCTCGCCTACACCCTCATGGGCGGTGTCCTGACCGTGATCGGGAACCTCGTCGCCGACATAGCGGTCGCCGCCGCCGACCGCCGAATCGAGCTGGAGAAATGACCTCACGACCCATGGACACGGCGGAGGCCACCGAGACGGACGCCACGGCACCTGCCGAGACCCAACCCGCCGGTCCGGGCGAACCCACCCCGCAGCGGAAGAGACTCTTCCCGAGGTCGGTGCTGCGCACCCTGCGACACCATCCGCTCGGCCTCACCGGCGGGCTGCTCCTGGTGCTCGTCGTCGGATTCTGCTTCCTCGGCCCGCTGCTCCACCGCACCAACCAGACCGACGTGGACCTGCTGAACGCGGCCCTGCCCCCCGGCCCCGGACACCCGCTCGGCACCGACGCCAACGGCTTCGACGTGCTCGGCCGGCTGATGGCGGGCGGCAGGGTGTCCTTGCAGATCGGACTGCTCGCCGCGCTCTTCGCCACCGCGATCGGCACCCTCTACGGCGCTGTCGCCGGACTCGCCGGAGGCATCCTCGACGGGTTCCTCATGCGGGTCGTCGACATCCTGCTGTCGGTGCCCTTCCTCTTCTTCGTGCTGATCCTCTCGGCGCGGTTCCACGCGAACGCCGTGACGCTGAGCCTGGTCATCGGCGGGTTCTCCTGGCTGATCTCGGCCCGGCTGGTCCGCGGTGAGGTGCTGACCCTGCGGGTGCGGGAGTTCGTGCTGGCCGCGCGGGTGATGGGGGCGTCCCGCCGGCGGCTCATCCTCACCCATCTGATCCCCAACGCGCTCGGCGTGATCATCGTCAACATCACCTTCCAGGTCGCCGACGCGGTCCTCGTCGTCGCCGCCCTGGGGTTCCTGGGCTTCGGCCTGACCTACCCGACCGCCGACTGGGGCAGCCAGCTCGCCAGCGGTGCCACCTACATCTCCGCCGACCACTGGTGGCTGGTCTATCCGGTCGGCGGCTGCATCGTCCTCACGGTCCTGGCGCTCAACCTCCTCGCGGACGCACTCCGCGACGCGCTCGGGCGCCGGGCCGACTGACCGACCGGCTGACGGGGATATGGGCCGACCGCAGGACCCGCCCCATTGGCCGACCGAACCTCTCCACCCCGACACTTCGCAGGGAGCCACCCATGTCACATGTCTGTGCCAAGCCGCGAAGACGCCGCCTCGCGGCGCTCACCGCCCTGGCCGCCGTGTTCGCCGTGCTGGCCACGGCCTGTACCGGCGGTGGCGGCACCGCGGCCGAGGACGTCCAGGACAGCTACAAGACCCTGCCCAAGGAGTCGGGAAAGCCCACCGACGGCGGCACGGCCACCGTCGCGCTGACCCCGGGGCTCAGCCCCAACTACATCTATCCCTACCCGCCCGCCTCCGCCAACGGGACCGTCATCGCCCGGGGCCTGATGTGGCGCTCCCTGTACCGCCCCAGCGGGGAGGGCGACCAGATCGCGGACACCGCGCTGAGCCTGGCCGAGGCCCCCGCCTACAGCTCCGACCGCAAGACCGTCACCATCAAGATGAAGGACTACTCCTGGTCCAACGGCAGGCCGGTCACCGCCGATGACGTCGTCTTCTCCTTCGCCCTGCTCAAGGCCGCGCTCAAGGAGAGCCCGGCCAACTGGAGCTTCTACACCCCGGGCCAGTTCCCCGACGGTGTCACCGCGAAGGCCACCACGCCGGACACACTCACCCTCGAACTGGACACCGCGTACAACCCGTCGTACCTGCTGTCGATGCTGACCCTGCTGTATGTGATGCCCTCCGAGGAGTGGAACATCGCCCGCACCGGAGGGCCGCACCTGGACCACGCCGACCCGGAGAACGCCAAGGCGATCTACACCTATCTCACCAAGCAGTCCGAGTCCCAGTCCACCTTCGCCGGCAATCCGCTCTGGCAGGTGGTCAACGGCCCGTACCGCCTCAAGAGCTTCGACCCGACGACCGGATCGTTCTCCCTGGCCCCCAACAAGGCGTACAGCGGCCCGGGGGACTCACGGCTCGGCCAGGTCGACTTCAAGTCCTTCACCTCCGCCGCGGCCGTGCTCAACCAGTTCAAGGCCGGCAACCTGACCGTCGGCACCCTGGACTCCAGCTTCATCACCCAGATCGACGCGCTGAAGAAGAAGGGCTACCACGTCTACGGCGCCCCGGCGCCCGCCCGCTTCGACCCGCTCGTCCTCAACTTCGAGAACACGACCGACAACTTCGACAAGGTCATCGCCCGCCCGTACGTCCGCCAGGCCCTGCAACACCTCATCGACCAGGGGGGTTACGTCAAGAGCCGGGGCGTCTACAACGGTGCCGCCTCCCCGAACTACAGCACCGCGGGCAGCGGCTCCCCGTACCCGCCCGAGTTCGGCGACCAGGCGCCCTACCCGTACGACCCGGCCGCCGCCGAGAAGCTGCTCACCGACAACGGGTGGAAGGTGGTGCCCGACGGCTCCACCACCTGTGAGCGCCCCGGCACCGGGCCGGGCGAGTGCGGGGCCGGTATCCCCCAGGGGCAGACGATCGACTTCACCCTCTCCTCCGCGAACACCCCGGCCTATGTCGGCGCCCGGGACATCGCCTTCGCGTCGCAGGCCAAGAAGCTCGGCGTCGAGGTCACCATCGAGACCAAGTCACTCAACTACCTGTACTCCAACTACGGCAACAGCTTCGCGCCCGCCAACAAGGACAAGTGGGCGGCACAGGACTACGGGCCGCTCTACCTGGCGGCCGGATACCCGAGCAGCAACACCGTGTTCAACACGGGCGGCAGCTTCAACCTGGGCGGCTACCGCAACACCGAGGTGGACAAGCTGATCGAGGCATCGACCTTCGGGGCGGACCCGACGGTCCTGTCGACCGAGGTGACCAGCCTCTCCCAGGACCTGCCGGTGCTGTTCTTCCCGACCCCGCACACCCTGGTCGTCTGGAAGGACACCCTCTCCGGTCCGCCGTCGTCGTTCAACGCGCTGCTCAGCTTCCTGTACACGCCCGAGCTGTGGTACTTCCGCGAGCAGGACTCGTAGGACACCCACGGCCATGGACACGACGAGCGAGACGACCGGCGGCATGACCGTCGGCCCGGCCAAGGACGCGTTCGCCCGCCCCCTGGGCCGGACCGCCGGACCGGCGGACGCCGAGGCGGTGCGTGAGCTGATCGGGGACGCACGGGTGGTGGCCCTCGGCGAGGGCGCGCACAACATCACCGAGTTCTACGGGCTCAGGGACCGGGTGTTCCGGCTCCTGGTCGAGGACTTCGGGTTCACGGGCCTGGTGCTGGAGTCCGGTTTCGCCGACGGGCTCGCGGTCGATGAGTGGATCCACGGGGGACCGGGGCGGGTCGAGACGGTCGCCCGGGACGGCATCACCTACCGGTTCGGCGAGTGCGAGCCGATGTGGCGGCAACTGCGCTGGATGCGCCACCGCAACTCCGGAGATGCGGCGAAGGTCGCCTTCTACGGAATGGACCTGCCCGGATCCTCCACCTCACCCGGGCCGGCGGTCCGTGCCTGCCTCGACCGGCTGCCGGCCCACCCGGGTGACGAGGAGCTGGTGCGGCTGAGTGACCTGGGCGGCCGTTCGCAGGCCGCGGTCCGCTATGCGGCCATGCCCGCCGCCGACCGCACCCGGCTGCTCGACGGGCTGCGCGACCTGGAGGAGCGCGCGCTCCGGTTCCACCACGAGAGGGGCCAGGACAGTGCGGAAGCGGAGGTCGCGCTCTGGTGCGCGGCCTCCTTCCGGGCCTTCGTGGCGGAGACCGAGGACCGTGGGGACAACGCGGAGCCCCCGGCGGGGCCGTACCCCCGGGACGCGTTCATGGCGCGGAGCGTGGAATGGATCCTCCGGCGGGAGCGACGCGTCGTGGTGAGCGCCCACAACGCACACATCCGCCGCACACCGCTCAATGGCCGGCCGACGCTGGGCAGTCAGCTCGACTCCGTGCTCGGCGCCGACCTGGTCGCCATCGCCATGACCTACGGGTCCGGCCCCGAGGTCCGATTCACCCAGCGCTCCCCACGCCCGTTCGACTGCGAGGTCACCCTGGGCACCCGGACCCTGACACCGGAGTCCGTCGAGTCACGGCTGGACCGCCTCGGCCCGCCACTGACCCTGGTCGACCCGCGCCGCGCGCCGGACGGCTTCTTCGACGGGGTCCAGGGCACGCTCGTCGGCGGCGGCCTCGACCCCGTGGACGACTTCCCCGCCGCCTACGACGCGCTGCTCCATGTCCGCCGGGTCACCAGGATCCCCGGGGCGTTCGAACGGCTCCGCGCGGAGTTCGCCGAGGCCGCGAGCCTCCACCCAGACGCCCCCGACAAGCCGGAGTCACCGTGAACGTCAACCCTCCGCCGTATCCGCCCGCGCGTACCGTCGACGTCTTCGAGGACGTAGCGGGCGTCCGGGTGCCGGACCCGTACCGGTGGCTGGAGCCGGAGACCGAAGAGGTACGGCGGTGGCAGCGGCGGCAGGCCGAGATCGCCACCGCCGTCAGCTACGACGGACAGGACCCGGCGGCCGTCCGGCGACTGATCGAGACGTACGACCGCGGGTCGCGTCCGGCGCTGCCGAAGTACGCGGCCGGACGCTGGTTCCGTGCCGTGACCCCGCCGGGCGGGGCGGCGCCCACGGTGGTCGTCGCCGACCGGCCGTTCGGGGCGGGGCGGCCGGTGGCCGACCTGGCCGCGTTCGGCGGTGAGCCCCATCCGGCGGTCCTGTCCTGGCTGGTGCCGGCGCCGGACGGCCGCGTCCTCGCCCTGGGCGTCTGTACCGACGGCAGCGAGCACAACACCATCCGGCTGATCGACGTGGATTCGGGGCGGGTGCTCGGCGGTGCGCCGGAACAAGTCCTGCACAGTGCGTGGGCGGGCGGGGTGTCATGGCTGCCCGACAGCAGCGGTTTCTACTTCCTCGCGCTCACCGGCTCACCACGGGAGTTCCGGCAGGCGGTGTTCCATCACCGGCTCGCCGAACCGTCCCCGGGAGGGACCGGGATCGGCACCACCGAGGTGGAACCGATCCCGGTCGGCGAGGGCTCCCGGGAGTACACGCTGGTCCAGGTCTCGCCGGACGGCCGGTGGGCCGTCGCGAGCCACCGGGTGGGCAGCCCCGTCCCGGTCGCGGTACGTGACCTGACCCGGCCCGGCACGGCCTGGCGCCCCTTCGTCACCGAGTGCGCCGGGACGATCGCCGGTCATGTCGTCGGCGACCACTACCTCGCGGTGACCGATGTCGCGGCCCCCCGGGGACGGGTGGTCGCCCTCCCGCTCGACGCGGCCGACCCCAACGACCCTGCGGGGTGGCGGGAGCTGGTGCCGGAGGGGGAGACCGTACTGAGGTCCCTCACCCCGGTCGGGGAACACCTCTACCTCAGCGAGTTCGACCAGACCTTCGCCAGGGTCCGCATCCTCGACCGTACGGGCGCCATCACCGGGGAAGTCCCCCTGCCCGGCCGGGGCGCACTCGCCGCCCCGTTCTTCGCACTCACCGGCCTGGCGGTCGGCACACCGCCGGACGACTACGTCTTCGCCTTCTCCACCCTGACCAGTTCCTGGGGCGTGTATCGCCACCGGCCGGGGGAGCCGGGCATCGAGACACTGTCGGCCCCGGAGGTCACCCTCGACGCCGAGGTGACGGTCGGCCGCGCCCTCGCACCCGACGGCGAGACAATCCCGTACCACGTCGTTCGACCCGTGGGCAGCGACCCGGCGCGGCCCGCGCCGACACTGATCTCCGCGTACGGCGCGGCGAACGTCCCCCTGCTGCCGCAGTACCAGCCCGACCTGGCCGCGTTCGTCGGGGCCGGTGGCGTGCTCGTCCAGGCGTATCTGCGCGGGGGCGGCGAGTTCGGCCGCGACTGGTATCTGGCCGCGCACCGCGAACGCAAGCATGTGCGGGACACCGACCTGGTCGCGGTCGCCGAGCACCTTGTCGCCACGGGGCTCACCGGCCCGGACCGGCTCGCGCTGACCGGCGGGTCCGACGGCGGCCTCATGTGCGGGATCGCCGTCACCCAGCGGCCCGAGCTGTGGCGTGCCGTGCTGCCACGGGCGCCGCTGCTCGACCTCATCGGGGGGACCCGCGATCCGTACCTGGACTTCGTCATCCGCAAGGCGTGGGCCGACCCGGACGATCCGGCGCAGGTGCGGCGGCTGCTCGGGCTGTCGCCGTACCAGCTGGTCAGGCCCGGTGTCTTCCCCGCGGTCTACCTCCAGGCCGGGGCCACCGACCCGCGGTGCGCACCGTGGCACGCGCGCAAGTTCGCCGCCCGGATGCAGGCCGCGCAGC
Source organism: Streptomyces sp. NPDC056734 (assembly GCF_042790455.1). Classification (NCBI taxonomy): domain Bacteria; kingdom Bacillati; phylum Actinomycetota; class Actinomycetes; order Kitasatosporales; family Streptomycetaceae; genus Streptomyces; species Streptomyces sp. NPDC056734. The sequence continues at coordinate 231,621 of NZ_JBHTZD010000001.1, forward strand.
AGGGCCCGGCGCCGATCCTGCTGCACGTCTTCGACAACGCGGGTCACGGCGCGGCGACTTCGCACGAGGTCGCGGTCGCCCAGGACACCGAGTGGCTGGCCTTTCTGCTCAGCACACTCGGGGTGGGGGGTGAGGGGGCGTTTGGTGGGAGGGGGTGACTTGGGGTTCGGGGCGGCTGGGTCAAGCGTCCCGGCGTAGGGCTCAGGTGTCCGGGCGGAGTGCTCAGGTGTCCAGGACGGTCGGCACCAGCATCCCGGCGGAGGGCTCAGCGTCCGGGACGAGGGCTTCACGCGTCCGGGGCGGACCTGAGGGACATCAGGCGGAGCTGGAGCATGGCCGACAGGCGTGCGTTCGGGTCGCCCAGGTCGATACGGCCGACCTCGGCCGCGCGCCGCAGCCGGTAGCGGAACGTGTTGGGGTGCACGAACATCGCGGCGGACGCCACGGCGACATCGCCGAAGGCGTCCAGCCAGCTGCGCAAGGTCTCGACCAGATTGGCCTGGTGCGTCTCGTCGTAGGCGACGACCCGCGCGACGGCACCGCTGGGAAGGTCCCCGCGCGGGACGAGGTCGGCGAGTTCCAGCAGCAGCGCCTCGATGTGGACGTCGTCCACGCGGGCCACCTGCTGCCCCACGCCTCCGGAGCGCAGCACGCGCAACGCCCGCTCGGCCCCCGCACGCGACCGGGCCAGTGCCGAACAGTCCGCGGCCGGCTGACCCACCCCGATCAGCGGGCGCAGCCGCGAGCCGACGCGGGCCAGGAACTCGGTGGCGATCCGGGCCGCGCGTTCCCCCGCGTCCTCCGGGTTCTGCCGGTTCTGCGGGAGCAGGGGCAGGATGCCGTACGCGACGTCGCCGATCAGCGCCGCGGTGGCACGCGGGTGCACGGCGGACAGATGCATGGCGAACGCGTCGGTGAGCCGCTTCCGTTCGGTGGCCAGCCGGGCCGGCAGCCGGGGTTCGGCCGCCGCGTCCACGACGGTGAGCGCGAGGACGACCGACGGCTCGTCCTTCAGACCGAGACGGCGGACCGCCTCGGCCGACCCCGGGCCGCTTTCCAGGGCGCTGGCCAGCAGCTCCGCCCGCAGTCGCCGTTCCATGTCGGCATCGGCGCGCTGCCACACCATGTGCATCGCCACGAGCTTGGACGCCTCGTAGAGGGCCTCGCTGCGCTCCGCGCTCAGCGGCTCGGGGACGACCACCCAGATCGTGCCGAGGATCTCGTCCCCGGCGCGCACCGCGATCACCGCGCGGGGCAGTTCGCGCGGCTGCAACGCGTCGCCCGACTCGGGCAGGGAGGCCACGAAGACGGGCCGGTCGCTGCGGTAGATCGACTGGAACACCCCGCGCTCCTCCAGGATGCGGGTGTAGTGCTCGGGGACCTGACGGCCCAGGATCGTCTGCACCCGTGACGGGTCCACGTCCTCCTGGCGGCTGGAGAAGGCCAGCAGGCGCGAGTTGCGGTCCTCGATGGTGACAGGGGCGTCCAGCAGCGCGGCGATGGCGTTGGCGACGGCGAAGAGATCACCCGACCCGGTCCGGCCGGCGGCGGTGGACTCCGTGTCGTAGCGGCTGCCGTCGGCCGTCAGGGTCCGCAGCATCCCCGCCAGGTGCGTCCAGGACGCGCCCCGGGCGAAGGAGAGGACCGCCACGCCCGACGCGCGGGACGCGGCGAGGAGCCCCGCGTCGGGGGCGACGGGCGCGCGCACCACCAGCGCGGCGGCGCCGCGTCCGCCGAGCTGGGTGACGACCCGCGCGAGGTCGGCGGGGTCGTGCAGACCGACGCCGAGCACCAGGGCGTTCTGAGGCAGCTCCGGTTCGTCCAGCGGGTCGTGTATGACGACGCCGCCGAGGTCGTCGGCGCGTTCGACGTCGCCGCAGACCACGTCGAGCAGGGTGGTACCGAGTTCCTCGAGGACACGTCCGAGGCTCGCTCGCGGGAGGCTGGTCACGGGGATGAGCACGAGGCCGAAACTAGCGCGGCGGACCCGCGTCGTCGTTTGTTGCGCATGACGAAATGATGCCATCCGGTTCGTCGGGCGGGACAGGCGCGGTCGCGGGGGTGGGTGCTCCGGAGGAGATCAGGAAGCGGGCAGGGGTACCCAGGTCGTCGTGGTCGTGACCGCGTCCAGGATCTCCGGGACCGGGGTGACACCGAGCCCCGGCCCGGCCGGTACGGCGAGGTGTCCGTCCACGAGCCGGAACGGCGGCGTGATGTCGGTCCGGTAGTAGCGGTCGGAGGCCGAGGTGTCGCCGGGCAGCAGGAACCCGGGCAGTGCGGCGAGCGCCACATTGGCGGCACGGCCCAGCCCCGTTTCGAGCATGCCGCCGCACCACACCGGGACGCCGTGCGCGGCACAGACATCGTGGATCCGGCGGGCTTCGAGGTAGCCGCCCACGCGGCCCGGCTTGATGTTCACCACCTGGCAGGCGCCGAGGGCGAGCGCGTCGGCGGCGGCGCGGGCGGAGACGATCGACTCGTCGAGACAGATCGGGGTGGTGATCTTCGAGGCGAGTTCCGCGTGCCCGAGGAGGTCGTCCTCCGCGAGGGGCTGCTCCAGCAGGAGGAGGCCGAACGGGTCGAGCCGGGCCAGCTGCCGGGCGTCGCCACGGCCGTAGGCGGTGTTGGCGTCGACCTGGAGCATGATGTCGCCGAACCGTTCGCGTACGGCCCGGACCGGCTCGACGTCCCAGCCGGGCTCGATCTTCAGCTTGATCCGCAGATAGCCAGCGTCCAGATATCCGGCGACCGCGTCGAGCAGTGCGGGTATCGACTCCGTGATGCCCACCGACACCCCGCACGGCACGGTCTCACGGACCGCGCCCAGGGCCTGCGCGAAGGAGACACCACGGGCGCGCAGGTCCGCGTCCAGCACCGCCGTCTCCAGCGCCGCCTTGGCCATGCGGTGACCCTTGAACGGGGCCAGGGCCGGGGCGACCCGATGGGCGTCGAGGCCGGGCACTTCGGCGAGGGCCGGGACCAGGAAGCGGCTCAGGACATCGGCGGCGGCCTGCGTGTACTCCGAGGAGTACCGGGGGGCGGTGCCCGCGCCGCACTCGCCCCACCCCTCGGCCTCGTCGGTGACGACCCGCACGAGCAGGGCCTCACGTACGGTCTCGGTCCCGAACGACGTACGGAAGGGGGACACCAGCGGCATCCCGATGGTGCGGAGTTCGACTCCGGTGATCTTCACACTGACTCCCGCGGTGTCTCGCTGTGATGTGTTCCATGCGCTGCCGTTGCCGGTGCTGATGCCGCTGCCGGTGCCGGTGCCGGTGCTGATGCCGGTGCCGGTGCTGATGCTGATGCTGATGCCGAGCGGGGCCGGCGATCCACGACGTACCACCCCGCCCGGTCGAAGCCGCGTACCCGCGCGCCCTCGGCGAGCAGCCCGCCGAGCGCCTCCCGTACCGCCGTGCGCCAGCGCGCCGCGCAGGCCGGGTCGCTCTCCCGCAGCGCCTCGATGTCCTCGGGAACGGCCACCAGTACGGTGCCGGCGTGGGCGTCTGCCGCTCCGGTGACCGGCGTGCCGGTGGCCGAGACGCTGAGCGCCACGGCCGCGCCCGCCGTACGGGCGGCCTCCGCGTCGGCAGGCGCGGGCCGCCCGGCACAGGCGGCGGCGACGCCGGGCGACTCCAGCCGCCACCGCACCAGGATCCGGTCGGAGTCGTCACTGCGGTTGATGTCGTCGTCGATCGGCCCGTAGAAGTCCGGCAGATACTCGGCCGGTTCGGCGCCCAGCTTGGCTATGTTGAAGTACGCGTTACGACGCACCAAGGGGTCGTAGGTCCAGCAGATCTCATGGACCCCGCGCGCCAACGCCCAGGCCCGCTGGTGCAGCTTCAGGGCGAACCCGACGTTGCGCTGCCGTACATGGGGCAGCACCCCCGCGATATGACTGTGCAGCGCCTCGCGCGCCGGGGGAGAGAAGAACCCGAAGCAGGAACCGACCAGTTCGTCCCCGTCGAAGGCGCCGCTCACATAACTGCCCGCCTTCGCCATCGCGCGCAGCAGGTCGGCCGCCACGGGCGGGCTGTTCTCGCCGGTACGCCAGATGCGCTCGTACAGCCGCTGGACGGCCTCGAGCTCGCCGATACTGTCCAGGGAACGAATATCGACGCCCGCGGCCTTCTCGGCGGCCTCGGCCGCCGCGTACGCCGCGTCGATGGGCGGGGAGTCGGTGCGGTGGTGGAGGAGATCAGTCACGCCGGTCATGGTTCCAGCCGTTTTGGTCGTGCTGCTGGTCCGACGACACAGGATGCCGGTCCCCGGTTCGTCCGGACGGACAGCTGTCCGGTGACTCCAGCAGCTCGGCGATCAGCGCGGTGAGCAGCCGGGTCCGCCGGGGCAGCTCGGCGACGAGCACATGTTCGTCGTCGGCGTGCGCACCGCCGCCGACCGCTCCCAGTCCGTCGAGGGTGGGGATGCCGACCCCCGCGGTGAAGTTCCCGTCGGAGGCACCGCCGACCGCGACCGAGGTGAGCGGGCCGATCCCGAGCCCCGCCGCGAGCCGCTCCGCCCGCGCGAACAGTTCCCGCGACGCGCTCGCAGGCAGGGGCGGCCGGTTCGGACCACCCTCGACCTCCACGACGGCCCCGGCCAGCCGCGCCCGCAAGCCACCCATGGCGGCGTGGACGCGGTCCTGCTCGGCAGCGTCCCGTACCCGGACGTCGACATCGAAGCGCGCCGACGCGGGGACGGTGTTGATCGTGGTCCCCGCCTCCAGGCGCGTCGGTGTGACGGTCGTACCCTTCGCCGGATCGCCCAGCCCGGCCACGGCGAGGACCTGATGGGCGGCCTCGATCGTCGCGTTCACCCCGCGCTCCGGTTCCAGCCCGGAATGCGCGGCCCGCCCCCGCACCACCACCTCATACCGGGAAACCCCCTTGCGCTCGGTCTTCAGGGCCTCTCCGGGACCGGCCGCCTCCAGCACAAGAACGGCGGCACACTGGCGTGCCTCCTCCTCGATGAGCCCCCGCGAGGAGGGAGAACCTGGCTCTTCGTCACCGGTGACGAGAAGGGTGACACCGTCCAGGGGATGGGGTTGGGGTTGAGGTTGGGGTTGAGTACGGGGGTGCGGGGAGCCGGGGACGAGCGGGTCCGCGCGGGATGCCAGACATCCCAGCGCATGGAAGGCCATCACCAGTCCCGCCTTCATGTCGAAACACCCCGGTCCGCGCAGCACCCCGTCGTGAACCTCGAAGGGGTGAGTCTCCAGCGACCCGACCGGCCACACCGTGTCGTGATGTCCCAGGACCAGCACGCGCGGCGTACGCCCGAAGCGCCACCGAAGATGGGTCCGACCGTCGATGACGACCCGCTCCGCCTCGCTTCCCAGGTGCCCGGCACCGACCCGCGCGACCAGCTCAGCACTGCGGGCTACCGCGGCCAGGTCGTCGGAGGGTGACTCACAGCGCACCAGCCGCTCGATATCGGCGACCATCGCGGCCCCGGTCTCCCGATCGCGGGCCACGGGCCGAGCACCACCCTCCCGCCCCAGGTCCTGTTTCGCCAAGGCACGGCGTTCTGTCACGGCGGACACCTCCAGTCGACGCATCCGCCCAAGCATGGTCAGCGGCGCCGCCCCGGACCCTGTCCGGTCAGCCAACATCGGCGCGCGCGATTGGGGCGAGGGGATGAACCAGCCCGCGGAGATCCAGCAACGCCCTCAGCGTCGCGCTGAACACGGCCATCGCTCCGACGGCAGACCGCGCGCCGCCGGAGCGCGACACCGCGGACGTCGTGGCCCAGCCAGTCGATGGCGGGCCGCGTGGATGCCTGTGGAGAGTCTCGGCCGCGTCGGCGATGAAGAAGGCCCCGCCTCCCTCGACACGGGCACGGACCCGGTCGTCTACACGCACCCGCAAGACGCCATACGCACCCGCAGGACTCCACACGCACCCGCAGCCTGCGTACGGGAGCCGCGTCCCTCAACGATCGTTGACTGCCGGAAGCGATCGCCATACGTCATGGTGCTGCGCTCCCACGGCACGGAACTGACACCCGGAACCGACACCCGGAACTGACACCCCGTCACTAACCGGACGTACAGCTTCCAGAAAAACGGAAGCGGCACCCTCGCTCACGAAGGCGCCGAACCGGACACCGGCGCCGACGCGGCAAGGAGGGCAATCCGCCCCATAGGGACGCGGTCCCGCGCGCGTCACTGGGGGTATTTCCCGCCGCCGCGCCCAGAAGGTGATTCAAGCTCGCGCCCGCGTCCGCACCGGGAGTGGACGGCGAGAGCGCCACGGGCCCGACCTCCCCGGCCGCACCACGCCACGTACCGGAACGCTTCATGCGATCTTCACAAACCGGCCACCCCGCCCAGCGGTTCGCGCGAGCCGGCCCTCCGCTCCCCACTGACGCGACGCTGAGCAGCCACACCCTTATCTGATGTTGATGTCACCAGAGATCGTCGGGGATCACCATGGTTGGCGCATTTCCCCCGGGCGCCTGCCGATCCGGGGCCGCACCGGAACCGGCATGACACCGACGCGGGGAACCTGAGCGCCCCTCATGTCGCCGCGCGCCCCCGCATCCGGCGCCGGACCTGGCAAGGTGCCCTTCCTGCCAACCGCGTCCCCCTGCCCGAAGCCCGTCGTCAGAGCGTCCGAAAGCCGAACTTGTTGACAGGGACCGGTCACGCTGAGGATTTCAATCGTCGACATGGCAGCCCCAGGACACCCGCACGGTCCCTGGGTCTGCCGCTGCCGTGACCGAGGGCCCGGACATCGAACGGGCCCAGGACCTCTCATCGGAGGACATGTGAAGGTCAAGACGTTCCTGTCTTCGGGCTCCGTCGCCCGCAGAGCCCGCGCCGCCACCGTCGTCGCCAGCCTGGCGGCCGTGTCCGCACTCGTGGCCCCCACCGCCGTGGCGGCTCAGGCCCCCGCGGAGCCGCAGCCCACCGTGGCCCAGCTCGCCGAGGCCAGCGACGCCGTGCTCAGCGCCGACATCGGCGGCACGGCCTGGTACACCGACAAGGCGTCGGGCAAGGTCGTCGTCACCGCCGACAGCACCGTCTCGGCGGCGGAGATCAACGAGATCAAGGAGGCAGCCGGCGCCCAGGCCGGGGCACTGGAGATCAACCGCACGCCGGGCAAGTTCACCCGCTTCATCGCCGGCGGCGAGGCCATCACCTCGGCCGGCGTCCGCTGTTCCCTCGGCTTCAACGTCGTCAACGCGGCACGCCAGTACTTCGCGCTCACCGCGGGCCACTGCACCACCGGCCGGCCCACCTGGAGCATCGGCACGGCGGTGCCGGGCCAGACCGTCTTCCCGGTCTACGACCACGGGGTCATCGCCCACTCCAACGCGGCCAACGCCGACGGCCGCGTGTACCTCTACAACGGCACGTACCGCGACATCATCAACGCCGGCACTCCCACGATCGGCCAGCGCATCGAGCGCTCCGGCAGCACCACCGGCTACCGCACCGGCACGGTCACCGGCCTGAACGCCACCGTCAACTACGGCGGCGGCCAGCTGGTCTACAACACCCACCAGACCAACGCCTGCGCCGAGCCCGGCGACAGCGGCGGCCCGCTCTTCGCCGGCAACACCGCGTACGGCCTGCTCTCCGGCGGCAGCGGCAACTGCACGGTCGGCGGCACCACGTTCTACGAGCCGGTCACCCGGCCGCTGGGCCTGTACGGCCTGAGCGTCTTCTAGTCCGGCAGCGGGGAACGGGCCGGGCGGTCCCCCGGCGGTTCCTCGCGGTCCGGCTCCCTGCGGTTCCTCACGGGTCCTTACGTGTCCTTACTGGCCCGGCGCTGGTCGGCGGTCGTCGGTCGTTCCCGGTGACCGCCGGTCGGCCTCCGCGGATCGCAGGGGGACGAGTGGTTCGGGGATCCCCGGCATGCGAGCGGTCCGGGGATCCCCGGACGAGAAGGCGGCTGCCCCACCCGGCTACCGGTAGCGGCTGGTCACTATCACGGCAGGGATGTTGTGGTGGTGGATGTGCGGGCGGGTCGGGTTGAGTTCACCCTTTCGAGGCGTTGCTACGTGATGTGTTCAAGCGGACACTGAATGTAGTGGGCCATGGTCCTCCACCGGAACAGCCGGTTGGCGTACGGGGCCTGGCCGGGTCGAGAGGGGCGCATTGTGTCCATCATCACCGCACCGGAATCCAGCGTGGAAACCGTCGAGCAGATCGAGGGCCTCGTCGCCGGCGGCAATGTTGTCGACGTGTGGCGCGGCTGGGTCAACTGGGGCCCGTACAACAACTGGGTCAACTACCCGATCACCTGGAATGTCATCAACGCCAACTCGACGGTTCTCGTCGCGGCCAGCGAGATCGACGGAAACAATGTGCGGTTCTTAGGAGCCGCCCCCATCACCGTCGCGAACATCGTCCCGGCCGCCGGTCTCGTCACCGTAAAGATCAATATCGCGTGGGGCAGCGGCCTCCGGATCCGTACGGACATTGTCGTCCTCAACTGACCGGCCAACCAGCAGAGTGCGGTGGCCGATCGAGGACAGTGACCCGCTGTGGTCGACGGTCGGCCACCCCGCCCCGCCGAGCCGTACACCTCAGGGTCAGCCCCGCGCACCCCTGAGCGTAGAAGGTGCCGAAGAATGCCGCGCCGCTGGTCGTCGCCACCACGTTGGCGGCCGTGACGGACCGGAAGCGGAAGATGCCAACTGGCATCAGCGGCTCCGCCGCGCACCGCCCCTCGATCAGCAGGAAGGCGCCGACCAGCGAAACCGGTCAGGAAGAACCGGCGGCGTCCGAAGAGGTCGGCCATCCGGCCGCCGAGCAGCAGGAACCAACCCGGGCGCGGTCAAGTCTGACGTGATGTCAACACTCCTGCGGAGCAGATGAGTTCACGCGTGTGGGGGCGGTCGCACAGCTCCCGCACCACGCCCGGGTCGTGCGAAATGAACCAGGACGGCGAGGCCCAGCTCTACCCGTAGCCGGACCAGCAGTTCGAGGATCTGCGCCTGCACAGAGACGTCCAGCGCCGAGACCGGTCCGTCGCGGACCAGCGACTCCCGCCGTACGGTCTCCAGCGCTGTCTCCAGCACCACCCGGTGCGTACGCCGGTAGTGCTCGAAGACCGTGGGCGAGCGCGGCGAACGGACCCGGATGGCCCAGCGGATCTCCCGGGGCCGGTCGACGTCCTCGAAGCCGAGGACGTCGATCCGCAGTTCACCGCAGGACACCTTGACCGTACCGCCGGGCGGCGGCACGACTCCGCCGTGCCGGACAACCCGTTCCCCGTCCACGAGGGCCCCTTCGACGTACAGCTCCCCCTTGGGGCCGGCCTGCACCCGCACCCCTCCCGGATCGGCCTGCCGGCCGCCGGGAACACCCTCGAACCGCTGGGGGCCGGTACCGAGCCAGTGCAGGGCGATGGGCGAGAGGATGCCGTACGGCTCCCTCAGCTGCGCGAGCGCGGCCCGCCACTCCTGCTCGCGCAGCAGCGCGGACTGGAGCCGGTTGGCGACGAACCCGGACATGGCTCGGCGCAGGGCCACCGGTGTCTTCCCGAGCCACCGGTAGAACCCCACGACCCGTTCCCATGCCCGCCTCCACCGATGTCCGACGACGACACAGGGGACGCCTGCCGCCCGATGACTGCCGGACCCCACCGGGCAGCCCGAAGCTACGGCAGTCTGACGGTCACGCAGGCGGGGGCTGTCGGGGACCGCGTGGTGCACTGACTCTTTTCCCTCTCGCCGACCGCGTGGACGGTGAACGTCAGTGAGATATGGGGCCGTTGGCCCTTGAGGCCGACGTTCGTCACCGCGGGCCCGCCGTTTCCGCCGGCGGCGAGGGTGGCGATGATCAGGGAGGCCGCGAGGGAGGCGATGCAGGCCGTGCTGCCGAAGATCAGGAGCGGTCGCTGTCCGGCGAAGTACGCGTGGAAGCACAGGGCGACGGCGGTGATGGCGAGTGCGGGCGCGAGCAGCGTCAGCCATGGGTGATCGTCGAGTGCGACGAACAGCCTGGCGCTGTCCATGCCCAGGACGGTGAGCAGGCCCGCCAGGGCGACGAGCGAACCCCACAGGGCGTTCGTCACCCCGCCGAGCGGGTCGCCGGCCGCGGCGGGGTCGGGCGGGGGTCCGCCTGGCGGGTGGCCGGTTCCTGCCGTGTCCGCCGGAGGTCCGACGGAGGGAGTGTCGGGCCTCGGTCCGCTCCGGTGCGGGTAACCGGTCAGTGGATCGAGTGGATTGGCCGTCGTGCGGTGCCGGGAGAGCACCCGTCACGTCTCCGTCGTCGGCAGGCGAGGCCATTCGTCCTTCATCAGGGGTGCGCTGCCAGGGGGAGGGCATCGAGCGGCGGCTCCCCGGCGCCGCGGTACGGGCACCGGGCACCGGCACCACAGGCACCGACGGGGGCCGGTAGCCGGGCCGGAGAGCCGCGGATGTCGCCGGTGGGCACGCCGTCGACGCGCCCACCGGCCAGTGGATCACTACCGTCGGATCTCCGGCCGCTGGATCACCGCCCAGCGGATCTCAGGCCACTGGACCACCGACCACTACCTCAGAACGCGGCGTCCGTCACCACCACGCCACCCCCGGTGCGCTCCGTGGCCGCCAAGGCACCTGCGTAGCTCTGCTCGACCCTGGCCGCCTCGGCGGCGTTCGGGGTGACGCTGTTGCAGCTCACGCCGCCGGTCGAGCCGGACATCAGTGACGAGCACGGGCCGGGCTTGATGTCCGGCAGGCCCAGACTGTGCCCCAGTTCATGGGTCACGATCCGGACCACGTTGTAGCCCGCGTCGACCCCCTCGCGGCCGACCCACACCGTGACCGTCCCGGTGGGACGGACCGGCCCGAGGATGGCCCGCGGCCAGCCGTCGTCCGCGGTGATCTGGATGTTGACCCGCTGGCCTGCCGCCGCCTTCACGAGCTGGACATTGCTGACGGAGGTGTTCCAGACGCTGACGGCCTGCGCGACCTGGGGCTTGAACTCCGCTGCCAGACTGTCGTCATAGGTGAGCGTGACCGCGGCGGCCGCCGCGGTGGCCGGAGCGGCCGTGAGCGCTGTGATCGGCATCGCCAGTGCGGCGCCGACCACAACGCCGGCGAACGTACGTCGAAGCATGTTCCAGTCCCTCGCTCTGCATACTCGGTGGGGGGTGAGGTGGAGCCCTTGCGGGATAGTGGGGTGTGGCGTGTCCATGACAGTTCTGCGAGGATCATAGAGCCGCCCGCCGTATCGGAACAGGCGGCGACAGCCCTGGATCGCGCCCCCGTGGCCGACGGCGTCGAGTCTGAGACATCTGGGACAAGGCGGGTCGACCGGGCGCGCGCCGTCGGCCGGAGCGCGCACCGGCCAACAGTGGGTCACGGAGTGAGCCGGGGCTGGTTACAAGGCGCCGGTTCTGGGTAACTCCCGTTTCCCGTAATTGAGTTGGTCACACCAGCGCCGCCCCCCACAGCGACGAAGGATGCCCGTATGACGGAGTTCATGTCACTGGCTGCTCAGCTCACCCCGTACCTCGCACTGGCCGCATCCTCCATGGGGCAGGCCGTGCTGGACTCCGCGCGGACCAGGGTCGCCGACAGCGCGGTGGAGCAGGGGCGTGGGTTCCTCATGCGCGCGCTGGGGCGTGAGAGGGGCGGTGGGCCGGGCGAGCCGGGCGAGGGGGACGTGGTGGGGGAGGGGCAGGGGGAGCGCGAGGCGGACGCGGAGTTCGCCGGGCTGGTCAGCAGGCTCGAACCGGCCGACCGGACCGCTCTGGAGACCGCGATCGGCCACTGGCTGCTGGACCCCGGGGGCGATCTGAGCCAGGAGTCGCTGCTCGGACACCTCAGGCATGCCGCCGAACTGGCGCGGCCGGGACCCGTCACCAACACCGCGCACGCCACAGGGCCGGGAGCGATCGCGATCGGCCAGGTCACCGGCGATGTGCACGGTGGATACCGGCCCGCGGACGAGGGTGAGGGCGGCGGAAGATGACATCCCCATGGGAGGAGAACTCTGCGAGCAGCGAAGGAAGCGGCTCGCTGAGCATCGCCAAAGTGGCCGGAAACGTGTTTCTCTCCCTCTTCACGGGCGTCGAGAAGTGGAGCGTGTGGAACTGGATTCCCTGCGGCCTCGTCTTCACCCTCGGTACCGTCACACTGCTGCGGCAGCCCGATGGACCCCTGACCCAGTTCGTCCCGGCGTACACGCTGGTCCTCCTCCCGCTGGCCGCCACCTTCTGGCGGGCTCTGTACGGCATCGGATGGCATCGCGGGCTGCGGGCCGGCATCTCCTGGGCCTGCGTCGGCCTCGCGGTGATCGGGCTGGCGCTGATGCAGCAACTGCGCCTGTACGGCGAGGTGGATGTCACGGGCAGCACCACCGTCACACCTGGCACTCCCGTCGGCGACGGCGCCGAGGTCACCGTGGTCGTGCACAGCGAGACCGCGCGGGAGAACCTGGTCCTCACCATGAAGGTCGAGGAAGGCGCGACCGAGGCCCAGTCATGTCTGCCGGACACCACCTTCGACGTGGGACTCACCGGCGAGACCACCGCGAGCGAGAACGGCTCCCTCGCGCCCGGCGCCACCGCTTACCTCAAGCTCGGCCGGAACTGGAGCGGCGAGCGCTCCCTCACCGTGACCGTGCACACCTTGCGGGGCTGTCTGATGGATTTCTCCGTGGACCGGGCACTTCTTCACGGCTGACGAACAGGGGGAAGAACAGATGAGCGGATCCACGGTCGGAGCCGGTACGGACCGGGCGAAGACATGGGCGCGGAAACGGGCCCGCGCGCTGGCCGTCGCCCTCACCGTCGTCCTGGTCGGCACCTCGGCAGCCGCTTGCGGTGATCCGGACCCGACGTTCCTCGGCCGGGACCGCATCACCATCGCACACAAGAACGACCAGCCCGGCACGTCGTACAAACCCGACTACAACTACTCGGGTTTCGACTACCTCCTGGGCACGCGGATCCTGGACGAACTGGGACTCAAAGATCGAAGCCGCCCGATAGACGTCCCGTCCGAGGAACGCGTCACGGCGATCACCACGGGGGAGGCGGATCTGGTGATCGCCACGTTCTCCATCACCGAGGAGCGCATGGCGGAGATCGACTTCGTCGGCCCGTACGCCATCACGTACCAGGGCTTCATCGTGGGGAAGGACCACGGAGACATCCACACCATCAAGGACCTGGACGGGCGCCGCGTGTGTACCTGGAAGGGCACCACGTCCGCCGAGGTGCTGGCCCGCCCGGCGTACGACGACATCGACGTCTACGAACTCGGTGACGCCTCCGACTGCTTGAGCGATCTGCGCAACGGCCTGTCCGACGCGGTGTCCACGGACCAGTTGATCCTCTACGGCTTCGCCGACCACTACGCCGACGAAGGGCTGAGGGTACTGCCGGGCCAGACGGTCGGCCCGCCGCAGTACTACGGCATCGGCATGCCCAAGGGATACCGCGAGGACTGCGAACGACTGCGCGAGATCGTGAAGAGATACGTCGACAGCAGCGACTGGCTCGCGGACATCGAGCAGACCCTGAGACTGATCCCGGAGAACGAGAACGACTGGCAGACCGAGTACCGGCCCAGCGCGGCGGCCATCGACGCCAGGTCGTGCAGGGACAGCCCGAGTCCCTGAACCCACTGGGTGGGGTGTGCGCGCCTCACGGGCAGAGCGCCTGCGGGCCTGGACAACCGGCCTGGACAACCCCGAGAACCGCGAGCCACCCCTCCCACCCACAGACGTACGCGACATCCGACTGAAGTCTGACGCTCCGGGACCGGGGACTCACCTAGCGTATCCCCATGGCAGACATCACCCGCGTGGCCACAGCCGCCGCGCTCACTCTCGCCCTCGCGCTACCGCTCGCCCCAGCCGCCACGGCCACTCCGGCGCGGCCGGCGGCCACCTTACAAGGGACGACGGAGGCAGTCCCGGCCGGCCTTCTGCAACTGCCGCGCCCCACCGGCCCGCACGCCGTCGGCCGGACGACGATGCACCTCACCGACCGTTCCCGCACCGACCCCTGGGTGCCGACCGCCGACGGCCGGGAACTGATGGTCACCGTCCACTATCCGGCGGCCCGGCCGGGCGACGGCCGTACGGCGCGCTACTCCACGGTCGAGGAGGCGCGGCTCCTGGCGGAGGGACAGGGCATCGACGCGCTCGTGCCCGCGGACGTACTGAGCGCCACCCGGACCCATGGCCGGGTCGATGCCCGTCCCGCGAAGGGGAAGTACCCCCTGATCCTCCTCTCCCCGGGCTTCAGCGTGTCCCGGTTCACCCTGACCAGCCTCGCGGAGGACCTCGCGAGCCGGGGGTACGTCGTCGCCTCGCTCGACCATGCCCACGAATCCTTCGGCATCTCCGTGCCCGGCGGGCGGACGCTGACCTGTGTCGCCTGCGAGGCGCTGGAGGCCGACGGGTCGAAAGGTGCCGTCGTGACCGCGACGCGCGCCGAGGATGTGTCCTACGTGCTGGACCGGCTGACCGGAGACGACCCGGCCTGGCGGCACGCGGGCATCATCGACAAGCAGCGGGTCGGCATGGCAGGCCATTCCATCGGCGGGGCGAGCGCGGCCACGGCGATGGCCGGTGACCGGCGGGTGGACGCGGGCATCAACATGGACGGCAGATTCTGGGAGGATCTGCCCGCCGAGGGCCTCGACGGACGGCCGTTCATGATGCTCGGCACCGACGACGACGTCCACCGGCCCGGTGGTCTCGACACCACATGGGACCGGATGTGGCCCACCCTGGACGGCTGGAAGCGCTGGGTCACGGTCGCCGGGGCGGACCACTTCACCTTCTCCGACGGGCCGCTGATCTCCCGGCACTTCGGGCTGCCGCAGCCGCCGCTCCCCGCGGATCGGGCGGTCGCCCTCACACGTACCTATGTCGCCGCCTTCTTCGACCAGCATCTGCGGGGCCAGTCGCAGCCGGTGCTGTCGGGGCCTACCGCCGCCCATCCCGAGGTGAAGTTCCACAACCCCTGAGGCGCGAGCCGGGCCCGCCCCGCCCCGCCCCGTCGAACTCCTCCCGGCCGGCACGGCGGTCGGGCACACCGCACCCCGCCGGAAGTCTCACCGGCGGGGGAGTCAATCGCCCGCGGAAGGGGACATGGGCCTGCGCAGCAGCCACTGCCCGAAGGTCCGACGCCGGGGCCGCACCACCACGCGGCCGTGGGTCTTCTGACCGACCAACTCCACTCGCAGAGTGACCGGCGTATCAAGACGCGCCGAAGGCTGACGGTGCTTGACCCTGGTGTGCAGCAGTTGCAGACCATCGGTGTCGACCACGATGCCCGGCCTGGTGATCAGCCTCAGGGTCTTTCCCGTCATCCCCACGTCGATCCGCAAGGTGTCGTGCGTGATCACGGCATCGGTGAAGTCAAGTGTCACGTTGCAGAAGGCCACCGCCAGCGTCAGCTGGCGCGGTACCACCCAGCGCCCCGCCCGCACGACCGCGCCGCTGAAGGCCTGCTCGATCTTGACGACGTCCTTGACCTCCGCGCCGGTCGCACCGGCCGCGGCCGATACGGGAGGCAGGTCAGCCGTGAGCGGGGCCAGTTCGCCGAGCGTCCGCGCCGACAGGGCGGCCTCCAGGCGTTCATCCAGTTCGTCCGCGGTCAGCAGGCCGTCCCCCGCCGCGATACGCAGCACATCCACCACACGGTCCCGGTCCGCATGAGAGGCTCGCAATTCGGGCGACGACCCGGGGCCGGGGCCGCCCGGGCCGGGGTCCGAGCCGGAGCTGGAGTGCTTCCCGGTGGGTGAAATGTCTCCCGACATGCTTCCGTCCTGGTCCTGTCGAACGTCTCCGCGCGACGCGGGGAGCGACGCGACTCAAGACTAACGCTATATCGCGACACGAATTCCGGATTGGTCGGCCCCGACCGCCGCCGCCCTCCCCCAAGCCACGCTCGCCGAGGCCCTGCTGAGCCTCGGCCACCGAGGAGCACATGACGATCGAGAGCCCCGTGCGCTACGGCTGCACCGGGGTGAGTGACGGCTCGGCCTTCAGCCCGCCGTTGTCCGTGCAGCGCAGCTCCTTCGAAATGGCCACCGCGAAGGCGTGGGCGAGGGTGGCGAAGGCGTCTTCGAGCGCTTGGGGGTCGCCCTCGGGTTCGACGGGCAGTTCCGTGGTCTCGACGAAGATCTCGATGCGGTACGGGACGGACGTGAGCGGGCTGTTGTTGTCGTGGCAGTCGAAGGAGACGAATGCCATGTCGGGAGCGGTGGCGGCCAGAGTACCCATCGGGAGCTCGGTGAACTTCGAGTCCATGCTCTCCCCGGTCGCTGTACTGTCTGTCAGGAACCACCTCACGCGCAGCGTATCGGTGAGGGCATCGAGAGGTGTGTGGATCCGGCAGATGTCTTCGTTGCCGGTGCCCGTGGTCTTGCCGGTGAGCTTCAGATCCTGGACAGCGAGCGGAATGGTGTGTTCCTCGTGGGACTCCTCGAACTGGTCCACACCCATGATCACTTCGAGGGCCTTGGCGGCGGCAGGGGAGATGACCGTCCCACCGCAGAGTTGTTCGGCCGCCACGATGGGGACCGGTTTCCCTCCGTCGTCTTCCCCGCTGCAACCCACGAGCGCGAGTGACAAGGAACCGGCCACGACGGCGCTCAGCAGTTCGCGTGTCCTCTTACGGGTGATCACTATCAGCGTCCTTCTGTCTTGTCGCAAGGGTCGGTTGCGGCCGGTCTCAGTCCGTTACCGGGTCGTGGCCTTGTTGATTCTCGCGGTCGTTGCCGGTGGAGTAGCCGAGCATCGCGGATTGCCTGAGGTCCTGGGCGGAATCATCCTGGTAGTCCATGTACCGCTCGATGAAGTCTGTCACTGAGACTTCGACCCGCTGTTCACCTGCGGAGTAGATCGCTTTCGTCTCCGTCTCATTGAGTTCCTCGATCTTCTCCTTGTGTTCGTCGACCGAGCCTTGTGACAAGTCGCCGACGAACTGGCCGATGCCCTGTTCCAGCGCGCCGGCGGCGGTGTCCGTCGCGAGAGGGATCAGGACGGCGGCCGTGCCTACGGCCGCCGTCACTGGCAGGAAGGCGACGCCCGCCGCGACACCGACGGTCGCGCCGAACTGGACCCAGCCGGAACGCTTCTCGACCGCTTTCTCATAGTCCTCGTGGGTCTTGAAGTGGGTGGCCTCGACCTGGTCGGCGCGTGACTGGTCGAGCATGCCCTGCACCTCGGCTCCGGTGAACACCGTCGCTCGGGCCGCACCGATGTCGGGCGTACCATCCGGGGCGGCCTGTCCCTCCAGGACACTGCGTGTGTAGATCTGCTCGGCGGTCGACAGCGTGGCGTAGGCGTCGGGGTGCTGGCCAAGGGCGCTGAGGAAGCCCCGGACAACACTGCGTCCGTTGCCGTCGTCGGTTTCCGCGAAGTCGAGGTGCCCTTCCGGATTCGTGCCCGGTGCGAAGACGCTGTCCCAGTGGTTCTGGTCCAAGGCCCAGTTGATGTCATCGATATACCCGGCACCCATCGTCCCGAGGCTGTCCGACAGTGCCTCCTGATACTTGAGCAGGCCCGCGTCCGACCCGTACTTCTCCATGACCTGCTGCATGACCGCGGCGTTGTCCGCGTCCCGGACCACCGAGGCGTCCGGCTGTCCGGCGGGATAGCCGAGGGTCGCGGCCTCCAGGGCCTTCCCCAGGGCGTCGGGCATGTAGTTGAGGGCGCCTTCGAGTTCCGTCTCGTCGTGTCCGTTGATGTCGCCGAAGAGTTCCCACTTCTCCGTCGCGAAGAAGTCGAGGTAGTTGTCGATCGGGGTGCCGTCGGCCTTCCCGAGGTCGGCTGTCGCGTCCTTGTCGACCGTGCCGTCCTCGTTGTACGCGGTCGGCGGATCGGCGAAGAAGCGCTTGGCTGCTTCCGGGCTGTTGCCCAGGGCCTCCAGCATGGAGGTCATCGGGTCGAAGCCCGCGCCATTGACACCGGAGGAATTGAACGGGTTCTTGTTGGCACTGTTCGCCAACTTGTTCTCGGCGAACATGTCCGGGTTCTTCTGGTGGAGCTGTGCGACATGCTCGGCGATCGGATTGAGGAACTTCGCGTCGTAGTTCCCGTACCGCATGATGCCGCCGAGCAGCTGATACCCGTAGGGCCCACTGGCGTCGTATTTCGTCAGTGGGATGTGTTCCGTGCCCAGTTTGCGCAGCTCCGGGCCCCACTCGGCGGTGAACGCCTGGTCGCGGGAGGCGGTGGCCAGGTTCAGCCCCAGATTCCGCTGGAGTTCCTGGACGTCCTTGAGTCGCTGCGAGTCGACCTCGCCGCCCTCGGAGAGGTCGGTGGAGAGCTGACCGAAGAAGGCGAGGGACTTCTCGGGGCCGAGCCTCTCGTAGAAGCCCTTCGCGAACGTCGCCGATGAACTGTTGTCCTTGAGCAGCTCGTTGAGGGACTGGAGTTCGGTGTGGGTGAGGTCGGCGCCCTTGGCGGCCAGGGCGGCGGCCCGCGCGGCCTCTTCCTCGTCCAGTTTCGTGTACGTCGGGGCGCTGAAGTCCTTGCGATCGGTGACGTTGGCTTCCAGGGAGTTCTTGAAGGCCAGGTCCGTGTCGTCGCAGTTGTCGACGATGAGGTCTATCTTCCGCTGCCAGGCGGCGATGTTGTCGTTCTCCCGGCGCACCAGATCCAGGTAGTCCGGATCGCGGGCACGCTGGGACGCGGGCAGCTCGGTCACCGACTCCCGGGCCGTGACCTTGCCCTTGGCGTCCACATGGATGTTGGCGGCCGGTCCTTCGTGGTCGCGGATGTTCACCAGGTCGTCCTGGGCCTTCTTGATGGCCGTATGGGCCTCCTCAAGGATCAGTTTCACGCCCTTGGCCTCGGCGGCGGCGTCCGTGAACTCCTTGGCCGTCTTGGCGATGAACTCCTTGGTGACGCCCGCGTTGACGCCCTCCCACCTCGCCTGGTCCGCCCGGGTCTTCATCCCGTCGGCGGCGTCCCGCGCCAGTTTCTCCAGCCTGGTCGTCATCTCGGTCCAGTCGTCGGCGGCAGCCTTCAGCTTGCCCACCGGGGCGTCGATGACGTCCTCGTACTTCAGCATGTCGCAGTTCCCCCGACCCCGTTACGTCACATATGCCTTGAACACATTCAGTGCCGTCGTTCCTACCGCAAGTATTCCGTGAGCTTGGAGACCGCGGTCAGACCGCCCTGGATCTTCACATCGTCCTTGGAATGTTGAGCCTTCGTGTAGTCCAGATGATTCGAGATCTGCGCACAGGCGTCGAGCAGCGTCTTCATATGGGTGTTCCAGCGGTCGTGCACCTTGAGCAGTGCGGAACCGCTGACGAACTCGCCGTTGGTCAGTGCGATCGCCGCGTCGAAGGTGGTGGGGCGGGCGTGGTCCCCGTCCTTGGACAATCGCCCGCGCAGTTCATAGGCGTCGCTCCCGATACGGCCGAGGTCGTCCCGGTTGACCACCAGATTGGGCGCCCCGCTGCCCCCGCCGCTCTCGGCCGGAACACCATTGAGCCGCATGGCACCGCGCTGCTCCGCAGCCGCACGGAGTTCGGCCCATTCCTCTTCGAACGACATGAATCCCCCAATTTCTCACCCACCGCGCCCTGCGATGAACGTGGCCACGGACCTGCGTACGGTAGCGGTTTCGCCGTCACTGCCGTCAAGACGCCCAAGCCGGGGCCAGCAGCCGGGGCCGGCGGCCGGCCAGCGGGGGCTGCTCCGCGGCTGTGCCACCCATGCTCGGGTGTGCCCGCCGCCCGTCCTCGGGTTATCCCCACCCCCGATCCGCCAGCCGCCGCCATGTTCCGCCATGACCGCGATCCGTAGCTTCGAATCATCGACTCGAAGAGCGTCAGCTCGAAGAGATCACGAGAGGATGGACATGAGGTTGCGCGGCGGCAGGCGGCGGAAGACGGACGACCGGCCGGAGGCCCAGGGCACGCCCGGTCTCGCCGTCGAACTGCGCGGCGTCCGACGGCGGTACGGCCGTGGCGGCAACGTCGTGCACGCCCTCGCCGGCATCGAACTCGCCCTGCCTCGCGGTACGTTCACGGCCGTCATGGGACCGTCCGGCTCCGGCAAGTCCACGTTCCTCCAGTGTGCTGCCGGTCTCGACCGCCCGTCGGCCGGCTCGGTGCGCCTCGGCGGTACGGAGATCACCGGCATGGGCGAGAACCAGCTCACCGAGTTGCGCCGCAGCCGCCTCGGCTTTGTCTTCCAGGCATTCAATCTGCTGCCCTCCCTCACAGCGGAGCAGAACGTACTGCTGCCGATACGTCTCGCCGGGCAGCGTCAGGACCGCCGCCGGGCGCACGCGGTGCTCGCCCAGGTCGGCCTCGCCGACAAGGCGAAGCGCCGGCCCGGCGAGTTGTCCGGCGGCCAGCAGCAGCGCGTCGCCATCGCCCGCGCCCTGGTCACCGGCCCGGACGTCATCTTCGCCGACGAGCCCACCGGCGCCCTCGACACCGGCACCGCCGCCGAGATCCTCGGACTGCTCCGGCACGCGGTGGACACCCTCGGCGCCACCGTCGTCATGGTCACCCACGACCCCGCCGCCGCTGCCTGGGCCGACCGCGTGCTGTTCCTCGCGGACGGAGTCTTCGCGGGCGGCCTCGACCGCGGCTCGGCGGAGCAGATCACGGCACGCATGGCCGACCTCACCTCCCGTACGGCCGCGATGGCGGGGACCGCGGCGTGACGAGCAACGCCCCCAAAGGCAACGCCCCCAAAGGCAACGCCCCCAAAGGCAACGTCACCGACCGCTTCGTCCCCACCCGCTTCGTCCCCAACGGCCTCGCCCGCGCGGCCGTGCGCTTCAAGCCCGCGTCCTTCGCCGGCACCTTCGTCGCGCTGATCATGGCGGCGCTGATCGTCTCGGCCTGCGGCATCCTCCTGGAGACGGGCGCCCGCGCGTCGGTGCCCGCCCAGCGGTACGCGAAGGCGCCGGTCGTCGCGGCGGCGGACCAGTACGCCCGCCTCGTCGTGGGCAGCGGCGACAGCCGCTACGAGTCGGTGAACCCGCTGCCGGACACAGCACGCGTGGACACCGCGCTGGCCGACCGGGCGGCCCGCGCGCCCGGCGCTGCGGCGGCGTTGGCGGACTTCACGTTCCCGGTGCGCCAGGGCGACACCGCGCTGACGGGCCACGGCTGGGGAGCGCACGCCTTCACCGGCACCACGCTCACCGCCGGGGCCGCGCCCCGTACCGGCGAGGTCGTGCTCGACGCCGCCGCCGCACGGACCGCGCAGGCGGGCATGGGTGACACCGTCGCGCTCGAAACCGCCGCCGGGCGGGGCGACTTCCGCGTCTCGGGGCTGGCGAAGGGCGGGTCCGGCGACACGGCTGCCGAGGCCGCCACAGCCTGGTTCGCCGACGCCCAGTCCTCCGCGCTCGCCGGGCATCCGGGCAAGGCCGACGCCATCGCCGTACTGGCGAAGGACGGGGTGGACACCGACACCCTCGCCGCCGCCGTGAAGAAGGCGCTCGGCGGCTCCGGCGCCGAGGTGCACACCGGCGACGACCGCGGCGCCCTGGAGGACCGCGGGCTCGGGTACGCCAAGGAGACACTCACCGGGCTCGGCGGTTCCTTCGGCGGGATCGCCGCCCTGGTCGCCGTCTTCACGGCGTCCGGCACGGTCGCACTGTCCGTCGCCCAGCGCGCCAGGGAGTTCGCGCTGCTGCGTGCCATCGGCGCCACCCCGCGGCAGATCCGCCGCGCGGTCGCCGCCGAGGCGCTGCTCGTCGCGCCGCTCGCCGGACTGGTCGGCTGCCTGCCCGGGATCGGGCTCGCGCACTGGTGGTTCGGGCAGCTGAAGGACCGTGGGGCGATCCCGGAACCCGTGGACCTGTATGTCTCCTGGATTCCGCTCGTCGTCGCCGTCGGTACGGGGCTGCTGACCGCGCTCGCCGGCGGCTGGGCGGCAGGGCGCCGGAGCGCGAAGATCAAGCCGGGGCAGGCGCTCACCGAGGCGTCGGTGGAGCGATTGCGGCCGGGCGTGATCCGTACCGTGCTGGGCCTGGGCGCCCTGGTGGGCGGCGGGTTCCTCAGTGTCGTCGCCGCCCGTTCGGCCGGGGAGGACGCGGCCAACGCCGCCCTCGGCGTCGTCATGCTGTTCATGCTCGCCGTCGCGCTGCTCGGTCCGCTGGTGGCGCGGCTGTGCGCGGCGCTGTTCGGGCTTCCGCTGCGCGGCGGTGGCGCCGCGGCCGGGCTCGCCGCCGCCAACTCCCGTACGAACGCCCGCCGGCTGGCGTCCGCGATCACCCCGATCGTGCTGGCCATGGCCTTCGCGTCGACGCTCGCCTTCCTGCACACGAGCGAGAGCCATGTCGCCGCGGAGCAACTACGCGCGGGCGTCACCGCGGACCATGTCATCACGCACCCCGCCGGGCTGCCCGCCGGGGCCGTCGACCTGGCCGCCCGCGCGCCCGGCGTCGACGTGGCCGTGGGCCTGCTCGACGCGCAGGTGCTCGTGCCCGTCGGGTCGGGCGGCGACCGCTGGCTTCAGAGCGCGGCGACCCAGGGCGTCTCCGGCTCCGGCGCGCAACTCGCGAAGGTGCAGGATCTCGACGTGCGCACCGGCAGCCTGGAGCAGCTCGGAAAGGGCCGTATCGCCATCGACGGGACGCTCGCCACCTCGGCGAAGGTCACGGTCGGCGACCAGCTGCCCATGTACCTCCCGGACGGCACCAGGACCAGCCCCGAGGTCGTCGCCGTGTACGGCCGCGGGCTCGGCCTCGCCGCCGTGACCATGGACCGCGCCTCCCTCACCCCCCATGTCACGTCGGGCTTCGACAGCACGCTGCTGGTACGGGGCGGAGACGCGCAGGCCCTCGCGGCGCTGGGCGAGGTCTCCGACGCGTCGGGTTACGCGGTCGAGCGGACCACCGACCGCGCTCTCAACGCCTGGGCCAACTACACGATGGCCGGCGTCCTGGGCGGCTTCGCCGCCGTCGCCGCGGCCAACACCCTCGTGATGACCGTCCTCGACCGCCGCCGCGAACTCGGCATGCTCCGCCTCGTCGGCGCCACCAGGCGCCAGGTGATGGACATGCTGCGCTGGGAGGGACTGCTGGTCGCGGTGGCCGGAGTCGCCCTGGGCACGGCCATCGCCGCGGCTACCCTGACCCCGATGACACGCGGCCTCACCGGCGAGCCCCCGTACGTACCCCCGCTGGTGTACGGGTCCTTCGCCGCCGCCGCGGTGGGCCTCGCCCTGCTCGCGGTCACCCTCCCGGCGCGAGCGGTGCTCCGGGACCGGGAGGGCTGACGGGGCCGGCGGCCCGCTGCCGGGGGCTCCGCACGGGCGGCGGGGGTCTGGAAGGGGCCGGCGCTACTGGCCGTAGCAGCGCGGCGCGGAGGCCCGAACTGGGTCAGGACTTGCGTCCGACGCCGCCGAACATGGCCACCTCGGCGGGCGGATCGGCCTCGCTGTCGTCCGGGCGCCAGCGGTTGCAGGACACCACGCCCGGCTCAAGGAGGTCCAGCCCGTCGAAGAACTTCGTGATGGCGGCCGGGGTGCGCTGAGTCAGCTTGGGGGTGCCGTGCTCGTTCCAGAAGGCCACCGCGGAGTCGACGTCCGGCATGTCGGGCCGGGTGATGGTGTGGGTGAGGACGAGGTGGCTGCCCGTGGGAAGCGCGTCCATGAGCCGCCGCACCACGCCGTACGCCTCCTCGTCGTCCTCGATGAAGATGACCACGCCGAGCAGCATCAGCGCCACAGGCTTGTCGAGGTCCAGAGTCCTCGACGCCTGCTCCAGCACCGCGTCGACATTGCGCAGATCCTCGTCGAGGTAGGCGGTGTGTCCTTCCGGCGTACTGGTCAGCAGGGCCTTTGCGTGGGCCAGCACGATGGGGTCGTTGTCGACGTAGACGATGCGGGACTCCGGCGCGACGCGCTGCGCGACCTCGTGCGTGTTGTCGGCGGTGGGCAGGCCGGTGCCGATGTCGAGGAACTGCCGGATCCCGCACTCGCCCGCGAGATGCCGTACGGCCCGTCCGAGGAGCAGCCGGTCGGCGAGGGCGTAGTCGCCGATGCCGGGGTGCAGCTCGCGGATCTGGTCCCCGGCCGCCTGGTCGACCGCGTAGTTGTCCTTGCCGCCCAGCCAGTAGTTCCAGATCCGGGCCGTGTGCGGCTGGTCGGTCTTGATGCGCTTGCGTGCCGCGATCGAGGCAGCCGAGATCTCCGTCATGCCGTTGGCCTCCGGTCGGGTCGATGAAAGGTCAAAGAGCAACCTAGCGGCCGGAGTTGGCGACGGCGACTGTGTCCCGGACAGCCGGATCGGCGGCCCCGTGCGAGGATGCCGCTGTGCTGGAGGGGATCGACGCGGTGGACTGGGGTTCCGTACCGGGGCGCCCCGGCTGGTACGAGCCGGATCGTGCCGCCCGTGGTCTGCGTGCCCTGGCCGAGGCGGCGAATCTGCCACAGGCGGCCGAGGCGGGCTCCTTGCTCGGCGGGGGTGGCATTGTTCACGGCCACAGCGGCGCGATGTTCCCGGCGGCCGTGGCCGCGACGCCGCTGACGCTCTTCCTGTTCCAGTGGCAGTCGTTCAGGTGACCCCTGCCGATCGGCACCGAACCCGACGAACAACTCGGCCCGATCGCGCTGGGCAATCTCCAGTGACAGCTCGTCGTCGACCACGGACAGATCTTCGCCGCGTACGTCGTCCTCATCGCCATCCCCCTGGCGATCCTCCTGCTGCAGCTCCAGCGCCACGTCACCCGGTCGATCGCGACCAGCGGGCTGAAGCAGCGCCCGTACCGCGTTCATCGAGGGAAGCGGCTCGTCCGCCCCGCACAGTAGGAATCGCATGTTCAACGGTCACCCGCCTGACCTGATCCTCAACACCGTGGCCATGACCTCCTGGTGGTCCCCGGGGCGGCCAAGCCGCTGTCCGGGCGGGACGTGTGGTGGGCCGGGGCACGAGGGCCGGTCCTTTCCCCCGGCCGGCGAGGGCTGGAGCGTCCCGCACGACCCGATCACCGTACTGTCCCTGCTGCGGCCCCAGCTGTACGAGACCCGGCGCGGGTCCGTGGAGGTCACCGGCGACGGAGTCACCCACTTCCATCCGGACCCGGACGGTCCCGTCGACCTGGTCACTGACGCCGACTTCGAGGCGGTGGCGGAGGCTCGTGGGACGTGTCGTGCGGGCGGCGGCGGGTGGTTGAAGCCCCGCCGATGCCCGCCGATGCCCGCCGATGGCCACTGACGCTCGCTGGCGACAGCTGACCGTGGCTGACATCGCCGCCGCCCGGACATGGATGGCCCACCTGGCGGACACCGGCCCGCACAACCTCATCACGGGGGTCGAGCGGGCCGGCCGTCCTCCCTGAACCGCCCGAGAAACCGGCCGGTCAGGCGGGAACAGGGGCGCTGATACCGAATCCGGCCCCGGTGATCGCGGCGCGCAGCAGGTCGTCATCGAGTCCCGTGCCACGCACGGTCACCGACTTCGCGGCCACGTCGATCACGACGTCACTCACGCCCGGCACCCGCGTGACCTCCTGGGTGATACCGGCCGCGCAGTGCTCGCAGGTCATTCCGGTGACGGTGTACTGCCGCTGTGCCATGGGTCGACTCCTGTGCCGTGAGGGTGTGCCGGATGTTCCGGTGACAGAGAAGTCGGCCGGCCGGAACCGGGAGTTCCTCACTCCTTCGGGTGACTCCGAACGGGCCGGTCCGCACGCCCCGGCGCCCACGGCGCACGCCCCGGGCGGACAACCCCCCGAGCGGCCTCCTCGCGCCCTGTCAAGAAGCCCGACGATGGCTCCCTCGGTGCGAACTTCCCATGGGTGATCCGGGAGATCCGGGACGCGGTCCCGGCCGGCATACCGGTGTCCGCCACCGTCGGGGACGTGCCCTACAAACCGGGCACGGTGGCCCAGGCGGCGCTCGGCGCGGCCGTCTCCGGCGCCACCTACATCAAGGTCGGCCTCTACGGCTGTACCACGCCCGGGCAGGCCATCGACGTGATGAGCGGCGTCGTACGGGCGGTGAAGGACTACCGGCCGGACGCGCTCGTGGTCGCCTCCGGCTACGCCGACGCCCACCGGATCGGCTGTGTCGGCCCGCTGGCCCTGCCCGACATCGCCCGTCGCTCCGGCGCCGACGCGGCCATGCTCGACACCGCGATCAAGGACGGGACCCGGCTGTTCGACCACGTAACGCCGGACGTCTGCGGTGAGTTCGTCCGGCTGGCCCACGCGTCCGGACGTCGTCCCCCGTGAGCAGGCCGCTGGTGTACGGCGTGACGACGGTGTCGTAGCGGGTGACGATGCCCGACATACCGTCCGGACCTCAGTGCGACCCGCTCCACGGCGCCGGGACGAAGGTCCAGGTGACCTCGGCGGGACCGGGGCCGGAGTTGTGCCAGGTGTGCGGCTCGCGGCCGGAGAAGGTCAGGGTGTCCCCGGCGGCGAGTGTCTCGGTGCGGTCGGTGAAACGGACCGAGACCTCGCCGCTGACCACGTGCAGCACTTCCACGTCACAGTTGATCGTGTAGAGCTGGTCGCCGCCGTGGGCGTCCGGCTCAAGGTGTGAGCGCAGGATCTGGATCTTCGACTGGGTGCGGGGTGTGACCATCCGGTCCTCGACGCCGTGTCCGCCCATGTTGATGCGCGGGGCCGAGCCGAGCCGGATCACCTCGGTGTCGGCGCCCTCGAAGAGCGAGCCGATGGGCAGTGACAGCACCTGGCACAGGGTGACCAGGGAGGTGACGCTCGGTGAGGTCTCGTCACGCTCGACCCGGCTGAGGAACCCCCTGGTCAGACCGGTGGCGGCGGCGACCTGCTCGATGGTGAGGCCCTGGGCCTTGCGGGAGGCCCGCAGACGCGCCCCGACCCGGACCGGATCGGTGGACGGTGTCGGGTGCAGCGCTTTCATCGACATCCTCGCGTCACTCGTTCGGCCTCCGGGCGACCCTTGACAGAGACGACCCTTGACACAGCTGTCACTCAGAGCGAACACTACCCGGAATGAAAGTTGCCTAATAAGCATTCTTTGTTGTGTATAGGTAACTTCCCTGTAGAGGTAACTTCCCTCCTGGAACAGATCGAGACGCCGATGAACTCCGTCGAACCCCCGACGCCCCCGGTAGGCCCCCCGGACGCGAGTCTGAGCCCCCGCTACGCAGGGCTCGCGACCTTCGCCCGGCTGCCCCGCCTGGAGGACGTCCCGCGCGCGGACATCGCCGTCGTCGGCGTCCCCTTCGACAGCGGGGTGAGCTACCGGCCCGGCGCCCGCTTCGGACCCGCGCACATCCGCGAGGCGTCCCGGCTGCTGCGGCCCTACAACCCCGCGCAGGACGTGGACCCCTTCGCCGCCCAGCAGATCGCCGACGCGGGCGACATCTCGGCCAACCCGTTCAGCCTCGACGAGGCGGTGGCCCAGATCGAGGCCGCCGCCGGGGAACTGACCACGGACGGCACCCGGCTGCTCACCCTCGGCGGCGACCACACCATCGCCCTGCCGCTGCTGCGCGCCGCCGCCCGGCGGCACGGCCCGCTCGCCGTGCTCCACTTCGACGCCCACCTCGACACCTGGGACACCTACTTCGGTGCCCCCGTCACGCACGGCACCCCCTTCCGCCGCGCGTCCGAGGAGGGACTCATCGACCTCACCGCAAGCCTGCACGTGGGCACCCGGGGCCCGCTGTACTCTCGCCAGGACCTGCGGGACGACGAACGCCTCGGCTTCGCCGTGATCTCCAGCCCCGAGATCGAGACCGAGGGACTGCCCCGGGCGATCGAGCGCATGCTCGCCCGGCTCGGGGACCGGCCCGTGTACCTCTCCATCGACATCGACGTCCTCGACCCGGCCCACGCCCCCGGCACCGGGACCCCCGAGGCGGGCGGGATGACCAGCCGCGAGCTGCTCGCGATGATCCGCGCCCTGCGCGGCACCCACCTGGTGGGCGCCGACGTGGTCGAGGTGGCCCCCGCCTACGACCACGCCCAGCTCACCGCCGTCGCCGCGGCCCACACCGCCTACGAGATCCTCTCGGCGATGACACCCGACCACCTGCCTGTGCCGGACGACCGGCCCCGAGAAAGTTAGGGGAAGGCGATGACCTCCTCGGACACAGCGACACAGCGTGACTCGGCGATCGAGCAGCACTCGATCGACTACGTGCCCGCCGCCGAACGGCACGGCAAGGTCTGGCACCAGGGACCGTTCTGGTTCACCGGCAACTTCGTCCTGCCGACCATGGTCGCCGGGTTCGTCGGCGCCTCCATGGGCCTGAGCGTCTGGTACAGCGTGCTGGCCATCGTGCTCGGCGTCGGCGCCGGTACGTTCTTCATGGCCTTCCACGCCAACCAGGGCCCCCGGATGGGCCTGCCCCAGATGATCCAGTCCCGCGCGCAGTTCGGCAGCCGCGGCTCCACGGTGCCGTTCGCGGCGACCGTCTTCGTCTACGTGGGCTTCCTCGTCTTCGACACGGTCCTCGCCGAGCAGGGCCTGGGACTGCTGCTGCCGGACGGCAAGCTCTTCTGGTACCCGGTGCTGATCGCGGTCTCCATCGTCATCGCGGTCGTCGGCCACGACCTGCTGCACTTCGTCCAGCGCTGGCTCACGTATCTGCTGGTGGCCGTCTTCGCCGTCCTCACCGTGGTCGCGATCGTCCACTTCGGCTCCAACCCGACCCCCGCCGACGTACCCGCCGCCACGGCGGGCTGGGACCTGACCGCCTTCCTGGTGCAGTTCTCCCTCGCCGCCGGATACAACATCAGCTACTCGGTCTACGTCTCCGACTACACCCGCTACCTCCCCGCCAAGGTGCCCGCGCGCAAGCTGATCACCGCGGTGTACGCGGGTGCCGCGTTCTCCGCCGTGTGGCTGATGTCGCTGGGCGCGATCCTCGCCAGCTACCTCCCGAACCCCGACCCCATCCTCGCCCTGCGCGAGGTCGGCGACCTGCTCTTCCCCGGCTTCGGCCTGATCGTCGTGATGGCCTCGGTGCTCGCGCTGATCTCCATCATGGGAGTCAACGCCTACGGCGCCATGCTCACCGGCGCCAGCGCCCTGGACGGCTTCCGCAAGGTGCGTCCCACCGTGCGGCTGCGCATCATCGGGCTCGTCGTGGTGGGCCTGGTGTCCCTGGTGGTCGCCCTGCTGATCCCGGACGACTACATCGGCAGCTTCAACAACTTCGTCCTGATGATGCTGTACTTCCTCGTCCCGTGGACCGCGGTGAACCTGGTCGACTTCTACTTCGTGCGCCGCGGGAAGTACGCCATCGCCGAGATCCTCAAGCCGGACGGCATCTACGGACGCTGGGCGTGGCGGGGCGTCACCGCCTATGTCATCGGCTTCGCCGCGATGATCCCCTTCTTCTCGACCAGCTTCTACGTCGGCCCCGCGGCGGAGGCCCTGGGCGGCGCGGACTTCTCGTTCGTCGTCGGACTGCTCGTCTCCAGCGTGCTCTACCTGCTGTTCTCCCGGAACCTGGACCATGAGGCGGAGGCCGCCGCCCGCGCGGCGAGCGAAGCCGAACTGGAGGGAAGCGACCGATGAACCGCCCGTCACCCCGCCCCGCCGCCCCCCGGGGCACCGAGGTCACCGTCGCCGTCTGCCAGATCGCCCCCCAGGTCGGCGACGTCATGGGGAACCGGCGGCGGATACGGGAGGCGGTTCGGACGGCCGTGGAGCGCGGCGCGCAGGTCGTGGTCCTGCCGGAGCTGGCCGCCACCGGCTATGTCTTCACCGACGCGGCGGAACTCCGCACCGTGGCGGAGCCGCCGGACGGCGACACGATCAAGGAGTGGGAGGCGCTCGCCGCCCGCCATGACCTGGTCGTCGTCGGCGGCTTCGCGGAACACGCCGAGGACGGGCATGTGTACAACGCCGCCGCCCTCGTGGACCCGACCGGGCTGCGCGCCACCTACCGCAAGGCCCACCTGTGGAACGGCGAGAAGACCTGGGGCTTCACCCCCGGCGACACTCCCCCGCCGGTCATCGACACCCCGCACGGCCGCATCGGGTTCATGGTCTGCTACGACCTGGAGTTCCCGGAGTGGGTACGGCTCGCGGCCCTGGACGGCGCGGAACTGCTGTGCGGCCCGGTCAACTGGCCGCTGTACCCGCGACCGCGCGGCGAGCGGCCGGGCGAGATCGTACGGATGCAGGCGGACGCCTCCGTCAACCGTATGTTCGTCGCGGTCGCCGACCGGACCGGCACCGAACGGGGCCAGGACTGGCTCGGCGGCAGCGCGATCATCGACGCCGACGGCTACCCCGTGACGGAACTGCGCCTGGGCGAGGAAGCGATCCTCACCGCGACCCTCGACCTCACCGAGGCCCGGAACAAGGCCATCGGCGAAACCAACGACGTCCACGCGGACCGGCGCCCCGCGCTGTACACGCGCCCGGCGGGGGAGCGGCCATGACACCCCCGGCGCCCCCCTCGTACCAGCCGATCCACCCGGCCGACGCCGGCCAGGACACGCACCCCGGGCCCGTCCGGTCCGTGACCGATACCGACGCGGCCCGCACTGGGCGCGGGGGGCGGCAGCGCGTCACGGCCCCGGAACGGCCGACCAGCATGGTCCGCCACCCCGCCTCTCGCAGCCACCCCGCCTCTCGCAGCCACCCCGCCACGAGCACCGCGCCCGTGCCCACGTGCACCGCGCCCGTGCCCACGTGCACCGCGCCCGTGCCCACGTGCACCGCGCTCGTGCCCGCAAGCACGGCACCCGTGCCCGTGCACGCAAGCACGGCACCCCCGCCCGTACGCACCTCACCCGTGCCCGCAGCAGAAGGAGCCCACCCGTGACCACCACCGTCGCCATCGTCCAGCAGCCGCCCGCCCTGCTGGACCTGGACGAGTCGCTGCGGCGTGCCACCACGCATGTCGCCGAGGCCGCGCGGGCGGGCGCCGACCTCGTCGTCTTCCCCGAGACCTGGCTCACCTGCTACCCGGCGTGGGTGTTCGGGCTGGCGGGCTGGCGGGACGCCGAGGCGCGGCACTGGCACGCCCGGCTGCTGGAGCAGAGCCCCGTCCTGGACCCCGGGGGCGATGACGCCCTCGCCCCGGTCCGGGCCGCGGCCCGGGAGCACGGGGTGACCGTGGTGCTCGGCCTCAACGAGCGGGCCGCGCCGTCCTCCGGGTCCCTGTACAACTCGCTGGTGACCATCGGCCCGGACGGCGGCACCCTCAATGTGCACCGCAAGCTGACACCCACCCACACCGAACGCATCGTGTGGGCGGCCGGGGACGGGGCGGGGCTGCGGGTCGTCGACACCCCGGCCGGACGGCTGGGCTCACTGGTGTGCTGGGAGCACTTCCACCCCCTGGCCCGGCACGCGCTGCACGCCCAGCACGAGGAGATCCATGTGGCGGCCTGGCCCGACATGCCGGAGAGCCATGTGATCGCCGCCCGCTCGTACGCCCTGGAGGGCCGCTGCTTCGTGGTGTCGGCGGGCCTGGTGCTGTCCACCGATGACGTCCCCGCCGACCTGCTGGCCGCCTACCGGGCCGGAGTGGGTCCGGACGCCCCGCAGGACGGTCCGCTGTTCACCGGGGGTTCCAGCGTCGTGGGGCCGGACGGAGCCTGGATCGTGGAACCCGTCCACGGTGAGGCGCGGCTCATCACGGCCACCCTCGATCTGGGCCGCCGCTACGAGGAGGCCCTGGACCTGGACGTGGCGGGCCACTACGGGCGCCCCGACGTGTTCACCCTGACCGTCGACCGGACCCGGCGCGGCAGCGGGGTCGGCTTCACTCCCTGACCGTCCGGCGTCCGGCCGGGGTCAGATACACGGGCAGCCGGGCGGGGGCGTTGTTGGACAGTGACCCCACCCGCTCGACGCCGTCCAGCGGTTCGGCGGGGGTGATGGTGAACCGCTCGTACAGGGCGGGCAGCGCGATGCCCGCCTCCAGGCGGGCCAGGGGGGCGCCCACACAGTGGTGCGGGCCGTGGCCGAACGCCCGGTGCTGGTGGGCGTCGGGCCGGTCCGGGACGAAGGAGTGCGGGTCGGTGAAGACCTCGTCGTCGCGGCTGATCGCCGCGAGGTGACACAGGACGGGGTCACCGGCGCGGATGGTGACGCCTTCCACGACGATGTCCCGCTCGGCGTACAGGAACATGGTGACCGACGCGGGGGGATCGAAACGGAGCGACTCCTCCACCACGCCCTGCCAGGGATCCGGGCCGGCGAGGCCACCCCGGTGGACCAGGGCCAACCGATCGGGGTGTTCGGCCAGCCGCTGGATCGCGTTGCACAGCAGGTCCTGCGTGGTCTGATGTCCCGCGACGAGAACCAGGAACAGCGTCCCCGCCAGCTCTTCCTCCGACATGCTGCCCTGGTCGAACTCGGCGATCAGGGCGGTGGTCAGATCACCGCCGGGCAACTGCCGCTTGGTGGCGATCAACTGGGCCATGGTGGCGAAGATGCCAGCTTCGGCGGCCAGCCTCTCGGCGGGCGGGGTCGCGCTGGTCAGCAACAGCTCGGTGTCTAAGGCGAGTTGGCGCCGCATCTGCGGATCATCCATACCGTACAGCTCGCATATCACGGTCACCGGGATCTCGAAGGCGAACGTACGACGCAGATCCACCACCGTCTCTGCCCCCACCGCCGCGAGCGCGTCCAGCCGCTCCGCGACGATCGCCTCGATGCGAGGGCGCAGCGCCTCGACGCGGCGGGCGGTGAACGCGGTCTGGACCGGCTTGCGCAGCCTGGCGTGATCGACGCCGTCCATGATGAGCATGGTCGGGGTGACGAGCAGCTGGAGCAGCGGCCAGCTGTCCGGCACGAGCCCCTCCTGGTAGGCCCGCCAGTGCCGGGGGTTCTTGCGCATGTCGGGATGCACGGACAGCAGATCGGAGACCCGCCGCCGGGTGGCCGCCCAGGCCCGCACACCCTCCGGAAGCTCCACGGGAACCAGCGGGCCGAGCGCCTGAAGCGCCCTCCCCTCCACCCCGAAGTCCTGGCCGAGGGGATCCAGACGATAGAGAGGCCGGTCGAGCCCCAGATCCTGGGGCTGAGGTATTCCCTCACTGAGATCAGCGGCGATTTCGGTCACGGGACCACTCCGAAACGGTCGGGGACAGCGGACTGAACAGACGGAACACCGTGCTGGTTCGCATTCTCGACAACCGACAGCAGGCCACTACCCCACGGCAAGCGACCTACCCACTCACCGGCACCCGCTGCCCGAAAGGGCGCTACACCGGCCGGATCCGGGCAGTAGGCGCAACCCGGGGCCGCGCGAATCCGCCGGTCGGAACCGGAGCCCGTAAGAGAGCCGATCAGAGACCCGACTGACACGGCGTCACTCAGGCCACGTCCGCCGCGTTCCCCTGTGTCGGAGTGGGCTGCTGACGTCCCGGCCGTGGCGGGGTGGAGGACCGGCCGGTCCTGGAGACCCGTTCCAGCAGTGGAGTCAGGCGATGTGACACCAGCTCGCGGATCGCCAACGCGGTGGAGGTGCGCTCCACCCCGGGGCCGGCCAGGATCTGCCCGGCGATCCGGTACAGATCCTCGGCATCGGCGGCGACCACGCGAGCGAGCAGGTCGGTGTCCCCGCTGAGACCGAACACCTCCACCACCTCGGGAAGGGCGGCGAGCGCGTCGGCCACCTCTGGCAGCCGGTGCTGGTCGACCCGCAGGGTCACGAACGCGGTGAGTGGGTAACCCAGCGCACCCGGCACGACCCAGCGCTCACGGGAACCGAGGGCACCGCTCAGCTCCAGCTTGGTCAGCCGGGCCTGGACGGTGTTGCGGGACAGCCCCAGCCGCTGGGCCAGGGCCTGGACGGTGGCGCGCGGCTCGCGGGCCAGGGCCAGCAGTATCCGGGCGTCGGTGGAGTCAACCACCGCTCCGCTGTTCATGCTGTTCAAGTGAGCACCTCCATCGTGCCCCGCCGTTGAGCATTGTGCTCAAGACACGAAGCACAGCTTGTCCCTGTGTGAAACATGGCTGTCTACTCACCCAGTACTGACATGGAGTCCCGCCCAGCGGGCGCAAGAGTACGGAGGTGGTGAGGCGTGGTCATGAGCACCGTGTCGACCGGGTCAACCAACACGGACGGTCCTGGTCAGGAGGCCCTTCAGGCACTTCGGGCGGTGGAGCGCCGGGTGCTGTGGCTGTCGACGGCGATCATCGACCAGGCGAACCGGGTGCGCCCGAACCCCGAGGGCCTCAAGGTCGGCGGTCACCAGGCGTCCAGCGCCTCGATGGTCTCGATCATGACAGCCCTGTGGTTCCACCGGCTGAGCGCGCAGGACAGGGTCTCCGTCAAGCCACACGCTTCGCCGGTACTGCATGCGATCAACTACCTGCTCGGCGAGCTGGACGAATCGTATCTGAGCACCCTTCGGGCCTTCGGCGGACTCCAGAGCTACCCCAGCCGTTCCAAGGACCCCGATCCGGTGGACTACTCCACCGGATCCGTGGGCATCGGCGCCACGGCGACCCTCTGGGGGGCGATCGCCCGCCGGTACGTGGACAGCCGCTGCGGTCAGGTCGGCCAGGGCCGCCAGTTCGCGCTGCTGGGCGACGCCGAACTGGACGAGGGCGCGATCTGGGAGGCGGTCCAGGACCCGATGGTCGCCGGACTCGGCGAGGTCGTGTGGATCGTCGACCTCAACCGCCAGTCCCTGGACCGGGTCGTCCCGGGGATCGCCGCCGACCGGCTGCAAGGCATGTTCGGCGCCGCGGGCTGGCAGGTCCTCAACCTCAAGTACGGGCGGCTGTTGCAGGAGCTGTTCACCCGGCCGGGCGGCGACGCACTGCGGGTGCGCCTCGACGCGATGGGCAATCCCGAATACCAGCGGATGCTGCGCTGCACCCCCGGGCAGCTGCGCGACCGCCTGCCCGGCTCCGGATCGACCCGCGAGCCGATCGCCGGGCTGCTGGCCCAGCTCACCGACGACGAACTGCACGCCGCCCTGCGCAATCTGGGCGGCCACGACCTCGGCGCGCTGCTGGAGGCGTACGACAGCATCGACGACACCCGCCCGACGGTCATCTTCGCCTACACGGTCAAGGGCCACGGGCTCGCCAATGAGGGTCATCCGCAAAACCACTCCTCTCTGCTGACAGAGACCCAGATGACGGACCTCGCGGCCCGCCTGGGAACCGACCTGGACGCCCCGTGGGGCCGCTTTCCGGATCACAGCGCCGAGGCGGCACTGTGTGCCCGCGCGGCCGAGCGACTGCGCCGCGCACAACTGCCCGCGCATGAACCGCCTGCCGTGCCCGACGACATCGGCCGCACACCCTCCGGCACCGGGAACACCCAGCAGGCCCTGGGCCGGGTCCTGCTCGACCTCACCCGGCAGGCCCCCGAGGCCGCGGGCCGTATCGTCACCGTCAGCCCCGATGTCAGTTCCTCCACCAACCTGGGCGGCTGGATCAACAAGGCCGGCATCTGGTCGGCCACGGAGCGCACCGACTGGTTCGCCGACGACGCCGAGACCATCCTGCACTGGCGGGAGCGGCCCACCGGCCAGCATGTGGAACTGGGGATCGCCGAGACCAACCTGGTGGGGCTCCTCGGCGAACTCGGGGCCACCTGGAGCCGCTGGGGACAGCCACTGCTCCCGATCGGAGTCATGTACGACCCCTTCGTCAACCGGGCCCTGGAGCCCTGGTCGTTCGGCATGTACGCGGGCGGTCAGTCCATCCTCGTCGGCACTCCCTCCGGCGTCACCCTCGCCCCCGAGGGCGGCGCCCACCAGTCGATCACCACACCTTCGCTCGGCATCGAGCAACCCGGCTGCGTCAGCTACGAACCCGCCTTCGTCCTGGACACCGAATGGTGCCTGCTCGCATCCCTGAACCAACTCGGCCGACCGGACGGCAGCTCGGCCTACCTGCGGCTGTCCACCCGCCCGGTGGACCAGAGTCTCGCCGCGGTGCCCACCGACCCGGCGGCCCGTGAGCGCCGTCGCCGCCAGGTGGTCGCCGGCGCCTACGCCCTGCGGCGACCCGACACACCCGCGGTGACGATCGTGGCCATGGGCGCCCTCGTCCCCGAGGCCCTCACCGCCGCCGACCGGCTGGCCGCGCTCGGTCTCCCGGCCGATGTCGTCTGCGTCACCAGCCCCGACCTGCTCTTCCGCGCGCTCCAGGCCCGCCGCGGGCTGGACGACGGCCCGCACTGGATCCTCGACCAGGTCTTCCCCGCCGAGCGAGCCACCCCGATGGTCACGGTCCTGGACGGTCACCCGCACACCCTGGCGTTCCTCGCCACGGTCAACCGCGTCGCCGCCACCACGCTCGGGGTGAGCCGCTTCGGCCAGTCCGGAACGATCCAGGACGTCTACCGCCACCACGGCATCGACACCGACAGCATCGTGGCAGCGGCCCTCG
Source organism: Streptomyces sp. NPDC056734 (assembly GCF_042790455.1). Classification (NCBI taxonomy): domain Bacteria; kingdom Bacillati; phylum Actinomycetota; class Actinomycetes; order Kitasatosporales; family Streptomycetaceae; genus Streptomyces; species Streptomyces sp. NPDC056734. The sequence continues at coordinate 267,832 of NZ_JBHTZD010000001.1, forward strand.
ACCTCACCGACTGACCCCACCGCCCACGAACAGCGGGCCGAGACGCTCCGGCGACATCGGAGCGTCTCGGCCCATCGGCCTTCCGTCGAGGGACCCGTTGCCATCAGGGCCCGACGAGGTGATTCACGAGGTCGCCCACACCTTCGACGCTGACCCGCACCTCGTCCCCGGCGTGCATGAACACCTGCGGGCTGCGGCCCATGCCGACTCCGGCCGGGGTACCGGTGCTCAGCACATCACCCGGTTCGAAGCGGAAGTAGTGCGACAACTGCTCGATCAGTTCAGGGATGCCGGTGATGAGATCGGACGTGTTCCCCTCCTGCATGCGCCGGCCGTTCAGGGTGGTCGTGATGGTCACATTCCCGGGGTCGGCGATCTCATCGGCGGTGACCACCGCGGGCCCCATCGGGCAGAACGTCGGGAATTGCTTGCCCAGCAGCATGTCGGTCCAGGCCCAGCGCCCCTCCTCGGCGGTGGCGGCGCTGACGATCGCGGGAAATCCGTCGCGGGCCGACACATCGTTGATGAGGGTGTATCCACCGACGTAGTCCATGGCTTCGGCCGCCTTGACGGCATGACAGCTCCGACCGAACACCACGCAGAACTCGCCCTCGAAATCGACCATCTCCGGCGCTCGGGCGGGAATCCGTACCGGCGCCCCGGTGCCGATCACCGAGTTCGGGGACTTCACGAACCAGGTGGCCTTCTTCGGTGACTCCTCACCCATCTCCAGCACATGTGACCCGTAGTTCGTGCCCGCGGCGACAATCAGCGTGCGCTCGCCCAGCGGCGCGAGCAGCGTGACGGGCCCGGGGACCACCCATCCCCGCTCCCCGGCCCGCCCCGGCTCCGCCGTGACCGTCGCCAGCACACTCCGTACGGTGTCCTGATAGCCAGGTCCGCGACGGAAGACCTCGGCGACGGTCGAGGGTACGGAGACTCCGTGCGCCTCCAGGACCCGCCACAGGTCGATCACCCCCATGCCCGGAAGATCGACGCCGGGGGCGGAATCTCCGGAGGGGGCGAGATAGGTGACCAGACGCATGAAGCTCTCCGAGGGATCGGGCGGCACCGGGCCGCCGGGGATAGGAATGGGTTGGGTGACGGGACAGCCGGTGGTCGGCCGAGCAGTGGGGGAGGGGCGGCGCCCACCCTGTGGCAGGAGCCGCGCCCCCCAGGGACCTGGCGAAGGTGACCGAGGCCGCCGCTACTTGAAGCTCTCCGGCGGGAACGTACCCCACTCGTCCGCGGACCGAGGGTCACCGCCCGACCACCGCATCGGCGAATAGTTCTCGTCGTCGAGGATCGTCTCCTCCTCCGAGGAGAACTCCATGATGTGACCGACGTGGTCGCGGAAGTAGAGGGCGACATTGTGGCCGGGTCCGTGACGTACCGGGCCCCACAGGATCTCGACGTCATCGTCCTTGCTCATCGCCTCGAACGCCTCCAGCACGGCGGCGCCGTCCTTGACCGTGAACTGCACGTGGTGCAGCCCGTCGACATCGGACTGTGCCAGCGCCAGGCAGTGGTAGAGCTTGCTGCCCCGCAGGAACACCATCAGCGGGGAACCGTCGGGCAGTTCGATCCGCGAGGTCTCCAGCAGACCCAGCTTCGACGTCGCGTACGCGATCTCGCGGGCCATGTCGGCCGTGCGTACCACGACATGGTCGGAGGCGATCGGCGCCGGCGCGACAGCCGGACGCCGCGTCGAGGCCGCCACCGGTACGTCCGGTGCAAGACCGGTCCGGAGTTCGACCGGGTGGCCGGCCGGGGTGGTGAAGCTCAGGGTGGGTCCGCGATGGAAGGGCGAGATGTCGTCGTCGCGGGTGACGGCGATGCCCGCCCGGGCCAGGGCCGCCCCGGCCTGATCGAGCGCCGCGTCGTCGGTGACGATGTAGGAGATGGCCTCCAGACCGCTCGTGCCCGGTGAGTACACGAGGGAGTACGCGTCCGGGCCGTGGCCCGCGAGGTAGTGGCGTCCGCGGTCGTCGTGACCGGCGTGCCGGAAACCGAGGTGCCTGACCGCGAATTCGGCGGAGGCGGCCGGGTCCGGGCTGAACAGGGCGACATGACCCGTGCGGTGGATGCCCAGGCCCTTCGGCTTCGCGACGGGCTCGCCCGCCTGCGGGATCGGCGACGACGCGGCGTGGGTGTCAACAGACATCGTGGTTCTCCAATCATTGGTGCGAGGTGCGAGGTGCGAGGTGCGAGGTGCGAGGTGCGAGGTGTGTCGTGGGGGTGTGGCGGGCCGCTCAGGCAGTGTTGACCGAGCCGGACTCCAGGACCGAGACGATGGAGGCGAGATCCTCCTCGCCGTAGCCCCGCGCGCAGGCTTCCTCGCAGATCTCGCGGGCCACGCCCAGCAGCGGCATCCTCGCGCCCGCCTCGCCCGCGGTGGCCAGGATCGCGTCCATCACCTCGACCATCCCGGCCACGGTCCCCTTCACCGGCCGGAACCGTCCCTCGGCCATCTGGGACGCCCGTACGTTGAACATCGTCGATGTCGCGGCGGACGGCTTGATCATGTCGATGACCTGCCGGGTGTCCAGCCCCACAGCCTTGGCCAGCGCGATGGCCTCGGCGGCGACGGCGGTGTGCACGGCGACCAGGGTGTTGGCGATGAACTTGGTCTTCGAACCCGAGCCGAACGCGCCGGTGTACACGGCCTCGCCCATGGCGCCGAGTGCGGGACGCACCCGTTCGCAGGCGGCCTCGTCGCCGCTGGCGAAGACCACGCCCTTGCGCGCCGCCACCATGGGCGGCGTGCCGCTGACAGGGGAGTCCAGCATGGTGATGCCATGCCGCTCCAGCGTCCTGCGCGCGGCCTCCTTCCGGCTGAGCGCCATGGCGCCGATGTCGACCACGAGCAGGTCGGACCGCCCGGAGGCGAGGATCCCCCGGTCACCGCCGATCACCTCGTCTAGCGCGTCAGCGGAGGTCACACAGGTGTAGATCACGTCGACGCGTTCCGCCACCTCCTGGGCCGAGCCGGCCGCCCTGCCGCCGAGCGCCTCGAAATCTGCCATCGAGCTACGGCGGTAGCCCCAGACGGTGTGACCGTCCGCGATGAGATTTGCCGCGAACGGCAAACCGATCTTGCCCGGGGCTATGAGACCCACGGTGAGTTCGGAGCCTTGTGCTGTCACGGAGATGCCCTCTTACGGTTGGGGAGAGTGCCGTCAGCGCAGCAGATAGCTGCGATCCGAGAGGTCGACGGCGATGTCAATACGTCCCTGGTGAACCTGCCACTCCGTCACGCGGAACGACCGGGCCCCGCTGCTGTGGAACGGATCGGCGGCGGCGAGAGCGGCGGCCTCGCCGGTGCTCGTGGCGCGAACGATCAGCATGCCGCTGTCGCCGGGGCTGCCCGACGCGTCCAGGAACGGCCCCGACATGAAGAGCGCGCCGCCCTTCTCCAGCCCGGTGAGGTAGTCGAGATGCGCCGGGATGTGCCCCGCCAGCTCACCCGGTCGTGGACCGGCCTCGGAGAAGATCACAAAAAGCTGCTTGTTGAGCGATCCGGCGGTGTGACTCGACGCCCTCGCCCTATCCGGCGCGGTCATCCCTGCGCGCCCTTCTCGGCGGCCAGCTCCATGATGCGCGGATTGCCGTCGTTCCACAGCAAGCCCATCGTCACCGAGTCGATCCGCCACCCGGACCCGGACCCGGACCCGGACCCGGAACTGGTACTGGCACTGGGCCCTGAGGCAGCCTCGGACCGTGTCAGGCCGAAGGTGTACGTCCCATGGGTGACGCCGGAGTGACTCCCACCGGTATTGGCCAACCGCACCTCCACCCGGGCGTGCACCTCGCAGACCGCACGCTCACCGTCGATGCGGATGTGCGGCAGAGACAGGAAGTGCTGCGAGGCATCGGTGTGCAGAAGGGTGGCCCGCCACCGGGCGGCCAGATCCTCGCGGTTGAGTTCGGCGGCGGGGCGGCCGGTCACCGACTCGTAGTCCCAGCTGACGCGGTCGGCCAGCAGACCGACCGCCGCGTCCACGTTCCGGGCGTCCAGCGCGAGAGCGAAGGCCGCGACGGTGTCCGCCACGCGGGCCCGGTCCAGCACATCATCGGCGTGCGGTTGACGGTTCATGGCACCACTCCTCAAGTGACCGTCGATGGCGGTTACGTCTGCCGCGGTCACGTCTGCCGCGGACACTTCCGCTCCTGATACAGACCCAGCGACTTCAGCACCGGGATGTCGGTGTGGGAGAAGAGGATCGCCGGCTCGTTCTCGGTGTTGATGTGCTCGTGCACCGCCCACCCCGGCAGCGCGAAGGTGTCGTGCTCGGACCAGTCGAGCACCGTGCCGTCGACGACGGTCCGGCCCCGGCCCCGCACCACGTGGTAGATCGCACTACTGGTGTGCTGGTGCGCCTCGGTGTGCGCCTTGGCCGGCAGCGCCTGGACGTAGGCGCCCAGTGTCGGCATGACGGAACCGCCGGTGTGCGGGTTGGTGAACTCGAAGATGACGCCGTCGGTCGGCGAGCCGGTCCAGTCGTCGAGTGCGGCCTTGAGTAGCTGCTCGGTCTGGCTCCACGGGTAGTTGACGACCGGCGAATACGGCTTGTTCCAGGTCTGCCAGGCCGGGTTCAGCCTGCTGGAGCCGTAGAGCCGCTGTGTCGAGTCGGCCGGGCGCAGCTCGTCCTGCACACGGTCGGGTCCGTTGACGAAGAAGTTCGCCCCCAGTTTGTTCACCAGCGGCAGGTCGAGCCCGTCCATCCACACCACCGGCTCATCGGTGAAGTTGCCGTGATCGTGCCAGGCCCACGACGGGGTGAGTACGACATCACCCGGATGCATGTGTGCCCGCTCGCCGTCGACCGCCGTATAGGCGCCCGAGCCCTCGACGATGAACCGGAACGCCGCGGCCGCGTGCTTGTGCATCGGCGCGATCTCGCCCGGCAGCACCAATTGGATGCCCGCGTAGATGTTGTCGGAGGTCTCCACCTCGGGAGCCAGTCCCGGGTTGATCAGCATCAGGACCCGCCTCTCGGCGTCCTCGGCGCTGATCAGCTCACCGGCGGTCATCAACTGCCTGCGGACGTCCGGGTAGCGCCACACGTACGGCACCGCCCTGCTCTTCGGCTCGGCCGGCAGCAGCCTCGGGTCGGTGTTGCGCCACAGCGGGACGACATGCAGGGAATCGAGGCCGGCGTAGTACTGCTCGGCGCGCGTCCCGACCGCTTCGCCGGACGCGCTCGGCGCTTCACTGATCTGCGTCATGCGTTCTCCTACGGATACGTGCCTTGTCTTCGATGCCTTCTCCGACGCCTTCTCCGACGCCTTCTTCGATGCCTGTGCCACGGCGGTCACCAGCCGCGTTTCACCACGGGCAGGCTCAGTTCGCCCAGCCCGTCGATCTCGGCCCGCACCACATCGCCGACCTCGATCGGACCGACACCCTCGGGAGTTCCGGTCGCGTAGAGGTCTCCCGGCCGCAGCGTCACGACGTTGCTCGCCTGCTCGATCAGCTCGCCGATTCCCACGATCAAGTCACGGGTGTTGGCCTCCTGGCGGAGTTCGTCATTGACCCACAGCCGCAGCCCGAGGTTCCCCGGATCGGTCACCTCATCGGCGGTGACGAGGAACGGGCCGATCGGCGTGAAGGTCTCGAACGACTTCCGCAGGGTCCGTTCCTCCTGCCGTTCGCCTTCCGTGCGCAGGGTGAGGTCGAGCAGGATGACGTAGCCGAAGATGTGGTCGGCCACCTGCTCGGCCGGGATGCCACGCGCGGTCCTGCCGATGACGACCCCCAGTTCCACCTCGTGGTGAAAGGCGCGGCCCGGTAGCGCGGGCAGCTCGATCGGGTCGGCCGGTCCGGAGATCGAGCCGGCGGCCTTGACGAAGAACCCGACCTCACGTGGCGACCGAAGCGCCTGCTCGCTGGTCGGCCGATAGCGTGAGGTGGTCATCTCGGCGACATGGGCGTGGTAGTTCGCCGGTGCCGCCAGCAACTGGCCCGGACGGGGGAGTGGCGGCAGCAGGGTGACATCGGCCAGCGCGTGGGTCGGTGCCGAGGCCAGCGCCGCTCGGAGCGGCTCGCGCAGTTCGTCGAAGTGCTCGATCAGTTCATTGATCACATACGGGGTGCCGTGCCACCGGCTGTCCACGACATCGGTGATGTCGGCTACCGAGGTGCCGTCGACCATGCCGATGCGGTAGTGGTCGAAGAGTGCGATACGCATGGGGGTGGTGATCCTTCGTGTGTCGTGGTGTGGCCCGGGGCGTCGGCCCGGTGGGTGACACGCGGGGCGGTCAGTGGTCGCCGCCCGCCCCCGGCGGAGGGGGCGGTGCCCAGCCGGGGGTGACACCGGCCGCCTCCAGCAGCCCGGTGGCGGCGGACGCGGCCCGCCGGCCGAGGTCCCGCACCTCCACGCCGACGAGTGCGCCGTCGCGTTTGATGGCCTTGCCCGCGACGAAGACCGTGTCGACGGTTCCCCGGCCCGCGTGGTGCACGAGAGAGGCGACCGGGTCGAGCACGGGGGCCATGGAGATGTGATCGGTGCGGATCATGACGATGTCGGCCTGCTTGCCCGGTGCCAGGCTGCCGATGACATCGTCCATCCCGAGTGCGCGGGCACCCTCGATGGTCGCGAATTCGAGGACGTCACGGGCGGAGAGATCCAGCCGCCAGGGGTTGACCCCGTTCTCCAGCGAACGCTGGTTGGCCATGCCCCGCGGTACGGCCAGCGCGAAACGCATCGCCGTGAACGGGTCGCCGCCCACGGCCATACAGGTGTCGATGCCGATGTTCGGTCTGATGCCCGCGTGGAGCAGTGCGGTGATGGGCGGCCAGCCGTGCCCCATCGCGGACTCGTCCTCGGGGGTGACCGAGACGGACACGCCCGCGTCGGCCATCAGCCGGAACTCCTCGTCGGTGAGCAGATTGCAGTGGCCGAAGATCAGGTCGTCACCGAGCAGGCCCTCCTGGTGCAACCGGACCACGGTGGGCCGCATGTCCTGGGCGAGGACGGCCATGCCGATATGGGTGTTGATCCGCAGGCCCAGTTCGCGGGCCAGCCGGAAGTCGGACCGTACGACGTCCATCGTCGACGAGTCCGGCCCGCGCACCGCGAAGCCCATGGTGACCAGCCCGGAGTCCGACGCGAAGTACTGCTCACGGACCCGCCGGATCTCCTTCTCGTTGCTCAGGGAGCTGCTCCTGAACGGCGGCGAGAGGATCTCCAGTTGCTCGGCCATGGACCCGCCGTAGCCGAACATCGCCCGGATACCGCTGTCCCGCAGCGCGCGCACGGCCTCATCGGTGTGGTCGGGAGAGGACTGATTGTGCGAGTAGTCGAAGACAGTGGTGACCCCGGAATCCAGGGCGTCGTAGGCACCCAGCGTCGTGCCCAGGGCCATGTGCTCCGGCGTCATGCGCGGCCCCAGCATGCCGAACATCGCCGTGAAGTACTGGAACAGCGACCAGTCGGTGCCCAGGCCCCGCATGAGTGCCTGGAAGAGATGCCGGTGGGAGTCGATGAAGCCGGGAATCACCAGGTGGTGCGAGGCGTCGACCACGGCGGCGCCGCCCTCGGCGACGTCCAGGCGGGGACCGATGGCGACGATCCTGCCGTCTTCGACGAGCACATCACCGACCAGGTCGCCCACGGTCGGATCCATCGACACGATCTGGCCGCCACGGATGAGGAGACGGTCCGGCATAGCAACCTCGATTCTGTGGACAAGGGATTGCCTGCGGGAAATACCCCGGTGCGCGAATCGCTCCGGCCGGACGATGCCGGTCAGATGGGCGAAGTGGCCCGGGTCACAGATTTAACCCGCTTGTCATGAGCTTCTGCTACGGCTCTTCGACCCGCTCGGAACGCGACATTCGACGTAGGTCCCCACTGCCCGACCTGAGCGCCCACGCCCCCACTGCCCAACCTGAGTGCCCAGGTCTCCGCGGACATGACCGCCCAGCGCTCCCGGACATGACCGCCCAGCTCTCCGGAGCCGCGCGCCGATCACCGTCAGTGAGGGGCGCGGGGGCTCAGCCCTTCCTCGATCGCCCACAGGGCCGCCTGGGTGCGCGAGGCGAAACCCAGTTTGTTCAGCACCTTGCTGACATGGGTCCGGGCGGTGCGTTCACTGATCACCAGGGTCTCCGCGATGCCCCGATTGGACTTGCCCTCCGCGACCAGGGCGAGGACCTCGCGTTCTCTGGCCGTGAGCGCGGCGACGCTGCGCTGAGCGGTGCTCATGGACTGGGTCAGCTTGCGGGCGACGGCGGGGGCGAGATACGACCCGCCCCGATACGCCGTGCGCACGGCGGCGGCCACCTCGTCCGCCACGGCGTCCTTCAGGACATAGCCGGAAGCCCCTGCTTCCAGCGCGGCACGCACCCGCTCGGCCTCGCTGAAACTGGTCATCGCCACGACCTCGACGGCCGGATAGAGCCGCTTCAGCTCACGCGTGGCGCTCACCCCGTCGAGTCCGGGCATCACGAGATCCATCAGCACCACATGCGGCAGGTCGCCCTGCGCGGCCCGGTGCTCGAACGCGTCGAGCACGGCCTGGCCGTCCGCCGCCTCTCCGACGACCTCGATGTCGTCGAGCATGTCGAAGAAGGCGTGTATCCCGCTGCGCACCACCGCGTGGTCGTCGGCGAGGAAGACTCGGACCGGTGCTGTCATGTCACTCTCGCGCATTCCCACCGTCCTGCTCCGCACCACTGCGATGACCGGCCTGGAGGTCCACCTTCCACAGCCTCCGCGCCGGAGAGAGAAGGCCGGGCAGATAGGCCCGGACCACCGACCCCGCGGGCGAACTGTGGATGCGCAACCGGCCCCCGAGCCGCTCGGTCCGTTCACGCATGCTCTCCAGACCCAGATGCCCGGGATGCGCGGTGCCGGGGTCGAACCCGGCGCCATCGTCGCACACCTCCACCACCAGGGCACCCTTGTCCTGCGGAGGTACGGTGATCCGGATCTCCACCTGCTTCGGGCGGGCATGCCGGACGCTGTTGTTGAGTGCCTCCTGGATCACCCGGAAGATCTCGGTCTCCGTCTCCTGACTCAACGGCAGACGGCTCTCGGGACCCTCGACACGGATGTTCACCTCCTTCATGGCGGCCACCGACCGGGCATGCTCACTGACCGCGTCCACCAGGCCGCCCTCGTGCAGGGTGCCCGGCCGGAGCTGGAAGATCAGCGCCCTCATGTCGACCAGTATCTGTTCGGTCAGCGCGCGCAGGGTGCTGAGTCCGCGCGCGACCTGCTGCCCCGGGTCATGGCCCGCCCGCTCGGCCGCCAGCTGCACGGCGCGGGTGTGCAGGGTCATCGAGAACAGTGCCTGCGACACCGAGTCATGCAGCTCACGCGCCAGCCGGTGCCGTTCCTCCAGGGCCGCCCTGCCCTCCTGCTCGGCGAACAGCCGCGCGTTGTCCACCGCCACCGCGGCCTGGTCGGCCATCGCCGTCAGGAACTCCACATCCGCGTCGCTCGGATCCTGGCCCTCGGTGTAGAACGCGGTGAGCACGCCCAACTGCCGGTCGCGCACGACCAGGGGTGCCGCCGCCAGGGCCACCCATCGGGCGTCCCGCCTCAGTTCGGTCATCGGCCCGAACCGGCTGTCCTCGTCGATGATCCGGGCCAGATCCCGCTGCACCACCGGGCGGCGGGAGGTGAACGCCCGCAATGTGACCAGCGGAGCGCCGAGATCGAGGGTCGCGGCCAGCCGCTGCACATAGGCGTCGCCATGGCCGGCCGCTCCCACCATGCGCAGCAGATTCGTGTCCGGGTCGATCAGGATGATCGAGCAGGCCCCGATGCTGCTCGCCTCCACCACCTCGGCGGCCACTTTGTCCAGGACGGTCTGGACCGACCCCGTCCCGGCCAGGCTCGACGCCGTCCGCGCGAAGGCCGCGAGCCTGCGCTCCTGCCATCGCGTCTCGGTCACGTCCCGGAACGTCACCGCCGTCAGGGCGCGGCCCCCGGAGTCGACCGGGACCCGGGTGTACTCCACCTCGCGCTGAGTCCCGTCGGCGACGGAAAGGGCGGTGACCCGCTCACGTCCGGGCGCCGACGCGGCCTCACGGCCCGGGTCAGTCCCGCCGAACCGCAAGGGGCGTGACAGGAGCGCCGCACGCGGCTCGCCGAGAATCCGGCACCCGGCGTCATTCACGTACACACACCGCTGATGACCGTCCAGCACCACGATGCCGTCGCGGGATGCGTCGAGCAGGGTCGTCAGGACGGCGGAGTCAAGGGCCGGGGATTCCCGCGGCCCGCCTTCGTCCCGGCGGGGAGGGACGGATCCCGTGCTCCGAGCATCGACCATCGCAGGCACCTCCACGAGCTGTGCGACATGTCAACGCTACAGGTCCGACGGTCCGGAGCCGGGTCCGGCGGCGCTCGCGAGGGCGGGCCCCGCGCGTCAGACCCCGGTACCGGCGACCAGGAGGTCACCGGGGATGCCCGCCTTGTCGGGGGCGTAGTAGTCCTTGATCCCCTCAAGCCAGGTGACCGCCGCGATCCGGTCGCCCGCGGTGGGCTCGAAGGCGTCGAAGAGGACGTCGATGTTGGAGGGCCGGAAACCGATCGCGATCATGAGAGCGGTGAAGTCGCCGCGTTCGACGAGTCCGTCGCCGTCGGCGTCACCGAGGGCGACGAGGGCCTCGGCGAACCCGGTGATCGCCGCGTCGAAGCGCTCGGGCGACAGCACGCACGCGGTGAACTCGTCGAAGCTGATCACCCCGTCACCATTGGTGTCGAGGCCGGTGAGCAGGGCCGTCCAGTACCCCTCGAAAGCCGTTCGCATCGTGTCCTTGGCGTCCTGGTCGGCCTGGGGAGCCGCGGCGGCGACACGGTCGCTCATCAGCGTGAAGTCCTCGGCGTCCAGGACCCCGTTGCCGTTCGCGTCGAACAGCGAGAAGACGAGCGTGACCCTCTGGATGGCCTCCGTGCGCATGACTGTGCCACCTTTCTCCCTCATGGCCGCAACCGCTTCACGGCCCGTCAGTGACTGCCCCTGCGGCCCGCGCGCACACGCACACAAGTCGGAACTAGCCCGATCGTGGGAAACACGGCCATCTCGTGGCGGGGGAGCGCCGGATGTGCGAAAGCCGGTGCGGTACATGCGTACGCCGGGAAACCCGCCCGACGGCGGGTCGAGAAGCCCCCGACGGAGGATCGAGAAGCCCCCTGCGGCGGGTCGGAAAACCCCCTACGACCTGCCGGGGAACCCCGCCTACGACGTGAGCGCCGACGACTCCTGCGCGGAGTCGAGCCGGTCCGCGACGGCCAGCAGCAGCTGAGCCGTGTGCCGGATGTGATCGCACAGCGCCGCGGCAGCCGCCTGGGGATCCCGGGCGAGCGCGGCGTCCAGCAGGGCGCGGTGCTCGGCCGCGAGATCCCGGCCGGGCTCGTCGCCGAGCGGCTGGGACCAGCGGCGGTACAGCTCGGCCTCGTCCCGCAGGCCGAGGGCGAGCTGGAGGAGGCGCCGGTTGCCGCAGCCGCTCAGCAGGGCCTCGTGGAAGGCGGCGTGGGCGGCGGACCAGTCGTCGTCGACGCGGTGGTCGTCGTCGGCGGCGGTGTAGGGCGTGCGCTCCAGCGTGTGGTGGGCGGCGACGAGCCCGGACTCCCAGGCGAGATCCCCCTCGGTGACGGAGCGCTTCAGTACGAGCACCTCCAGTTCGGCGCGCGCCTCGGTCAGCTCCGTGAGGGTGCCCCGGGAGAGCGGGGTCACCATGAAGCCCTGGTGGGGCTCGGACCGGACGAGGCCCTGTTCGGCGAGGCGCACGAGGGCCTCCCGCAGCACGCTCACGCTGACGTCGTAGCGCGCGCTGAGCACCGGGAACTTGAGCCGGGTACCCGGCAGCAGCCGCCCGCTGAGGATGTCCGCCCGCAGCCGGGCCCGTACGTCGTCGCTCAGAGTCTGTTTTCCGCCCGTGGCCGCCATGCCCGGCAGGGTAACCGAGGATCGAATGAGCGGCAAACTTTCGAAAGTCTATTGACCTGCCGAATCTCCGGGGTTACAACGGTGAACATGTTCCCCAGTGACCGTGCCGGGGACGAACCGCCCACGGAGCGTGTGCATGCGTATCGCCAATGTGTCCGGCCGGTCGGCGCTGCTGACCGACGGCGGCTGGGCCGACATCGAGCGGGCCAGCCGCGGACTGTTCCCCGCGGACCCGCAGCGGCTCTACGAGCACTGGGACGAGTTCCGCCGCTGGGCGGCGCAGGCCCGGCCGGACGCCGACGTGGTGCCCACCGAGTCCACCCTGGGCTCACCCGCGCCCCGCCCGCGCCAGCTGCTCGCGATCGGCCTGAACTACCGCGACCACGCACAGGAGTCGGGCTTCTCCCTGCCCGAACACCCCCCGGTGTTCACCAAGTTCGCCTCCTCGATCACCGGCCCGTACGGCGACATCACCCTGCCCGACGGAAACGTCGACTGGGAGGTGGAACTGGTCGTCGTCATCGGACGGCACGCCAGGCGGGTGAGCGAGGAGCGGGCCTGGGAGTACGTCGCCGGACTGACCGTCGGCCAGGATCTCTCCGAGCGCGACCTCCAGCTCTCGGGTCCGGCGCCGCAGTTCAGCCTCGGCAAGTCGCACCCGGGGTTCGGCCCCATGGGCCCTTGGCTGGTCACCCCCGATGAGCTGGACGACCCCGACGATCTGGAGCTGGGCTGTGCCATCGGCGGCGAGGAGATGCAGAAGGGCCGCACCGCCGACCTGCTCTTCCCCGTCTCGGCGCTGATCGCCCGCCTCTCGGCCGTGCTGCCGCTGCTGCCCGGAGACGTGATCTTCACCGGCACCCCGGCCGGGGTCGGCCTCGGCCGCCGCCCCCAGCGCTTTCTCGCCGACGGCGAGGAGCTGGTCAGCTATGTCGAGGGCATCGGCGAGATGCGGCACCGCCTGGTGCGGGACACCGGGAACGCCCGCTGACCGGGAATGCCACGAACCCCTGACCTGTTACATTCATGCGCATTCAACAAGATCGGGTGAGTCACCCCACCCGGTCCCCCACCCGGTCCCCCACCCGGTCCCCCACCCGGTCCCCCACCCGCACCCGGCCCCACTGCCCCCACCCGGCCCCACACCCCAAGGACACCGCGCACCCCGTTCCGGAGCGTCGCGGCGCATGTTCCGAGCCCGCTTCAGCCATCCACAAGGAGTGTGGAACGATGCCGCTCCACCGGCTCAACTCACTGGTCATCGGAGTGCCCGACGTCGCCGCGACGACGGCCTACTACTCCGACTTCGGCCTGACCCAGGACACCGAGGGGTGGTTCGCCACCCGCGACGGCGGCCGGCAGCTGAAGATCGTGCCCGCGCCCACCCGCCGACTGATCGAGGTCAGCATCGGCGTCGACGACACCGACGACCTCGACCGCATCACCCGCAGCCTCACCCGGCTCGGCCTCCCGGCGCACCGCGAGGGAGACACCCTGACCGCCGAGGAACCCATCGCCGGTTTCCGTGCCGTGGTCCGCGTCGCCGGCCGGATCGCGCAGGCCCCGGAGCCGCCGACGCCGTACAACGGCCCCGGACGCGTCGAGCGCGGGCCCGGCCGGGCTCCCGGCCTGCTGCGGCAGCACCCGGTCCGGCCGCGCAAGCTCGGACATGTCGTGGTCGGCTCGACCGACCACGAGGCCACCATGCGGTTCTTCACCGACGGCATCGGCTTGAGGACCAGCGACTACATCAAGGGCCACGGCGCGTTCATGCGCTGCTCCACCGACCACCACAACGTCCTGGTCCTCGACGCCCCCGTGAACTTCCTGCACCACACCTCCTGGCAGGTCGAGGACATCGACGAGGTGGGCAGGGGAGCCTTCGCCATGCTGGAGGAGCATCCGGAGCGGCATGTGTGGGGCCTGGGCCGCCACCACGCCGGGTCGAACTTCTTCTGGTACCTCAAGGACCCGGCCGGCAATTTCTCCGAGTACTACTCCGACATGGACACCATCCTCGACGACCAGCTCTGGACGCCCGAGGACCTCGAAGGAGCCAAGGGCCTCTTCAACTGGGGCCCGCCCCCGCCCCCGTCCTTCCTGCGCCCCGACGACCTGGCCGAGCTGATGACCGGCGCGCACCACACCCCGTGACCGCCACTCCCCGTGACCGCCACGAAACACACCCCGCCCGCCGCCCGAGGAGAGGCCGAATCGCCCATGCGCACCCTTGAGACCGACGTACTCGTCGTCGGCGCCGGACCCGCCGGTCTGACCGCCGCCGCGCTCCTGGCCCGGTCCGGCGTCGACGCCGTCACCGTGTCCCGCCATCCCGGCACCGCACACACCCCCCGGGCCCACATCACCAACCAGCGCGCCATGGAGGTGTTCCGCGACCTGGGTGTCGAGGACCGCGTCCGGGCGGTCGCCACTCCCGCCGACCTGATGGGTGACAACGTCTGGGCCACCAGCTTCGCCGGACAGGAACTCGCCCGCATGAAGGCATGGGGCGACGGCGTCGCCCGCAGGGCCGACTACGAGGCGGCCAGTCCCTGCGCCATGGGCAATGTCGGCCAGCACCTGCTGGAGCCGATCCTCCTGGACACCGCGCGCGAGCAGGGCGCAGACATCCGGTTCTCCACCGAACTGCTGGACATCACCCAGGACGCGGACGCCGTCCACGGCACGGTCCGCGACCGCGCCACCGGCGAGGAGTACCGCGTCAGGGCGCGGTACGCGATCGGCGCGGACGGCGGACGCAGCACGGTCGCCGAGCGGCTCGGTGTCCCCATGGAGGGCGAGACCGGCCTGGGCCACGCCGTCAATGTCTGGCTGGAGGCCGATCTCACCAAGTACCGGGCGCACCGCCCCGGCACACTCTTCTTCACCGTCCAGCCCGGCAAGGAGTTCTGGCTCGGAGCCGGCACGTACATCTGTGTCAAACCCTGGACCGAATGGGTGCTGATCGTGATGTACGACCCCGCGGTGGAACAGATCGACCTGAGCGAGGCGGCGATGCTGGAGCGCGCCCACGCCACCATAGGTGACCCCGATGTTCAGGTACGCATCAAGGACATCAGCCAGTGGCAGATGAACCATGTCCTCGCCGCCCGGTACCGCACCGGGCGGGTGTTCCTCGTCGGCGACGCCGCTCACCGGCACCCTCCGGCCAATGGCCTGGGCAGCAATACGTCCGTGCAGGATTCGTACAATCTGGCCTGGAAGATCGCCCTGGCCGTACATGGCCGGGCCGGCGACGGACTGCTGGACACCTATCACGACGAACGGCACCCGGTCGGCAGACAGGTCGTGGACCGGGCGATGGAGAGTGTCGCCCTCGCCGGGAAGATTCCCGCCGCGCTCGGTGTCCGCGCGGGCCAGAGCGACGAGGAGGGCGCGGATGCCCTCGCGCAGTACTTCGCCCCGACGCGGGAGGGCCGGGCCCGGCGCCGCGAGGTCGCCGCCGCCCTGGCGGAGAACGACTACCACTTCAACGCCCATGGCGTGGAGCTGGGCCAGCACTACCGCTCCGGCGCGGTCCTCCCCGACGGCAGCGAGCAACCCCCGTACCCCCGGGACCCCCAGCTCTTCCACCGCCCCACCACCCACCCCGGCGCGAGCCTGCCGCATGCCTGGCTCGAACAGGACGGCACCCGGCTGTCCACCCTCGATCTCGTCGGCCGCGACCGCTTCACCCTGCTCACGGGCATCGGCGGAGCACCCTGGCTGGCCGCCGCTGAAAAGGCCGCCGCGGAACTGGGCGTGGCGATCGTCGCCCACTCGGTGGGCCGCGGCCAGTCCTACGACGACGTCTACGGCGACTGGGCCCGCCTGCGCGAAGTGGCCGACGACGGCTGCCTGCTGATCCGCCCTGACCGGCACATCGCCTGGCGCTCCGACCACCTCACCGACGACCCCGCACCCGCCGTCCGCCACGCCATGCGCCGCGTACTGGCCCAGGACTGACCGCCCCCCCCACCCAAGGAGAACCCACCATGGACACCGGCCTGCTCCTCCTGCGCCTGCTGCTCGGCGGCCTGCTCTTCGGTCATGGCGCGCAGAAGATGTTCGGGTGGTACGGGGGCCACGGCCCCCGGGGAACCGCCCCCCTCTTCGAGACCTGGGGCTTCCGCCCGGGCAGGCCCCTCGTCCTGCTCGCCGCGGCCTGCGAGATGACCGCCGCACTGTCCCTGTTCCTGGGACTGCTGTTCCCGCTGGGCACGGCCATCGCCCTGGGCACCATGCTCGCCGCCGGCTCCGTCAACGCCTCCCACGGCCTGTGGGCACAGTCCGGCGGCTTCGAGATCCCCCTGGTCTACGGCGCCATGGCGGCGGCGCTCGCCTTCACCGGACCCGGCGACTGGTCGCTGGACCACGCCATCGGCCGGGACGAACTGGCGGGCACCGGCTGGGGCTCCGCGGCCGTCGCCCTGGGCCTGGTCACCGGCCTCCTCGCCGTGGCCCACGCCAGACACCACCGCCCACGGCCCCAGTGACCGCCCGCACCCCACAACCCACCGGCCGGACACATCCGACGCCGAAGAAAGCGGAAGGACCATCATGGTTTCAGCAGGCAGTCATGTCGTCGTCATCGGCGGCACCAAAGGACTGGGCTACGAATTCGCCCGTACGGTGGTGAAACGCGGCGCCCGCGTCACCATCACCGGCCGGGACGGCACCGCGGCCAAGGCCCGCGCGCGGGAACTCGGCGACCTCGCCACGGGTGCCGCTTGCGAACTCGCGGACCGGGACTCGATCCGCGGCCTCTTCGCCGGCATCGACGTCGTCGATCATCTGGTGCTCGCGGCACTGGACCGGGACCACAACACCATCACCGACTTCCGGCCCGACGACTGTGCCCGCACCTTGCTGATGAAGACGGTCGGCTACGCCACCGCCGTACACGAAGCGCTGCCGAAGTTCGCCCCCGACGGCTCGGTCGTGATGTTCAGCGGCCTGTCCATGTGGCGGCCGGTACCCGGCTCGACCACCATCTCGATGGCGAACGCGGGCATCATCGGGCTGGTCAACTCACTCGCGGTGGAGGTGCCGCCGATCCGCGTGAACGCCGTCACCCCCGGGATCGTCACCGGGACCGCCGCGGTCGACGCCGCCGACGGCGTACGCGCCGAGTGGTACGAGGCGATGCGGCAACGCACCCCCGCGAAGCGGCTGCCGACCGCCGACGACATCTCCGCGGCGGTCATGTTCCTGCTGGAGTGCCCGGGCGTGAACGCCACGAACGTGGTGGTCGACGCGGGGATGCACCTCGTCTGAGGTCCCGCAGGGGAAACCCCTGTGCGTCCGCTCGTACACCTCTGCCATCATCCCGGAATGGCGCACACTCTGGAATCGCTGGTCCTCCGGCACACCCACCGCCTTCCCGTTCCCCAAGGGTCGGCCGGGGACGGAGCCGCCGCCGCGCGGCAGTTCGACGTGGCGCTGACGTCCGTGGGGTTCAAACTGTCGGCGGAGTTGCTGGAGCGGCTGTCGGGGCTGTCGCGGGCCGCGGTCGTCCACACCGCCGCACGGACGCTGCGCACGGTGAAGGAGATGGTGGGTGACCAGGTCCGGCACAACGCGTACTTCATCGACTTCCCGGCGAACGTGCCGGACACCGAAGAGTTCTGGACGCGGTGTGTGACGACGGCGCTGAGTGACGGCACCTCGCGCGAGAACGTGCTGACCCAGCTGGCCCACGGGGTGCTCGACCTGCTCAGCCTCCCCGCGTACGGCCGCTACCAGCACACCTACGAGGAACTGCTCGCGGCGCAGGACGAGCTGATCGCCTCGGCGGGGGACCGGGTGACGGTCCTGCACCTGGGCCGGGACCTGGACACCGAACTGACGGAGCTGTACCTGTCCCTGGCGGGCAGCACGACGCCGCTGGGCGAGGACCACCTGATCGACCTCAGGACCCTCGCCGGATGGTGTGTGCTCGGCCCTCACCCGGAGTCGATCCCGGTCCGGGAGAACCGGGCGGTCGTCAACGAGGCCCGCCTCGGCCTCGGCGCCGACCTCCTGCTGGACACCGTCACCGATGTGCTCCGGCTGGCCTGCGCGCTGTCGGGCGGTGATGTGACCCTGCGGGAGCCGACCCGGTTCCGGGCGCTGCCGCGCCCGGCCCGCCGTGCGCTGCTCGCGGGTCTCGACGTCTTGGTCGCGGCGAACCCCGCCAAGCTGGCCGATGTGCACGCCCACCGCGAGGCGTTCAAGCGGCTCGGTGAGCGTCTCCACCCGCACGAGTACCCGCGCCGGCCGCACGCCGCCGAGGTGTTCGCGGTGGCGCGGGGCGAGAAGGAGGCGCGGTCCTTCGACAGCCGGGTCGCGAAGCTGCTGGACGAGTCCGACGTCCCCGGCGCGGTGCGGCTGCTGGCCTCCGCACCCGGCAAGCTGTTCCGCGCCCTGGACCATCTGCTGCGCATCGCCGCGGACCAGGAGGAGCGGGACGCGGTGGTGGCCGCCGCGGTACGGGCCGCTCCCCAGGTCTCGGGCCGGGTCGTCCTGTCGGTCCGCGAGCACCTTCACAACCGGCGGGACACTGATCGGCCCCGGGTCTTCGTCAACCGCAACGGCCGGGGCTGGGTCACCCCCGATGTCCGGCCGCCCGTCCCCACCGCCGACCGCGACCGCCTGATCGCCGCCCTCGACGCCGAGATACGCGCCAGGCTCCCCGCACCGGCCCGGCTGCTGCTCGACGCCGACATCCTCGATGTGGCGCTGCCGCTCAGCGGCCGGGCGACCACGGCCGGGCTCGGCGTCCTGCCACGGGGCTCACTCTCGGCGGTCGACGGCGAACACCTCCGCTTCTTCGTGTACTGGAAGGAGACCCGGGCCCGGACCGACTACGACCTCTCCGTGCTGCTCCTCGACGCCGACTACAGCACCGGCTCCTGGCTCTCCTACACCAGCCTCAAGACGGTCGGAGCGGTGCACTCGGGCGATATCACCGAGGCGCCCGACGGGGCCACGGAGTTCATCGACCTGTCCCTGCGCCGGGTGACCGGCGCGTTCATCGTCCCGCAGGTCAACATCTACGACGGCGAGGGCTTCGAGCAGGTCGAGGAGTCCTTCTTCGGTTTCATGCTGCGCGACGCCGAGCAGAAGGGCCGCCCCTTCGAGCCGCGCACCGTACGGATGAAATCGGAGCTTCGCGGAGCGGGCCGGGTGGCCCTGCCCCTGGTGTTCCGGCGCGAGAACGACGGCCGCTGGCGCGCGAAGTGGCTGCACCTGTACCTGAAGGGCATCTCGTCGGCGAATCGCGTGGAGGAGAACCAGCTGTCGGTGTCGACCGTGGTACGCGCCGTCGTGGAGCGTGAGTCTCTGACGGTGCGGTACCTGACCGACCTGATGTCCGGCGACACCACGGCCGAGCAGTGGCGGGCCGGGGACCCGGTCCCCGCCGAGCCGGTGACCTACATCGGACTCGAACGCCCCGAGGGCCTGCACCCGGACTCCCGGGTCATCACCCTCGGAAATCTGCGCGACCTGATCCCTGGCTGAGTGCTAGCGTTGCCCGCGGTGAGGCCATGAAGGGGCTTCCTTCTCCATTCACTGCTCTGAATCCAAGCTCCTTCGCTTTCCTCGCCTTCGAAGCAGCTCCGGGCGGCGCCCGCGTTCACGCGCGAGCGTCGCCCGAGTTGATTTCCAGGGCCGGTGCGGGGTGGCCGTGGCCGAGCCTGCGGTGTCGTTCGCCGAGGAGGTCACCGACCCCTACCGCTGCGACCTGCTCCCGGACGCCCCGCCCCCCGGACGGCCGTCGTGGTGAGCCCGCCGCGGACAGTGCGCATAGGCTCGATGCACACTGCGTAGGCTCGATGCACACTGCCGGTGAACTGGAGGTCTTCATGCTGGCGTCGTGGTACGACCAGTGGGGACCGGCCGCCGAGGTCCTCACCGTCGGGGAGCTTCCCGACCCCGAGCCCGGCCCCGGCGAGGTCCGGGTCCGCGTGCAGGTGTCCGGGGTCAACCCGGGGGACACCAAGAAGCGCAGCGGCTGGATGAGCAGCTCCATGCCGTTTCCCCGGGTGATCCCGCACAGCGATGCCGCCGGAGTGCTCGACGCGGTCGGCGACGGCGTCGACCGTGGCCGCATCGGGCAGCGGGTGTGGGTGCACGGCGCGCAGTCCTACCGGCCGTTCGGCACCGCCGCCCAGTACACCGTCGTCCCCCAGGACCTGGCCGTACCCCTGCCCGGGCACGTCTCCGACGACCTCGGGGCGAGCCTGGGGATCCCCGGCATCACCGCCCACCGCGCGGTGTTCGCCGACGGCCCGGTCGACGGCGCCACCGTCCTCGTCCAGGGAGTCCTCGGATCGGTCGGATCCCTCGCCGCCCAGCTCGCCCGCTGGGGCGGTGCCACCGTCATCGGTACCGTCACCCGCTCCGCCGACCTCGACCGCGTGGACCCCGCCGTCGTCTCCCACACCGTCGCCCTCGATCAGGACGACCCCGCCGGGTCCCTCCGCGCCCACGCCCCGGACGGGGTCGATCGCATCATCGAGGTGGCCCTGTCCGACAACGCCGGCCTGGACGCCGCCGTCATCGCCGGCGATGGGGTCATCGCCTGCTACGCCACCCGTGACGGGCGGCCTCGGCTCCCCTTCTGGGAGCTGCTCTTCGCCAACGTCACCCTCAGGCTGCTCGGCAGCGACGACTTCCCCGCCCAGGCCCAGCGCCAGGCGGCCCGCGATCTGACCGCGGCCGCCGCCGTCGGCGCCCTGCATGTCGATGTCGCCGCCCGCCATCCGCTCCGGGACATCGCCCAGGCCCATGACCGGGTCGACGCGGGCAGCCGGGGTCGGGTCCTCGTCACGCTCCCGGACTAGGCTCCCCCCCCGGTCCCACCCGCCTCACGGCGTCGCGAAGGGTGAACCGTCGGCGGCGAGAGCGGCGTCCAGACTCGCCGGATTCAGGACATGGTCGCGGACGAGATACGCGGCCCCGGCGATGCCTGCCCGGGACTTGTACTTGGTGGGCACGATCTGCAACTGGCGGGTGGCGAGCGGGAGTGAGCGTTGGTAGACGACCTCACGGACGCCCGCCATCAGATGGTCCCCGGTGGTGCCGAGGATGCCGCCCAGGACGATGACATCGGGATTGAGCAGGCTGGTGGCGTAGGCGACCGCTTCCCCGAGGACGCGTCCGGCGGCCCGGAGAGCGGTCACGGCCCCGCTGTCGCCGCTCTTCACCTGCTCGACGACGTCCCGTGCGTCATGACTGTTGTCCTTGTGCCGGCCGCGCGCGTCACGGGCGAGGGCCCAGCCGCCGACGAGTGACTCCAGGCAGCCCCGGTTCCCGCACCGGCACTGCGGATCACCGAAGCCGCTGATGCGGGCGTGGCCGATGTCGCCCGCCGCGCCCTGGGCGCCGCGATTGACCCGGCCGTCTATGACCATCCCGCTGCCGACGCCGGTCCCGGCCTTGATGTACAGCAGATGCCGCTGGTCGTGCCAGAAGCGCCGGTGCTCGGCGAGGGTCAGCACATTGACGTCGTTGTCGATCAGGATGGGGACCTGCCAGGTCCGGCGCAGATGCCCGCGAATGTCGTAGTCGTCCCAGCCGGACATGATCGACCAGCCGAGCACCTTGCCCGCCTCGTGGTCGACGGGCGCGGGGAGCCCGAATCCGATACCGGCGACCGGCCTGCCGTCGAGACCCGCCTGAGTGATCAGGTCGCGCACGGTCGCCGTGATCCTGTCGAGCAGGACGACGGGGCCCGCGCCGACGGCGAGCCGCTCGACGCGGTCGGCGAGAATGGCCGTGTCGAGGTCGGTGACCGCGATGCGGGTCCGTTCCTCGCCGATGTCGACGCTGATGACGAGCCCGGCGGAGGGGTTCAACTGGAGTGCGCGGGACGGCCGGCCGCGCGAGGGGACATTCTTGTCGCTCTCCTGGATCAGACCGGCGGCGAACAGCGCGTCCAGCCGCTGACCGACCGTCGATCGCGAGAGGCCCGTCATCTCGGCGATAGCGGTCCGGGTGCGGGCCCGGCCCGTGGTGATCAGCTCCAAGACTCGTCCGGGGCCCTCATCCGCCCGCCACAGCGACGGACTTGCCGGGGCGGTGGGTGCTGTCTCGGTCATCTCGCTCCACTCACTCGAACGTCAGGCTGCACTGTAGTGAAGCATCCACTTCCGTCGACGACAACGCATAAGAAAGATTCTAGTGCTTGACAGTCGGCGGAACTGTGCGCAACATCTCCGTAATCGGCATGTCATACCGCCCCTTCGGACACATAAGAACGGGTCCGCGGGGTGAGCCGTCAGGCCCGCTTCCAGGAGGACCCCATGAAGATCGTCCGCCGCGCCCCCAGACCCGGACTCAGAGCCATGGCGCTGGGTGTCACCTGTGCCGTCGCCGCCGTGGGATGCGGTTCGGGTACCGGCAGTTCGGACACCCCTGCCGGTGGGTCCGGCGGGGACGTCACGATCGGCATAGTGAACCTGAACCTCAGCAACCCGTTCTTCGGGACGCTCGGGGACGCCACCGAGGCAGCCGCCGAGGCCAAGGGCTGGAAGGTCATGAAGGCCGAGGCCAAGGTGCCCGGCGACTCCGCGACGCAGGTGACCGCGATCGAGAACATGATCGCCGCCAAGGTGAAGGCGATCGTCGTCACCCCGGCCAACTCGACCGCGCTCAACGGCGTGCTGAAGCAGGCCAGGGACAAGGGCATCCTCGTCCTGGACGTCAACTCGCCGCTCGACCCGGTCAACACCGCGGACGGCACCTACGCCACCGACAACCTTGCCGCCGGCAAGCTCATCGGCGAGTGGGCCAAGGCATCCTCCCCGAGTGACCCGCGGATCGCGATGCTGGACTTCGACCTGACCGACGGACCCGCCTCGGGCCGGCACGACGGCTTCCTCAGCGGCTACGGCATCACCATGGACTCCCCGCTCGTCGCGGGCAGCGCGCTGACCCAGGGCACCGTGGACACCGGCCAGTCCGCGATGGAGAACCTGCTGTCGGCACACCCCGACATCAACGTCGTCTACACCATCAACGAGCCCACCGCGCACGGCGCGTACACCGCCATCAAGAACAAGGGCCTGGCCGACAAGGTCGTCATCGTCTCGGTCGACGGGGCGTGCTCCGGCGTCCAGGACGTGAAGGACGGCATCATCGGCGCCACCGCCATGCAGTTCCCCGGCAAGATGGGACAGCTGGCCGTCGACGCCACCGACGCCTACCTCAAGGACGGCACCAAGCCTCCGTCCGACGAGATCACCGACTCCGGCACCGTCCTGATCACCGACAAGCCGGTCCCCGGCGTCGACTCCCAGACCTCGGCCTGGGGCTTGGACCAGTGCTGGGGCGACAAGTGACGGCAACGGCGGCGCGTGACGCCGACGTGGCGGCCCTGGAACAGGGAGCGAGCCGCGCCCCGGGCCTGCGCGCACTGGCGACCCATCAGATCTCGGGTCCGCTCGCGGCCCTGCTCCTGGCGGTCGTCGTCTTCTCCCTGTCGACCAGCACGTTCCTCAACTCGGAGAATCTCTCCCTGATCGCCCAGCAGTCCGTCGTGGTCGGCACCCTGGCCCTCGGCCAGACACTGATCATTTTGACCGCCGGCATCGACCTCGCCACCGGCGCGATCATGGTGCTCGGGTCCGTCGTCATCGGACGGCTCGCCGTCGACGGCAACCCCGCCCTCGCCCTGCTCGTCGGCCTGGCGGTGTGTGTGGCGGTCGGCACGCTCAACGGCGTACTGGTCTCCTTCCTTCGACTGCCGCCGTTCATCGTCACCCTCGGTGTCATGTCCGTCGTCGCCGCGTCCGCCCGGCTCTTCACCGACTCACAGAGCTACCCCGTCACCTCCGACCTGCTGACCGCCCTGAACCTCGGTCCGACGGTCGGCGGGGTGACGATCACCTACGGAGTCATGCTGTGGGTCGCGCTCACCGCGGCGCTCGCCTACGCCCTCACCCAGACCTCGTGGGGCGTCCGGGTCTACGCCGTCGGCGACAACCACAAGGCCGCGGAACTGGCCGGCATCAAGGTCAGGCGCGTACTGCTCAGTGTGTACGTGGTCGCCGCCGTCATCTATCTCTTCGCCGCCTGGCAGGCGCTCGGCCGTACCCCGACCGCCGACCCCAGCGGATACCCGACGGCGAACCTCGACACCATCACCGCGGTCGTCATCGGCGGGACCAGCCTCTTCGGCGGTCGCGGCGGAGTCATCGGAACGCTCATCGGCGCGCTGATCGTGACCGTGCTCCAGAACGGGCTCACACAGGCCGGTATCGACTCGCTCTACCAGCAGGTCGCCACCGGTGTGCTGGTGGTCATCGCCGTCGGCGTCGACCATCTGGTGCGAAGGAGGCAGACCCGATGACCACGGCCCGGTCCGTGCCCCACGTGCTGGAAGCACGCGGCCTGACCAAGCACTATGGCCATGTGGTGGCCATGGACAACTGCGACTTCGAGCTGCGGCCGGGCGAGATCCTCGCCGTCATCGGCGACAACGGGGCGGGAAAATCCACCCTGATCAAGTCGCTGACGGGAGCCGTCCTCCCCGACGCGGGCACCCTGCGGCTCGACGGCGCCCCGGTCCACTTCCGCAGCCCCCTCGACGCGCGCAGGGCGGGCATCGAGACCGTGTACCAGGAACTGGGCGTGGCTCCCGCGCTCGACATCTCCCAGAACCTCTACCTGGGCCGTGAACAGCGCCGTCGTGGCGTGCTCGGCACGGTGTTCCGGCAGCTGGACAAGAGCGCCATGCGGCGCGGCGCGGCCCAGCAGATGGCCGACCTCGGCATTCGCGTCCAGTCCATCCGACAGAAGGTCGAGACCCTGTCCGGCGGGCAGCGCCAGGCCGTCGCCGTCGCACGCGTCGCCGCCTGGGCCACCCGGGTCGTGATCATGGACGAGCCGACCGCCGCGCTGGGCGTACGCGAGACGAACCAGGTCCTGGACCTCGTGCTCCGCGTCCGTGACAGCGGACTGCCGGTCGTCCTCATCAGCCACAACATGCCCAACGTCTTCCAGGTCGCCGACCGGCTCCACATCCACCGGCTGGGACGCCGCATCGCCCTGGCCGACCCCAAGACCATCTCCATGGCGGAAGCCGTCGCCGTCATGACCGGCGCCAAGTCACCTGACACGATCGAATCACCCGACACGATCGAATCAGCTGACACGATCGAAGGGCCCGACACGACCGAACGGCCCGATCCCGCCCCGCACCAGCCCCATGAGCCGACAGCATCGACACCTCGCACGGAAGGCGAACAGTGAACCACCCCCCAGCGGCCCAGGACACGGAGCAGGAACCGAGGGTGTGCGCCATGGACACCGACGACCTGATCGACGCGGCCCGAGCGCTCATCACCCCCGGCCGGCGACGGATCCTCGGCATCACGGGCGCGCCCGGCTCAGGCAAGTCCACCCTCGGCGAGACCCTCGTGGCCGCGCTCGGCGACCAGGCGGTACTGGTCGGGCTCGACGGCTTCCACCTGGCCACCGGCGAACTGGACCGCCTGGGACGCCGGGACCGCAAGGGAGCCGCCGACACCTTCGACGCCGCCGGCTACATCAACCTCCTGCGCCGGCTGCGCTCCCGCGACGACGACGTCGTCTACGCCTCGCTCTTCGACCGGAGCCTGGAGGAGTCCATCGCCTGCGCGGTCCCCGTTCCGCGGGACACCCCGCTGGTCATCACCGAGGGCAACTACCTGCTGGTCGAGGGAGCCGCCTGGGGGCCCGTACGCGAACTGCTCGACGAGTGCTGGTACATGGATCCCGGCGACGACGTACGCCTCGACCGGCTCATCGCGCGGCACATGTCCTTCGGGCGCTCCGCCGACGAGGCATACGAGCGGTCGCACGGCTCGGACCAGCGCAACGCCGAACTCATCCGGGCGACGCGCTCCGCGGCGCACCGGATCGTCCGCGTCACCCCGGGGCGCGCACCCCTGAAGCCCGCCGAGGAGGCGACCCCATGAGCGTCCTGGACCAGTTCCGTCTCGACGGCAAGGTTGCCCTGGTCACCGGGGGAAACCGCGGCATCGGCAAGGCCATCGCGTTCGCCCTGGCCGAGGCGGGCGCCGCGGTCGCGATCGCCGCCCGCGACGAGACCCGTAACGGCGAAGCCGTCGCCGAGCTGACCGCGGGCGGTGCCACCGCGATCGCCACGACGACCGACGTCACCCGGCGGGACGACCTGATCGCCATGCGCGCGGAGGTCACCGAGCGACTCGGACCGATCGACATCCTCATCAACAACGCGGGCATCGGCATCCACGGCGAGTCCCTCAGCATCGACGACGACAGCTGGGACCGGGTCATGGCCACCAACCTCGATGCGGTCTGGAAGGCCAGCCAGGTCGTCGGCGAGTCCATGGTGGAGCGGGGCACCGGCTCGATCGTCAACGTCGGGTCCATGTCGGGCATGATCGTCAACCGCCCTCAGTGGCACGCCCCTTACGCCGTCTCCAAGGCCGGCGTCCACCAGCTCACCCGGTCACTCGCCGCCGAGTGGGCGCCCAGGTCGGTACGGGTCAACGCGATCGCCCCGGGCTACACCAAGACGGAGATCTCCGACATCGACCGGCCCGAGTACAAGCACTACTGGATCGACGAAGTACCGATGCAGCGCTATGCGCAGGCCGCCGAAATAGCCCCGGCCGCGCTGTACCTGGCCAGCCCGGCGTCGTCGTTCGTGACCGGCGAGATCCTGGTGATCGACGGCGGCTACACCCTGTGGTGAGCGGGCGCCGGCCGCCTGCCCGGGAGGCGCCGACCGGGCTGTCCCCGTACGTTGCGGGGTGACCGGGCGGTCTGTGTGTCACGGGGTGACTGGGCCGTCCGGACTCTACGGGCCTACTGGGCCGCCCCTGCCACCGGCGCCCTGCGCGTTGACCGGGCCGCCCGTGCCATCCCCGCCGCCCCTGCCCTCCGCGCCGCCGGGTCCGGCCGTCCCGCGCGCATCACCGTCGTAGGCGTCGTACAAGAGCGCTCCGTGACGAGCACCGACACCGGCCTTCGCCCTGCCGTCGCCGGGGTCCGGGCTGCGCGGGGCTTGACCTGGCGGGGGAGCTGTCCGAGGGTTCTCGTCATGATCAATGGGTGGGGAACATGACAGTGCACGACTACGCGCTGCGATGCGAGGAACTCTTCGCCCTCGGCGGCTATGCCCAGGTGAGGGCGGCGGCCGGGCAGGGGCTCGCGGAGGCGGGTCCCGATCCGGTGCTCCAGCGATGGCTGGGCCTCGCGCACGCGGCCGAGGAGGACGACGACCACGACGCCGAGGCGGAGGCGGTGTACAAGGAGGGGCTGCGGCGCCGGCCCGACGACCTCGGGCTGCTGGTCTCGTACCTGGAGCTGTGTCTGCGTGCCGACGCCTGGGAGAACCCGGGGCGGAAGAAGCGGGCGGAGTCGCTCAAGGTGCGGATCGCCGAGCTGGCCCCGCCCGGGTCGCCCGAGGCGCAGCAGGTCGAGGCGGCGATGGGGTGGGCGGGCCGGGGCTACTGGGAGGACATCCGGGCCGAGACCGACCGGGCCCATGCCGAGCGGGACGCGCGGGCTTCCCTGAGCGCCGACGTCGGCCGGGCGGTGTCGGACGCAGCGCCCGCCGCCGCGCATCCCGAGGACCTGCGGGCGGCCGAGGTCGCCGCCGCGCATCCCGAGGACCTGCGCGCGGCCGAGGTCGCCGCCGCGCTGGAGGTGCTGAGCGGCCCCTGGAACGCGCCGCTCCGACTGGTGCAGCGCTACCGCGTCGCCTCCTACGCGGCGGCCATCGTGCTGGCGATCGTGACCAACAAGGTGCTCGTCGGCAGCGGAGCGGTCTCCTTCAGTGTGTGGGGCTGGCTCTGGTACCTGCCGCTGCTGCTGGCGGAGTTGAAGCTGAGGCACGCCCGGCAGCTGGCCAGGGAGAGGGTCATCGCGGCGGTCGAGGCCCGCCACGCGCTCGACTCCTAGCGGGCGGGAGCAGAGGGCAGAGGGTTGCGGTGGGCGGGGGAGCGCGGCGGCGACGCGCCCTCGAAGGGACGGCGGGATTCGGCCGTCCTTTCGAGGGCGCGGTGCCCCGGCCGGGCGACGCGACTGTGGACCGACCCGCGCGGTCCCGTGCCCGCCTCAGCGGCATCAGCGCAGGGCAACCCGAGAGCCGGGGATGCCCCGAGCCCCCAGCGGAGCGTCACTCCCGGCGCTCGCGATGGGGCGAGGCGCGCGATCGCCGCCCACCATGGGCCTCGGTGACCGAAACGATCGTTTTCCGGCGGGAGGCGGGAAGCCTAGGATGCGGCTGCGGCCGACTACCTCACCCCAACCCCCGGGAGCACCTCGGTGGAGGCATCCACTCAACTCGCCGACGCGCTCAGGGGCTTTGACGCTCCGATCGAGCAACAGGGCCTCAGGCCCGAGCCTTGCCGGGCATGTCAGATCCGCGATGGAGGAAAGGTGCCCGGCGTCGGGTTCCCGCACGACCCGGTCCGGTTCTTCAGGGCGGACGAAGGCGGTCGCTTATGAGCGTCAGAGCCATGAAGGAACTCCTCGCGGCGCTGGGCGGCCAGGCGGCGACGTCCGTGCGGCGACCGGCAGCGCCGGCCGTGGTCATGGAGGAGTTCTGCCGCGCGATGAGCGTCCGGACCGGCCGCCCGATCCAGCTCGCGTTCCGGGCCTTCCCGTCCGACATCCCGGTCTCCGGGATGCGCCTCGATCTGGGCGACCGCTCCATCATCGTCGTGGAGGACGGTACGGTCCCCGAGTCCCAGCTGGTCATCCTCGGACACGAACTGTGGCACGAGGAACAAGGCCACTGCGGCCATCACATCGCCGGACTCCCGGCCGCCGCCCGCGCCCGCCCCACCGACCAGACGGCCGACGCCGTCCACCGCGCGATCCAGCAGGTCCTGCACGCCGACGAGGTCACCCTGGAGGCCATCCTGACCGTGGCGACCAGGGCCGACTCGGACCTGGCCGACGAACACGAGGTGGAAGCGGAGACCTTCGGCCTGCTGTTCGGCAAGGAGGTCCGCAGCTGGATGACGGGCCGCTACGCGGAAGGCCCCGTCAGCCCGACGACCGTCGAGGGCAGGATCAGGCTCTCCCTCCTCCACCGAGGCGGGCGCATCCTGTAGTGAACCCGCACTTCCACATCCCCTACGCCGTCCCCACCCTGCTGCTGGCCGTCGCCCTCGTCCTCAAGGCACCCACCTTCGTACGGGCCTGGCGCGACAGCGACATCCGGGCCACCATCCTGTTGCTGGGCTGCGCCACCGCCGTCTTCGTCGTCATCACGCCCGTCAACATCGAGCGCCTCAACGAGATCACCGGCGTCCCGAACATCGCATCCCCCGTGGCCTACTCGTTCCTGACGGCGTCCGGCGCCATGGGCCTCACCATGATCATGCGCTGGCGGGAAGAGCCCTCGCCCCGGCGCGACGCCCGGATGCTGTGCGTCTACTGGGTCTACGCGGGCATCGTCGCGGCACTGTGGGTGACCTTCCTCCTGGCCCATATGCCCGAGCCGCGGATCTATGACCTGGACACCTACTACGCCGGCACCCCCTGGATCCGTGAGCACATCCTGCTGTACCTGCTCGCGCACATGGCCTCCAGTCTGGTGGCCGCCTCGATGCTGTGGAAGTGGTTCCCCGAGGTCGCCAACCGCTGGCTCAAGAGCGGCGTCGTCTGCCTGCAACTCGGCTATGCCTCCGGGCTCGTCTACGACGGGGCGAAGCTGGCCGCGATCGGCGCCCGCTGGGCCGGACACGACTGGGACGGCCTCAGTACCCAGGCCGCACCTCCGTTCGCCCTTCTGCAAGGGATCCTCATCGCCATCGGGTTCATCGTCCCCCAGGCAGGGCCCTTTCTCCAGAAGTGGGTCCGCGACTGGCGTGAGTACCGGCGGCTGCTCCCGCTCTGGCGGGCCGTGCGCGGCGTGTCGGCGTCCGCGGCCAGGGCTCGGTTCGGCCTCTGGACCCCCCTGGACCTCCGCCTCGTACAGCGACAGCAGCACATCCATGACGCCGTGCGCGTCCTGTCCCCCTGTCTCGACCAGGAACTGTGCCGGTCGGCACTCGACGCGATCCCGGCCACCTGTCCCGAAGCGCAACGACAGGGCATGGCTGGCGCGGTGACCATCCGCGCGGCCATCGACTCCCATCTCAGCGGGGCCCCGCACCGGGACAGTCCCGCAACCCGCCGGCTCGCCAACGACATCCACGAGCACATGGGTGACATCTCGCAGGCGATGCGCCACCAACGCCTCGTCGACAGCGTCCGTCGGCGCGCAACCACGACAGAGAGCCTCGATACACATGCCTCATAGCGCCACGACCTCGCGCCCCACCGCAGTCGTCATAGGCGCCGGCGCCGCGGGCCTGTTCGCCGCCGCCGCGCTCACCGAGTTCGCCGATGTCACCGTCGTCGAACGCGATCACCTGCCCGACGGCCCGGAAGCCCGCCGCGGTGTCCCCCAGGCACGGCACGCGCACGTGGTGTGGAGCGGCGGGGTGACGGCCTTCAACGGACTGCTGCCAGGCATCGTGGACGACGTCGTCGCCCGCGGCGGACGCCTGGTGCACATCATGGGCGAGATGGTCTCCCGGGCACCCAATGAGGTCTGGTTCCGGCGCTTCCTGTCCAACCACCACCGCAACCTTGTGTGTTCCCGCAACCTCCTGGACGCGACCCTGCGCGATCACCTCCTGCGGGACACGCGGATCACCCTGCTCCAGAAGAGCACCGCACGACACCTGGTGGGTGACAGCACCCGCGTCACCGGAGTCCGCGTCGACAGCGGGGGCGAGGACGTCACAGTCCTGGCCGACCTCGTGGTCGACGCCTCCGGCCGCGGCTCCCGTACACCCAAGTGGTTCGAGGGTCTCGGCGGCCTGCCGAAAGTCGCCGAACGCCAGGTCGACGCCGGAATCACCTACGCCACCCGGGTCTTCCGCGCACCCCCCAGAGCCGAGGGCGGCAACTTCCCGCTCCTCAACGTCCAGGCCAACCCGGCCAAGCCCCCCGGTCAAGGAGGCATCGTCCTGCCCGTCGAGGACCGCCAGTGGATCGTCACCCTGGTCGGCTCCCGTGGCGGCGAACCCAGCGGCGACCCGGCCGCCTTCATCGACTTCGCCCTCGGCCTCGGTGACCCGGTCATCGGCCAGTTCCTCAAGCACGCCGAACCGCTCGGCGACGTGGCCACCACCCGCGCCACCGCCAACCACCGGCGCTACTACGAGAAGGCCCGGCGCTGGCCCGACGGATTCCTCGTCCTCGGCGACGCCATCGCCACCTACAACCCGGTCTACGGACACGGCCTCACCGTCGCCGCGCAATGCGCCCTCGCCATCCGTGACGTCCTGCGCACCACGCCGCTCACCGCGCCCGGAACCGCCCGGAGCCTGCAACGCGCGGCGGCCCGCCCCGTCAGCGCCGCCTGGGACCTCGCCATCGGCCAGGACGCCCGCTACCCCGGCGCCACCGACACCCCGCCCACCAGGGCCGAGCGGCTCCTCGCCCGATTCGTGGACCGCGCGGTCGAGACCGGAGCATCCAACCCCCGCGCCATGGGCGCCCTCCTCGACGTGATGAGCCTGGAGAAACCCCCGACCCGGCTCTTCTCCCCCGACATGCTCATCCCGATGCTCTTCGGCCCCAGGAGAACACCACCGCAGGCCCCACCCCTCCTGGAATCCGAACGGAGAATCGCCACCTAGACCATTCCGCCGGTGCACCCACAGGACAGTCACAGTCAAACGTGAACAATCCGTTACTCCGTGCATCTACCGCGTTTGTAGGGGATTCGTGAAGACTCTGGATCACTTACGGATCCGGCTACCGCATTGCCGGATCTGCCGCGGTGTTCATGACGGGGGGTTGGGGCTGTGCGCCGTCATGCCGCGCGCCGTGCGCACGCCGCGCCGGAGGATCCTGACGTCGCGCCCAGGCTCGCCGTCCTGATCCCGGCCCACAACGAGTCGGACCGTATCGCCGACGCGATCGAGGGCCTGTGGAACCAGACCCGGCGGCCCGACCTGATCATCGTCGTCGCCGACAACTGCACCGACGACACCGCCGCCGTGGCCGTCGCCCATGGCGCCGAGGTCTTCCACACCGAGGGCAACACCCACAAGAAGGCCGGCGCCCTGAACCAGGCCATCTCCTGGGTGCTGCCCCACCTCGAAGACCGTGACGTGCTGCTGGTCCAGGACGCCGACACCGTACTCAACCCCTGGTTCGCCGAGACCGCGCTCGGCACCTTCAACCGCAAGGTCGGTGCCGTCGGCGGGGTCTTCTACGGCGAGGACGGCGGCGGCTTCCTCGGTCTGCTCCAGCGCATGGAGTTCCACCGCTACGCCTGGGAGCTGGAACGCACGGGCGGCAAGGCCCAGGTCCTCACCGGCACCGGCACCATGTTCCGTGCCCGGGTGCTGCGCGAGGTGCGGGCCGCCCGACGCAGCGGACGCATCGGCGGCGGCACCGACTACTACAGCCTCGCCTCGCTCACCGAGGACGACGAGATGACCAAGGCGGTGAAGACCCTCGGCTACCGGACCATGTCCCCGGCCGGCTGCGCGGTCACCACCGAGGTCATGCCGACGCTGCCCAAGCTGTGGCACCAGCGGCTGCGCTGGCAGCGCGGCGCCCTGGAGAACCTGCGTGACTACGGCTGGACCCGGGTCACGGCCCGCTACTTCCTCCAGCAGTTCCTGATGGGCTTCGGCGCACTGTCCTTCCTGATCTACCTGGTCTACATGGCCATGTACACCACGCTGTACGGCTGGCCCGGATTCTCTCCGTTCTGGACGTCGATCGGCCTGATCTTCGTGGTGGAGAAGACCGTCTCCGTACGGCGCGCGGGGCCGCGGGCCGTCCTGGTCGCGGCGCTGATGATCCCGGAGATGCTCTACGACCTCTTCCAGCACGCCGTCTATTTCACCTCGCTGTGGGGGCTGATGCGCCGCAGCGAGGAGAAGTGGGTGGCGACGTAGGCCACCCTCAATCCACCTGAATCGATCTAGGAGAAGCACGATGTACGGAAGAGTGATCGGCGCCGGGACGACCGGAACCGGAGGTGCGACGCTGGCCGCGACCGGCCTGTGGCTCAACAGCATGGCGATGCTGGTCGCGGCCACCACGCTGGTGGCGGCCGGAGTCGCCCTGTTCAAGCTGGCCCCGCGCAGGCGGTAGCCGGCCGGATGCCGTCGCGCGGGCGCGGGACCATGCCCGCCCGCGCGACGGCAGACGCACAGCGGGTACGGGGTCACAGGGCCGGACCCGCGCAGCGGAACTCGCGGGACCGCGCCATGGCCCTCGCGAGCCGCAGCGGTCCCCGCCCACCGCCGCCGACCGCACGGACGGTGGCCGCGTCACCCGGGCAAGCCCGGCGATCCCGTCGACCGTGTCGATCCCGTCGACGCGTACCTGATGGTCCCGGCGTCCCGCACCCGACCGAAGGCCGCCCCCACCGCCCCCTGAGCCGGGGCCTCGCCCGCCCACTGCCGACGGTCCCGGCGTGGTGCCGCAGGCCGGGGATTCGGTCGTGGGTAGCGTCGGCCGGGTGCTGTCGCTGCGTCGTCTGACCGGATCGAGGTCGCTGCTCGCCGCCCTGGTGGGGGTGGCGGCGGTGCTGGCCGTCGGTGTCGCGGTGGTGGGGCTGGTGCTGAACGCACACCACGAGCAGGCAGCGCACCGGATCGAGACCCGCTGGCGACCGGCCGTCGCGGAACTCGTCGCGGCTCAGTCGGCGGCGGGCGACCTGCGGGCCGCCGCACTGGCCGGAGCGGCGGGCCAGGAACTGCTCCCGGTAGCCCGCGCGTCGCTGCGCAAGCACCTGAAGGAGCTGATCCACCTGATCACCGGCGCGGACACCGAGGTGAACGCGAAGGCCAGGGACCTGGACCGCAGTGTCGCCCGGTGGCTGGAGCACGACCGCTCCGGCGCGGCCGCGGACCTCGTACGGGTGTACGCGCAGCCCGCGTCCGCCGTCGGCGCGGAGCCCGCCGAGGGCACCTACGCCGCGGTCGACACCCGGGTGACCGTGCTCGCGGCACTGCTGGAGCAGCACAGGGGCCGGGACGTGCAAGCCACCTCCTGGCAGATACACGGGGTGATGTACTACGTCCTGGGCCTGTCCGCCGCGCTGCTGGCCGCGGCCGTGGCAGCGGCGGCGCTGCTGGAACGCCGCTATCTCGCCCCCGCGGGCGCGCTCGCCCGGGAGCTGCGGCGCGCGGCCCGTGGTGACCCGTCCGCCGGGACGCCGCCCGGGCGGAGCCCGGGATGGATCGGCCGCCTGGCGCGGGAGGCCGAAGCCGTACGCGAGAGTCTGGCCCACTCCCAGCGCCAGTCACGCCGCGACCAGGAGGCCCTCGTCCAGATCGGGCCCGCGGTCAGGGGCCTGCGCGAGATCCTGGCCGACCTGGAGGAGCCGGGACCCGGGGTCGTGGTGGCCGGCGATGTGCGCGCGGCCGAGGGCCTGATCGCGGGCGACTATCTCGGCGCCGTGCCGCTCCTCGGCGGGACCACCGCCGTCTTCCTGGGCGATGTCTGCGGGCACGGGGTCGCCGCCGGACTGCTGGCGGTGCGCCTCAAGAGCGTCGTGATGGTGAGCCTGCGGCTCGGTGCCGGTCTGGAGGCAGTGGTGCGCGCCGCGCACCACGCCCTGGCCGGTGAGGAAGAACGCTTCACGACCCTGGCCATCGCCGTCCTGGACCCGGAACGCACCACTGTCCACTGGGTGAACGCCGGTCATGAGGAGCCCTTCCTGCGGCGGGCCGACGGCACGGTCGAGCGCCTGGAGACCACCGGCCCCTTCGTCCACCCGTTCCTGGCGGCCCCGCCCGGCACCTGGCAGACCCGCACCACGCGCCTGGGACCCGGCGATCTGCTGGTGCTGTCCACGGACGGCCTCACCGAGGGCCGCAGCGGCAGCGGTGAGCAGTTCGGCGGCGACCGGGTCGCCCGCGTCCTCGCCGACCTGAGCGAGCCCGCGCCACAGGCCGCCGTCACCGCCCTGTACGCGGCCGCCGAACGGTTCCCCCTCGACTGGGCCCGCGACGACGTCAGCCTCCTCGCGGCCGCCCCCACCCCGGCGACACCTCCCCCGCCTCCGCTCGCGGAATCCGCCGCCGCCGAGCCCATGACCGGACATCCCTCGGCAACTCCACGCCCCGGCCCTGGGCAGGAATGGCCCACACCGCGCGAAGGATGAGGCCGACCCGGCGAGTGGTACGCCCGCACGAGCACGCGAGGCGACCAGCGCACGGACCCGCCCCCACCCGGGAATGACCACGGCCACACCCCGCGTTGCCACCGGCATGACCACGAACGCGCCGCGACCCGAGGTACTGCGCTACACCGCCTTCTCCAGCGACCCGGGCGGCGGCAACCCGGCAGGCGTCGTCCTGGACGCCACCGCCCTCAGCGACAGCGACATGCTGGCCATCGCCGCCGATCTCGGCTACTCGGAGTCCGCGTTCCTGACTGCGCCCCCGGAGGGACTCGGCGGTGACGAGGGGCGGGCGTACCGCATCCGCTACTTCAGCCCCAGGGCCGAGGTGCCGTTCTGCGGGCACGCCACCATCGCGACCGCCGTCGCACTCGCCGAGCGGACCGGCCCCGGCAAGCTGCTGTTCGCGACGCGCGCGGGCACCGTGCCCGTGGAGGTGACCGGGAAGGGCGGGACGGTCCGGGCCACCCTCACCAGCGTCGAGCCGCACATCGAGGAGATCGCCGCGGCCGACCTCGCGGAGGCGCTCGCCGCGCTCGGCTGGCCGTCCGCCGATCTCGACCCGGCCTTCCCGCCCCGGATCGCCTTCGCCGGTGCCCGCCATCTCGTTCTCGCGGCGGCGACACGCGAACGCCTCGCGGATCTCGCGTACGACTTCACACGCCTCGAAGCCGTGATGCGCCGCCTGGACCTGACCACCGTCCAGTTGGTGTGGCGGGAGTCGGCCACCGTCTTCCACGTCCGTGACCCCTTCCCCGTCGGCGGTGTCGTGGAGGACCCGGCGACCGGCGCTGCCGCCGCCGCGTTCGGCGCCTACGCACGCGAGCTGGGCCTCGTCCCCGAGGACACCGTCCTCACCCTGCACCAGGGCGAGGACATGGGCCGCCCCGGCGAGCTGACCGTGACCCTGCGGGCGGGCGACCCGCGCGTCCAGGTCAGCGGCGCGGGAGCCCGTATCCCCTGAAGCGCCCTTCTTGAACGGCCCGGTGCGCTGAAGCACTCCTAGAGGAAGGGCGTCCCCGCGTCGAGCCCCGACAGCACCCTGCCGTACAGCTCCAGGTTGGCGGCGGGGTTGACGAACGAGTGCAGGCTCAGGGCGTTCAGGTCCCGCACGATCCGCTGGAGCGGTGCCTCCCGGTGCAGGGACGAGGCACCCGAAGCGGACCCGATCAGGTCGGCGGCCTCCTTGCACAGCCGGGTCACATACCCGCACTGTGCCCTGACCCGGGCCCGCTCCTGAGTCGTGTACGGTTCTCCGCCGGCCGCCCTGGACTCGATCAGCGCCACGAAGTCGCCGGTGAGCAGTTCCGCGGCGGAGACCTTCATCGCGGCCTCGGCGAACTGGAGATGCGTCACCGGGGCCTCGTGCTGACGCTCGTAGAAGGTGTAGGTGATGCCCCGCTGATGGATGCGCTCCCCGAACTCCGTCAGAGCCGCCCGCGCCAGACCGAGGGCGCCGGCCGCCGCCCAGGCACAGAACATCAGCAGCACCGGCATCCGGTAGAACGGATCGTCGCTGCCTCGCCGCGACGGGAACGCGCCCGCCAGCAACGGACCCACCGGCAGGACCCGATGGGCGGGCACATGGACGTCCCGGGCCACGACGGTGTTGCTGCCGCTCCCGGCCAGCCCGGAGACGTCCCAGTCGTCCAGCACCGTCAGCTCGGACATGGGGATCGCCAGCCACAGCACCTCCGGCGGGCCCTCCCCGGTGTCGGCCAGCGCGGTCAGCAGATGCCAGTCGGCGTCCTGACAGCCCGTCGCGAAGGGTGAGTTTCCGCTCACCACATAGCCGCCGTCCACCACAACGGCCTTCGAACCCGGGATGAGGGTGCCACCCACCCGTACATCGGGACGGGTGAAGATCTCGTCCTGCGCCTCGTCGGGGAACAGGGCCGCGATGAACGCACACCCGGCCTGGATCAGCGCCATGAACCCGGCCGACCCGCACGCGGCGGAGACCTCGCTCAGCGCGTCGACCTGAGTCCGCAGCGAGGACTGGTAACCCCCGTAGTGGCGCGGGACGTTCATCCGGTGGATCCCGGCGCCCGTGAGAGCCTCGACGACCTCGCCCGTCACCCGCCGCTGTCGCTCTGTGCGCGCGGCGTGCGCGCGGATGAGCGGCCGGAGCCCACGCGCGCGTTCGACGAGATCGGTGTCCGAACGAGGTACTGACGAACCGGTCAAGGGGACCTCCGGTCTCGGATCACAAGAGGACCTTCACCGTCGCGCCGATCACGGTGACTGTCAACGCCAAGTCAGGGCACGGCGGTTGATCCGTCCTCGGGCCTCAACCGTCGTCCACCAGACGTCCGTCGTCCACCACCAGCACCCGGTCCGCGAGTTGGACGGTCGACAGGCGGTGGGCGATGACCAGGGCTGTGCGGTCGCGGAGCATGGTGCGCATCGCGTGGTGCACGGTGCGCTCGGTGGGGAGGTCGAGGGAGGAGGTCGCCTCGTCGAGGATCACGATGGCGGGTTCGGCGAGCAGGGCGCGGGTCAGGGCGATGAGCTGCCGCTGGCCCGCCGAGAGCCGGGTGCCGCGGGCACGGACGTCGGTGTCGTAGCCGTCCGGCAGCGCGGCGATGACGTCGTGCGCCCCGATGTCCCGCGCCGCGCGGAGGAGCGCCCCGGCATCGGCCTCGGGCCGTCCCATGGCGAGGTTCTCGGCCACCGTGCCGGAGAAGAGGAAAGCGTCCTGCGGCACCATGGTCACCGTCCGGCGCAGCTCACTTGTGGACAGCTGCCGCAGGTCCGCCCCGTCGATGAGGACGCGTCCGGCCACGGGGTCGTGGAAGCGGGCCAGCAGCTTGGCCACGGTGGACTTGCCGGCCCCGGTCGCGCCGATCACGGCGACGGTCTGACCGGCGGGGATGCGAAGGCTGAAGCCGGACAGTACTGGCCTGCCGGTGGGGTAGGCGAAGCTCACGTTCTCGAAAGTCACCGAGCGCCCCCGGCTGTGGGCCGCCAGTGGCGGCAGGGGCCTCGGGTCGGGTGGTTCGGGGACGGTGGGCCGCTGGGCGAGCAGCGCGGCGAGCTTCTCCAGGGACGCGGTCGCCGACTGGTGGGCGTCGGCGACCCCGCCGAGCCTGAGGGGGTTGTCGTAGAGCTGCCGCAGGTAGAGGACGGCTGCGGCGAACACCCCCAGCTCCAGTCCGCCGGAGACGACCCGGGAGGCACCCCACATCACCAGCAGGGCGACGGCGACGTTGGCCACCAGCCGTGAGGAGGTGACATAACGGGCCATCTCCAGACCGGCATCGCCGTTCGACCGCTCGTGCTCGCCGTTGAGGACGGCGAACGCGGCCGAGTTGGCGCCCTCCCGCCGGAACGCCTGGACCGTACGGATGCCGCCCAGGCTTTCGGCGAGTCTCGCGATGACGGCGGCGATCGCGCTCGACCTCCTGCGGTAGATACGCGTCGAACGGCGCCGGAAGGACCGCATGGTCCAGGCGAGCGGTCCCATGACCAGCACCGCCGCGACACCCAGGGGCGGGTCGAGATACAGCAGCGCGGCGGTGATGCAGACGGTGGACACGGCGGCGGTGACGATCGCCGCCAACCCCTCGTCGAGCAGTGCGCGCAGCGCCTCGACGTCCGTGGTGAGCCGGGAGGTGAGACGGCCCGAGGTGTAGCGCTCGTGGAAGTCCAGACCCAGTCCCTGGGCGTGCCCGAACACGCGGACCCGCAGGTCGAGCAGCACATCCTGGCCGATCCGGGCGGACACCGCGACAAAGGCGTACTGGAGGGCGCCGGAGGCCGCCGCGCAGAACAGGTAGCCGATCGCGACGGTGCTCATCGGCCCACGGTCGCCCCCGCTCCAGGCCGGAACCGCTCGGTCGATCGTGTACGCCACCAGCAGCGGGCCCGTCAGCGCCGCGCCCCGCTGGAGCAGCACCAGGGCCCCGGCCAGCCACAGGCGGCGCGCGTGCGGGCGCAGCAGGGACGCCAGCAGGGATCGGGCCGCTCCCTCGGGGGCGTCCGTCTCCCACGGGTCGCCGTGATGCCCGGTGCCCGATCGGATCACGGCGCGTCACCCCCGTAGCCCGCCAACGTGCTCATCAGGGAGGTGTATTCGGTGCAGGTGCGCAGGAGGTCGTCATGGGTGCCGACAGCGGTGATCCGGCCGCCGGACAGCAGCGCGACCCGGTCGGCGAGCAGCACGGTGGACGGCCGGTGTGCGACGACCAGGGCCGTCGTGGTGGCCAGCACCTGCCGCAGCGCCGCTTCGACGAGCGATTCGGTGTGGATGTCCAGCGCGGAGAGCGGATCGTCGAGGACGAGCAGGCGGGGCCGGCCGACGACGGCCCGAGCCAGCGCCAGCCGCTGACGCTGGCCGCCGGACAGGCTCATGCCCTGCTCGCCGACGTGGGTCAGGACACCGTCCGGGAGCGTCTGGACGAAGCCGTCCGCCTGGGCGATGCGCAGCGCCCTGGCGAGATCCGCCTCGTCGGCGTGCCCGCCTCCCAGCAGTACGTTCTCGGCGACCGTCGTGGAGAACAGCGAGGGCTCCTCGAAGGCGACCG
The DNA here is from genome assembly GCF_042790455.1 of Streptomyces sp. NPDC056734. Taxonomy (NCBI): domain Bacteria; kingdom Bacillati; phylum Actinomycetota; class Actinomycetes; order Kitasatosporales; family Streptomycetaceae; genus Streptomyces; species Streptomyces sp. NPDC056734. The sequence goes on from NZ_JBHTZD010000001.1 coordinate 307,441, forward strand.
CGACCTGACGCCGTAGCCCGGCGCGTGTCAGTGCCGTCACGTCGGTCCCGTCGAGGAGGATCCGGCCGCCGGTCGGCTCGTGCAGGCGGGGCACCAGGGCGACCAGGGTGCTCTTGCCGCTGCCGGTGGCGCCCACCAGGGCCACGGTCTCGCCGGGCGCTATCCGCAGACTGACGCCCTGGAGCAGCGGCGGATCACCGGGCGACGCGTCCGGGTAGCGGAACTCCACGTCCTCGATGACCAGGTCGGCCGCGGTTGCCCCGGACCCGTCCTCGGTCTCCGCCCCTGGCCCGGCTCGGTGGGTGAGGCGCGCCCGCGTGTGCTCGGCCGGGGCGGGCTCGTCCATCACCTCGAAGTAGCGGTCGGCCGCGGCGGCCGCGTCGCTGCTCATCGCGAGCAGCGACCCCGTCGACGCGACCGCGGGGCGCAGTTCCATCGCGATGGCGAGAAAGGCCAGGAGGGTCCCGGCCGACAGCACACCGTCAGCCACCTCCACCGCGCCCAGCACCAGTACGGCCCCCAGCGACCCGTCCGGGAGGACCGCGAGGAGCGTGGACAGGGCTGCCAGCAGACGAGCCTTGGCCAGTTCCGTACCGCGCATCCGTAGCGCCCGCTGCCGGAACGCCCGAGTCAGCCTGTGGTGATGGCCGAAACTCTTGACGACCCGGAAGCCCAGCACCGACTCCTCCACCATCGTGGTCAGATCGCCGGCCTGTTCCCTCGCCCGGCGTGCCGCGAGCCCGTAGCGCGTCTCAAGGAAGGAACACAGCGCCAGCAGGGGCAGCACGGGAGCCAGCAGGATCAGACCGAGCACCCACTGCTGTGCCAGCAGGAGTACGCAGCCCACCAGCAGTGTGGCGCCGTTGACCACCAGGAACGGCAGTGCCAGCGTCAGAAAGCCCTGTAACGACTGGAGATCCGCGGTGCCTCGCGACACGAGCTGGCCCGACGACCAGCGGTCGTGAAACGCGACGGGCAGACGCTGGAGGTGGTCATGGAGCCGGCCGCGCATCGATGCCTCGACCGCCGCCAGCGGACGCGCCACCAGCCGACGACGCACCCCGAAGACGCCGGCCTCGACGACCCCCAGGAACAGCAGGAGTCCGCCGGCCAGCCACATCCCCGCCGTATCTCCGTCGCTGACCGGACCGTCCACCAGCCACTTCAGCACCAACGGCACCACCAGAGCCAGGCACGAAGCCATCACCGCCAGCAGCACCGCCACGAACAACCGGCCCCGCACCGGCCTCACGTACGGCCACAGCCGTAACAGCGAACGCACCGCAGAGCGCCGTGAACCGAGAGAGAGCAACTCCACCACCCATATAGGCGTCGGCAGAGGACACTAGCGACGCCCGGTCCGGCGGTCACTCTCTTTTCCGCACCGCCGCCGGACTCGCCCTCACTCGACAGAGTCCGCAGGCGTTCCGCATGCCTCCGTTGAGTCCGCGTAGTGGGTGGCCATCGCGGTGGCGCGGTGGTGCAGGGAGGTGCGCAAGGACTGTGGGGCCAGGGCCTCGGCGTCCGTGCCGAGCCGCCACAGCGCCCATTCGGCGTGTCGCGGATCCTGGAAGGTCACCTCCAGCCGCAGCCGGCCATCGGCGTCGGGTTCCTCCGCGCGGACGGCCAGTACGGTGTCCAGCAGATCCTCCCGCCGCGCCGGGTCCACCCGTACCAGCACGGTGAGGTGGTCCCCGCCGGAGAGGAACCGCGCCGAGCGTTCACGCCAGATCCGGTCCAGATCGACGCGGTTGGGCCGCTGTGCCGGGTCGGGGAGTTCCTCGGCGGACAGGACCCGGGACAACCGGTAGGTGCGGTCCGCACCCGATCTCGTGGCCAGCAAGTAGCCCTGCTCGCGTACGGTGACCAGGCCGATCGGATCCACCGTGCGCCACTTCGGGCGCTGGCCCGCGGCCGCGTAGTGGATGCGCAGCTTGTGCCCGGCGAGCACCGCGCGCCGGACCTCGATCATGGTGGTGTCCGGTACCCGCTCAGTGACGAGCCGGCGGGAGAGCAGGTCGGTCTCCGGGTCGACGAGGAAGCGCTGGGCCGCGTCGCTCGCGGTGGCCCGGTGGCTCTCCGGCAGTGCGTCGACCACCTTGCGCATACCCGAGGCGAGCGCCGAGCCGAGCCCGAACACCTTCTCCCCGCGCGCCGATCCGGCGGTCAGCAGGGCGAGGGCCTCGTCGTGGTTCAGCCCCGTCAGCTCGGTCCGGAAACCGGGCAGCAACGCGAAACCGCCGTGCCGTCCGCGTTCGGCATACACCGGGACACCGGCGGCGGACAGCGCCTCGATGTCGCGCAGCACGGTACGAGTGGACACCTCCAGCTCACGGGCGAGCGTGTCCGCGGTCATCCGACCGCGCTGGCGCAGCAGGAGCACCAGTGAAATCAGCCGGTCGGCACGCATGCCGGAACGCTACCGGAATACGTGACCGAGGGTGTCGTGATTTGTTGGGAGGCTCGGCTCACTGACACGACATCGGCGCACGGCTGATGTGCGTACTTCCAGCGAATCGAACGGAGCTGATGTGACAGTGGAACGAACGGCGGTCAACCCGGTGACATGGTCGGCGGACCTGGGATTCAACCAGGGTGAGGTCGTCACCGGGCACACCCGGACCCTGTACATCTCGGGTCAGACGGCGACGGGCGGCGACGGCAGGCCCCGGCATGACGGCGACATGGCGGCACAGTTGACACTGAGCATCGACAACCTGGAGGCCGTGCTCGGCGAGGCCGGCATGTCTCTCGCGAACCTGGTCCGGCTCAACGTCTACACGACGGACGTCGATGTGCTGTTCCAGCACTACGGGGTGCTGGCAGCGCGGTTGGGCGCCGCCGGGGTGGCGCCGACCACGACGATGCTGGGGGTGACCCGACTGGCGATCCCCGGGCAACTGGTCGAGCTTGAGGGGACCGCCGTGGCGTGATGTGACTTCGCTTCTTCTTCTGCTGCTTCCGCTTCTTCTTCTGCTGGGGCTGGGCACCCTCCGACGTCTCCTCTGACCGACGTGGCGGCAGCCGTCCGCCACGCCAGTACCGCACTCGGCCGGCCGCAGAGCCCGACCGACGGGCGGCGAACCGGAGTCATGGGGCCTGTGCTGTAGCTGATATGGGTGAATGTGTGTTTCCGGGCTCGCTCGGTCCGGCCGGGCCACAGCCATGCTTCGGCGCTCTCACCCCCGTGTCCGGTGCGCGTCTTCGGCCGGAGCCGGTTGACGTGGGGGCTCAGGTGTCTTCGTGCGTTCTATAGCGTTTGCCGCGCGTGGGGAGATCATCTGCCGCGCATGATGACTCCCGTCGACCCGGAAGGCCCCTATGGCCATGCCTGCGCGCTCTGTGGACTCCGTGCCCTCGATGGCCCCTGGTGCGGCGAACATCGCCGCAGCCACCCCAGCCTCCTTAACCACCGCACCGGAGCGGGAGCGTCTCGCGCGGGCGGTCCGCGCCTTCGACTCCGCCGCCACCCGCATGCTCCTGATCAGCGACGGACTCACCACCCCGCTGCTGGAGGCAACCCTCGGCACGCCCCTGGAGGTACGGGTGACACACCTGTCCACCGTGGCCAGCGGCTCCGTATCTCCTGTGGTCGGCGCCTTGTTGGACAGTACTGCGGCGGACCGGTTCCTGATCCGGCGTACGACTCTGGCCCTGCCGGCCGGTGAAGCGGTGTCGGAGAACACCATGGTCCTGCGCCTCGGCGTGGACCGGCGCATCGACCAGGTGGCCACCGACCGTACCCGCCCGATCGGCTTCGCGCTGGCCGCGGTCGGCCTGTTTCCCCGGCGGCGGATCCTGCGTGTCGGAACCTCCCGCTGGCCACTGACCGGCGACGCGCTGCGCTGTGCGGCCAAGACCTACCTCCTGCACGCGGCCGCCGGCCCGGTGATGTGCATCGAGGAACGGTTCAACCCCTGCCTGATCTCCGCACGGCCGGCCGTGGGCCGCGCGAACGCCTCCGCCGTCGACATCGCCGAGCTTCCGCTGCTCACCCCCGAAGGAATCGCATGTTCCGGCAAAAGCTCCTGACCGCCCTCACCAGCGGGGCCGACCGCCCGGCTGTGGTGGACGACCTGGGCCCCGTCACCTACAGCGCTCTTGACCTGTGGTCCGATCGGATCGCCAGGGTTTTGGGTGACCACGCCGAGGCACCGGGGGACACATCGGGAGAGGCGGCCGGGGAGCTGTGCACCGCCCTGCTGCTGCCCAACAGCGCCGCCTGGCTGGGCGGTTACCTGGGCGCACTGAAGAGCGGCGCGGTCGTCGCGCCGCTCAACGCCGCGCTCACCCGGGCCGAGATCACCAAGGTCCTGACCAGCTCCCGGCCACGGCACCTGCTGACCACACCGGAGCGCGCCGACGAGATGGCCGCCTTGTGCCGGGAACTGCGCCTGTCCACCCACGTCCACACCCTTGACCCCGCCGCCCGGCCCACAGCGCTGCCGGCACCGGCAGTCCCCGCGCCCATGCCCACGGCCGTCCAGACCCCCCACCCGCAGGACCCATGCCTGATCATGCACACCTCCGGCAGCACCGGGGCCTGCAAAGGCGTCGTACAGAGTGAGCGGTCGCTGTACCTGGCCACCGGCATCTGGCACCGCCGGCACCGCCGACCCCAGGACATGGTGGCCGTCCCGCTGCCGCTGGCCCACACCTACGGCCACCTCGCCGCGGTCAGCACCCTGCTGGCCGGAGCCACCCTCATCGTCTCCGCCTCCTGCGGGCCCGAACAGTGGGTGCGGCTCCTCCAGAGCCACGGCGTCACCATCCTCGAAGCCGTCCCCACCCTGTACGCACGGATCCTGCGCACACCCCCGCTCCAGCAGCACAGCCCGCCCGCCCTACCGCACCTGCGCCGGTGCCTCAGCGGAGGCCAGCAGGCGCCCCAGGCACTGCGCGCGCAGTGGCAGCAGCGCACGGGCATCGCGCTGGTGCAGAGCTGGGGCATGACCGAGCTGTCCGGGGCCGGACTGTGCGCGGCCGAAGACCTCCCGCGATGCCTCGACAGTGTGGGCGTGCCGCTGCCCGGAGTTGAGGTCAAGGTCGTGGACCCGACCGACCCCGAGACGGAGAGTCCCCGAGGGCAGGAGGGTGAACTGTGGGTCCGGGGGCCGCAGGTGACCGCCGGATACCGGAACACCTCCCGGCAGGTCCAGCCGGCCGCCGACAGCGACGGCTGGCTGCACACCGGGGACCTGGCCACCCGCGACGCCCACGGCTGCGTACGGATCGTCGGCCGCAGCAAGGACGCCATCATGACCGGCGGCTACACCATCCAGCCAGGAGAGGTCGAGGAAGCACTGCGCTGTCACTCGGCGGTGCGGGACGTCGCCGTACTGGGCCGCCCCGACCCCGACCGGGGCGAGGTCCCCCACGCACTGGTCGTCCTCGACAGCCCCCGGGCCGCCCCCAGCAGCGAGGAACTCATCGAGCACTGCCGCACCCTGCTGGCCCGCTACAAGGTCCCGCGCACCATCGACTTCGTCACCCACCTGCCGCTGTCCCCGGTGGGCAAGCTCGACCGCCCGGCCCTGCGGCGGGAGTTCGCCGAATCCTCCGGGCAGGGAGGGTGAGCCCGCGCCCGGCGACTGCCGTGCCCGCGCCCCCGATCCAGGAGCACGCCATGACACCGACAACGACAGCGGCGCCCACCGGCCCCGTCGTCCTGCTGACCGGAGCGACCGGCGGCCTGGGGACCGCCCTGGCCCAGTCACTCGCCGCCCGAGGCACCCGCCTGGGCATCACCGCCCGTACATCGGACACACTGCACGCCCTGGCCCACCGGCTCGCCGCCACCGGAGCCGAGGTCGTGCCCCTGGTCTGTGACGCGGCGGACCCCGCCGGTGCGGAGGAGGCCACCGGACAGCTCATCGCCGCCCACGGACGCATCGACGCGCTGATCGCCAACGCGGGTGTCGAGGGACCGGTCGGCCCGACCTGGGAACTGCCCCTGGACGACTGGTGGTCCGCGGTGCGCGCCAACCTCCTCGCCACCGCGGCCACCGCCCACACCGTCCTGCCGCACATGGTCCGTCAGGGCTCCGGACGGATCGTCAGCATCAGCAGCGCCGCCGGACACCATCGATGGCCCACCCTGTCCGCGTACTCGGTGTCGAAGGCCGCCGGGATCAAGTACATCGAGAACATCGCGTACGAGGCACGCGCACACAACATCCAGGCGTTCAGCCTGCACCCGGGCCTGCTGCCGATCGGACTGAGCACCACGGCTCTCGCCGCCGCCCCCGTCTCCCCGTGGCACGCGCGGCGCAGCACCTGGGTGCGGAACCAGCTCGCCGACGGACACGGCACCCCCGTCCACCGGGCCGTGGACGCCGTCATGGCCCTGCTGGACGGCGCCGCCGACCACCGCTCCGGCAGCTACCTCACCGTCCAGGATGTTCTGGACACCGACAGCGCCGACCAGCACCTCCCCGGCGCCCCCACTCGCCCGGTGGGCCCGCGACCCCACTGACCGGCGCTCCAAGGGCGGGGTGGCTAGGCGCGGCCGACCGGAGTCGGTGCGGCATCGAGCGCATCGGCTGGGCGGTGATTCTTCCCGAGCAGAGCGGCTATGAGGACGGCGCCGAGTGCGAGGAGGGCGGCAGCGACGATCAGCGCGAGCCGGAAGCCTTCCGTCGCGGCGTGCGCGGTGCCGTCCTCCCGTGCGGCCAGGGCGACGAGCACCGCCACCCCCACGGCGCCGCCGACCTGCTGGACGGAGCTGAGGACGGCCGATCCGAGTCCGGCGTTCTCCTCGGTGGTGCCGGTGAGCGCGGCGATGGTCAGGGCGGGCAGCGCCAGTCCGTTTCCGAGGCTGGTGACGAGCATCCCGGGCAGTACTCCCCAGGCGTAGCCATCGCCCGGCGCCACCCCGGACAGCAGCAGCAGTCCGGCCGCGCTGATCAGGAACGACAGGACGAGAGCCGAGCGCATGCCGAGCCGTGCCACTGCCCTGGACGAGAGCCACATGCCCGCGAGGATGCCCGCGCCATAGGGCAGATAGGCGAGTCCGGCCGTGAGCGGGCCGTAGCCCAGCAGGGTCTGGAGATGCACCATCAGCAGGAAGGCCATCGCGTACATCGCGGCGGAGAAGAGCAGCGTCGCCCCATTGGCGACGGCGCGGAAGCGGAAGGACAGGAACGCCAACGGCACCAGCGGCTCGGCGGTCCGCGTCTCGACCGCGACGAACGCGGCGGCCAGGACCCCGGCCAGGACCAGGGGGCCCACCGTGGCCGATTCGCCCCAGCCCGACTCCCCGCTGTGGAGGAGGCCGTAGACCAGGCAGACCACGGCACCGGTGCCGAGAACCGCACCGGGTACGTCGAGGCGCACCGCGCGCCCCGACCTGCTCTCGGGGACCAGGCGCGGCAGCAGCACGACGGCCGCGAGGGCCACCGGCAGGTTGATCAGGAAGATCCAGCGCCAGGACGCCAGGCCGGTCAGCACACCGGAGATCACCAGACCCGTGGTGCCGCCGAGGCCCGCGATGCCGCCCCAGACGGCGAACGCCCTGGCACGCTCCTTCGTACCGGGGAACAGCAGCGCGATCAGGGCCAGTGCGGCCGGGCTGGCCATGGCCGCTCCCGCGCCCTGCACGAACCGCCCGGCCACCAGCTGCCAGGGCTCCTGCGCGAGCCCGCAGACCAGGCTCGCCGCGCCGAACAGCGCCACACCGGTGAGGAAGACGCGTCTGCGGCCCAGCAGGTCGGCCATGCGGCCGAAGAGCAGCAACAGCCCTCCGAAGGCGAGGAAGTAGGCGTTGACGACCCAGGCCAGACCCGCGGTGCTGAAGCCGAGATCCTCCCGCACACTGGGCAGCGCCACGCTCACCACGTTGTCGTCCAGGACGAGCATGAACTGCACGAAGCACAGCACCACCAGCGCCGGACCGCGGCGCCCGAGCGCCTCGCCCGTGGCCGGTACCGGCTTCATGCCATGTCTCCCGTCCTGGTGAACGGCCCTTGTGCACTGCGGTGGCGCCCGGGGCGCGGTGGGTGATCGATCGGCATGCGCACGACGCTATGCGCGGGCCTCGCTGTCCGCGATGCGCTACGGGGCCAGGTCATATCGCGTTGAGGACATGGACGGACCTAGACTCGGAGCCATGACCAAGGCCGTCGTGAGTGCCGTACCGCCCGGGGTGGGTGCGATCGTCGTCGGGAACCTTCCGATGGCGTACGGGCAGTGGTTCGTCCCGCACAGCCATCCACAGCACCAGCTGGCCTGGGCGCGGCGTGGTGTGCTGGGCGTCGCCGTCGGAGACGCGTACTGGGTCCTGCCGCCCAGCCGGGCGCTGTGGCTGCCCGGGGGAGTGGTCCACCGGACGGGTGCGACCCGGGAGGCGGTGCTGTGCAGCCTCTACTTCGAACCCGACAGATGCGAGCTGGACTGGGCCGTCCCCACACCGGTCGGCGTCGACGGCCTGCTGGCCCATCTCATCGCCCACCTCAGCCGCGAAACCCTTCCCGACGGCGAGCGGCTACGGGCCGAAGCGGTCGTCGTGGATCTGCTGCGCCCGCTCCCGGCCACCCCCATCGATGTCCCGCACCCCACCGACGACCGCGTTCGCGCCGTGGCGGACGCGCTGCTCACCAACCCCGCGGACACCCGGAGTCTTGAGGCACACGCACGGGCCATCGGGGTGAGCCGACGCACCCTGACCCGGCTGTTCGTCCATGACACCGGCATGCACTTCGACCGCTGGCGCACCCATGTCCGGCTGCGCGCAGCCCTTCCCCTGCTCGCGGAGGGCCAGCCCGTCTCCCGGGTCGCGCACACCGTGGGCTACGCGACAGCGAGCGCCTTCCTCGCGGCGTTCCGGCGAACGGTCGGCATCTCGCCGGGGCGCTACCTCAACAGCGACGTCCCGTTCGAGGCAGTTACGGGCGGTGCTTCCGGGGAAGGGACCTGACCCCCCTCTCCGGTGAGAACGGGGAGCGCGTCTTTGTGTTGAGTGCCGGGAGTACCCGGCCTCATGCGGAACCGCCTTTCAGGAAGCCTGGTCGGGACGAGGGGGGCGTCTTCCTGTCCGCCGGGTGGCTCGCCGAGGTGTTCGCCCCCTCAGGCGACCTGGACGACATGCTTGCCGCGGACGCCACCGGCTTCCAGGGCCCGGTGGGCGTCGGCGATCCGGTCGAGAGGGTGGACGGTGTCCACGACGGGGACGATGTCGCCGCGCTCCGCGTAGCGGGTGATCTCGGTCAGCAGCCCGGTGCCGGGGTTGCCGCTGAAGGCGCGTATGCGTCCGCTCCCGTGGACGCTCGACGCGAGGATGGTGGCAAGGCTCGCGAGGATCCTGTCGAAGTCGATGGTGACGGCGACCATGCGCCCGCCGGGTGCCAGCAGGCGGCGTACGCGGGACTGCCGGGTGCCGGCGGTGTCGAGGATGACGTCGAAACGGCCCAGCTCGGAAAGGCGGGCCGTGCGGTGGTCGAATGCCTCGTCGGCGCCCAGGCCGCGGACGAAGTCGAGGTTCTTCGCGCCCGCGAGAGCGACGACATGGGCACCGAAGAGCTTGCCGAGCTGCACCGCGACACTGCCCACACCTCCGCTGCCCCCACGTACCAGGAGCCGCTCACCGGGTTTGATGACGGCCTTCTCACGCAGGGCGGTCACCGCCGTCGTCCCGCCCGCGAGCAGGGAGACGGCCTGCACCGGGGTGAGATTCCGCGGGGCGGGGGCGATCTGGCGGGGGCGTACGGCGACGTACTCGGCCATGCTGCCCGTCCTGCGCCCCAGCAGCCCCCACACCCGGTCCCCGGCACGCACTCCCGTGACCGACGGACCGACCTCGGCGACCTCCCCGACGAAGTCGATTCCGCTCGCCTGGGGGACAGCGCGACCGGTCACCAGGCGCACCTTCCCGGCCCGGCCGAGCAGGTCCCCGCCGTTGACGGCGGCCACCTGCACCCGCACCAGCACCTCGTCGGGCGTGGGGACGGGCGTCGGCCTCCTGCCCACGTAGAGGACCTCCGGGGGGCCGTAGCGGTCGAAGAGGGCTGCGCGCATGTCGCTCATGATCTCGTCCCGTGTCGCGTCTCGGAGCCGCACGGGCGCTGTGTGCGCCCGCTGGTACGCTCACGCTAGACCGGTAAGTGGACGACCTCGTCCGTTTAGCTCGAAGTGAGAGACATTGCCTGCTCAGCCGTCTCACAAGCCGTCCGGGCCCGTCGGTGACGTGCCCGCGAGCGACGTGCCCACCGGCGAGGTGCCCACCGGTGACGTGCCCGGCGACGCGGACCCGGCGGACCTGCGCGCCGATGCCCGGCGCAACCGGGAACGCATCCTCGAAGCCGCGCGCGAGGTGTTCGCGGCCCAGGGCATCGACGCCCCCATGAGCGCCGTCGCCCGTCGCGCCGGAGTCGGCGTGGCCACCCTCTACCGCCGCTTCCCCACCCGCACCGCGCTCGCCACCGCCGCCTTCGCCGAGCAACTCGCCCTGTGCGCGGCAGCCCTCGACGACGCCCTTGCCGACCCTGATCCCGGGCGCGGCCTGTACACCTTCCTCAAGGAGGTGTGCACCACGCAGGTGACCGACCGCGGCTTCACCCCCGTATTCCTGGACCAGTTCCCCGGCTCCCTCGATCACGAACGCGAACGCGACCGCGCCGAAGAGAGCCTGGCGCGGCTGGTCCAGCGCGCCCGCGAGGCCGGACAACTGCGCGCCGACTTCGACCCCGCAGACATCACCCTCCTGCTCCTGGCCAACAGCGGCTTCGTCGGACAACCCCGGGAGATCGCCCTCGCCGCCTCCCGGCGCCTGCTCGCCTATCTCTTCCAGGCATTCCAGGCGCAGCGCCCCGCCCCTCTCCCGCCTCCCGCGGCGATGGGACTCCGCGAGATCCACCGGCCACCGGGCCTCCCCTGAACCCGGGCGCCGCCCGGCCACCCCGGAGGCGGGGCCTCGGCGACGACGGGCCGGAACCCGATAGCGGTGGGCCCGGCCGGGCAGTCCTCGTTCTGCCCCTTCGGAGGCTGCGGGCGTCGATGTCACCCCGGGAGGTGGTGGCGCGGATGCCGAGTTCGGCGGTGCCGTCGTTCTTGAGGGCGTCGCTGACGCGGCCGTGGTCGGTGCCGGCGTCCAGGGTGGCCGAGACGCCCGCCGCGGCGGCGACCGAGATATCGCCGGACTGGGTGCGGAGCACGACCGTGCCGCGCACGGCCTCCGTGATCCGGATGTCGCCCCGTGCCGTGCTGATCTGCGCGGAGCCGCCCAGCCTGCCGACCTCTACCGCCCAGGGGTCGGTGAGGGCGGCACCCTCGTCGCAGCTCGGCGGCTCACCGGGCGTGGCATCTGCCGCGGTACGGGGGTGGGGGCACGGCTCCAGGCCACGCCTGGCTGGCGGGCCACCTGCGTCGACGCCGCCTCCGGGGCCAGCGCGTCACGGTGCCGGTACGCACTCGGTTGTGCCGGACAGCCCAAGACCTGGCACCGATTCTTGTGGCCCTGAGCCTCTCGTCCGGTTCGGCCCGCAAGGGAGGGGAGCGCCCGTACGCACCCTCGTCCAGCCGCCCCGCCGAGCGCGGGCGCCGCCGGTTTCCCTCAGGCCGTGCCCAGGCAGGCCGCGCCGATCAGGCCCGCGGCCGGGCCGAGGGCGGCGGTCAGCAGGGGCGGGGCGTCGGGGCGGGCCGCGGCGCGTTCGGTGTAGGCGGAGTCGATCGCCGAGCGCAACGGCCCCCGCGCCGTGCCGAGGCCGCCACCGAGGATGATCGCGGCGGGGTCCAGCAGCCGTACGGTCATCGCGAGTACGGCCCCCAGAGCCGCTCCCGCGCTGGCCAGGACGTGCGCCGCGACCGGGTCGCCGCGATCCGCCAGCTCGGCCACCTCGCGGGCGCCCGGCGTGGTGGCCCCGCCGAGGGCGGTGCGCCGGTCGCCGATGCCGCGTCCCGAGCAGTAACCCTCCAGGCTGCCCCGCCAGCCGGGGTCGACCGATGCCGGGACCTCGAACTCGCCCAGCGCGATGGCCTCACCGCGCCGCCCCGGTACCGGAGTTCCGCCCAGCACCAGCGCGGACGAGAGCCCGGTGCCCAGGGACACGTAGAAGAAGCTGTCCAGGCCCGCCCCGGCGCCGTGGCGGGCCTCGCCGAGCGCCCCGCAGCGCGCGTCGGAGCCGACCGTGACGGGTGCTCCGGGCAGCTCGGCGCGCAGGAGCTTCAGCGGCTGGACGTCCCAGGCGAGTACCTCACGGCTGGTCAGCAGCCCGTCCGCGGATACGTACTCGGGGAAGCCGGCGCCCAGCGCGACAACGGTGAGCCCACGCCGTCCGGCCTCCGCCAGCAGGGCGCGCGCGGCGGCCACGGTCCCGGCCAGACCGGGGTCGCGCAAGCGGCCCTCGACCGCCGTGGGCCGCTCCTCACGGTGCACTACGGTGCCGTCGGCGGCCACCAGACCCGCGGCGATCTTGGTTCCGCCGACATCCAGGGCGGCGGTGACTTCGGTGGTGCTCACAGTGCCTTCCTCTTTCGTGCGCGGCTCTCCCGCGCGGCTCCCTGCGGGGCGTTCGGACGCGGCTCGCCGGCGCAGCTTTCGCGCGCGATTCCGGTACGCGATTCCGGTACGCGGGTCCCGTACGCGGGTCCCGTACCCGGCTCCCATGTACGGCCCCCACGCACGACTCCGATCATGGCTCGCAGCCCCGCCCCACCCGCCCTCAGTCCGCCGTCCGATGCAACGTCGCCTCGAAGCGGTAAGCGTCACCTCGGTACACCGCGCGGCCCAGCAGCACCGGGATGTCCTGCGGATCGCAGGTGACCTCCTCGCCGACCAGGACGGGAGCGCCGGCGGGGAGGCGTAGCAGCTCGGCCGTCGCCGGGTCGGCGCCGATCGCCTGGGCCGTGTATGTGCTGCGCATCACACGGATCCCGGCGACCTCCTCCAGCGCCGCGAAGAGGGAGCGGTCGGTGAGGTCGGCGGTCTCCAGGCCCGGGGCCCGTGACCGGATCAGCACCGTGGTGTCGACGCAGACGGGTACGTCGTCGAGTCCGCGGACCCGGGAGATCTCCAGGACCTCGGAGGCGGGCGCGACCCGCAGCCGGGCGGACTCGTCGTAGGTCGCCGGGCGCACCGTGCGGTGCAACAGCCGGGCCGTGGGCCGCAGTCCGCGCTCGCGGGCGATGTCGGTGAAGCTCCGCAGCAGGCTCGGGGGCTCACTGACCACATCCGTCGAGACGAACCAGCCGCGCTGGGCGGAGGAGTGGACCCGCCCCTCGGATTCGAGTGTCGCCAGAGCCTGCCGCAGGCTGTTGCGGCTCACCCCGACCCGGGCGGCCAGGGCGCGCTCGCCCGGCAGCCGGCTGCCGGGCACCCAGACCCGGCGATCGAGGAGCTGCGCCAGTTCCTGGTGGGCGAGTTGAACGGCTGGCCCCGCCCCCGGCGGGGTGTCGTGTTCGGTCACGACAGGAAAGTACCAGAGCAACCAGTTGTCGGACCAGATATCAATCTGGTGCAAACTCTGGACTATCTGGTCTGATCTGCTGCATGATCCGAGCAGCACCGAGGATCCGGAATCTTGTGTTCCCCTTTCAGGGGCGTGCCGTCTTCGGGCGCGTCCTGCCCCAGGGCGCGCGTCCCGTGTTCCTCCGTGCCGCCTTCAGTCCGCAGAGCCAAGGAAGTCTCAGATGTCGGTGCGCTCGCCCCTCCGCCTCGCCGTGATCGGCGCGGGAACCATCTCCCAGTCGGTGCACCTGCCCGCCGTCCGGCGCCTGGGCGCGCTCTTCGAGCTGGCCACGGTGTGCGACCTGTCACCCTCCCGGGCCGCCGAGGTGGCCGCGGGGGCCGGTGCGGGCGTGCGCTCCACCCACGACTACGGCACGGTCCTGGCCGACCCGGACATCGACGCCGTCCTGCTGGCCACCCCCGGCACCCACGCCCAGGCCGCCCGCGCCGCCCTGGAGGCCGGCAAGCACGTCCTCGCCGAGAAGCCGCTCTCCCTCACCGTCGCCGAGGCCACCGAGCTGGGCGCGCTCGCCGAGTCCAGGGGCCTGGTCCTCCAGGTCGGCTACATGAAGATGTACGACCCGCTGACCGAGGTCGCCGCCGCCGAGCTGGCCGCGCTCGACACCCCGCGCACCGTCCGCGTCACCGTCCTGCACCCCGCCGACGAGCCCCAGGTCGAGCACCTGCGCATGACCCGCCCCGCCGACGACGCCGACCCGACCGTGATCGAGGAGGCGCGGGCCTACGAGGCCGCCCGCACCGCCGAGGCCCTCGGCGAGGTCCCCGCCGCCCTGGCCGGCTACTACCGTGACGTCCTCAACGGCTCCGTCATCCACGAGCTGTCGGTGCTGCGCGCCCTCGGCTTCACCCTGCCCACCGCCTTCGACTCCGCCGAGCTGTGGCCCTGGCCCGTCGCGGGGGAGCCGCCGTGCCTGCTGGCCACCGGCGACCTGGGCGACGGGGCCAGGCTGGTCATGAACTGGAACTGGCTGCCGGACCACCCCGAGTACGGCGAGGAGATCGCGGTGCTGGCCCGCGACGGACGGCTGCGGCTGGACATGGCCGCGCCCTACCTGACCGATGTACGCAGCTCACTGCGGGTGGAGCGGGCGGAGAACGGCGTCCGCCACGACTCCACCCTCCAGCACGGCCACGACACCGGATTCGTCCGCCAGCTGGAAGAGTTCGCCGCCTGTGTGCGCGACGGCGCCCCGGTCCGCTCCGGCGCGGCCGGCGCCGCCGAGGACATCCGCTGTCTCCAGGCCCTGCTCGCCGCGCTCGCGGCCCGCGAGGGCGTGAAGGTCGGCGGCGAAGCGGCCGGACAGGAGAACGGCAAGTGACCACGGCCGACCGCACCACCTCGGCGCAGCACGTCACCGGGGCCGTCCGCGCCACCTCGACCCAGCACGTCACCGGGGCCGACCCCGCGACCACGCCTCAGCACGTCACCGGGGCCGACCCCGCGACCACGCCTCAGCACGTCACCGGGGCCGACCCCGCGACCACGCCT